>JANQKU010000006.1 GCA_028280955.1 Opitutaceae bacterium
TTCTAAGCATAGCCGGGTTTTTTGTGTCGAACTGAAGAGAGGACTTAAGTCTGTAAAGAGACAACAAGATTGCGAGAATGTGCGGCAGTGCGGTGTTCCCAAAGAAATACTCCCTGCCATGTTCCGAGTAATAAACGTCGGTTTTCAAAGGGAATGGTTTCGGAGGAACGGGTGAGTGCCATCTTAATATGACTTGGCATGTCGTCGGAGCCTTCCAGTGTATGCGTATAGAGAGGATCGTTTTCTGGGATCAAGCGTTTGAAAAATGCTTCGAGGTCTTTTTTTGCTGTTGGATCAGCATTTTCCATCAGCATAAGGCTACAACTGGTATGCTGACAGAATATATGCATGAGTCCTTGGTCCAATTTTGACTGATGTAGAATGGTTGAAAGTTTGTTGGTGATTTCAAGCAGTCCCTGTCCATGAGTTTGCAGAGTGATGTGTTGATGAGAGATCATGGTTGAAAGAGGATTTTGGAGATGAGTAAGATCAGATCATTGATCGAGGATTGAGAACCTTATCAATCTCTTTTGAGGTAAGAATTTTCTTCTCAAGAAGAATCTCTCTCAAGGTCTTTTTTTCTTCAAAGGCTTGTTTCGCTATGGCAGCCGCTTTGTCGTACCCAATATGTGGATTGAGTGCAGTGGCAAGCATGAGAGATTTTTCGACATATTGCTGACAGGTTTCCGGATCAGCTTGCATTTCGTTTATGCAACGTTTGGTAAAGATCTGTACTGCGTTGGATAGACAGGTAATACTTTCATGGAGGGCATAAGCGATTAAGGGGATTGTGACATTGAGTTCAAACTGTCCATCTCTGCCGCAGAGGACCACGGTGTTACTCAATCCAGTCGTATAAGAGCAGACTTGAACGAGCATCTCACACATGACCGGATTCACTTTTCCAGGCATAATAGAGGAGCCTGGTTGGGTGGCGGGGAGGGAAATTTCTCTGAGACCGGCTCGAGGGCCTGAGGCTAGCAGTCGAATATCATTTGCTATCTTTGTCAGGCTGGCAGCAATGGTATTGAGATGACCTGCCACCTGGACGCAATCGTCACGTCCAGCTTGTGCTTCAAAGTGATTTTTTGCTTCTCGAAAATGAATTCCGGTTTTTTCAGTTAGGATGAGACAGACTTTTGCCGCAAATCGAGGATGGGAATTGATACCGGTGCCAACGGCTGTTCCTCCTATTGCTAATTCCTGCAAAGTTTTGAGGCTAATGGTTGCTCTTTCAACAGACTTCTCCATTTGTCTGGCATAACCAGAAAATTCCTGACCGAGGGTCAGGGGAGTTGCATCCATAAGGTGTGTTCTACCTATCTTGATGATTTGTTTCCATTCTTTAGATTTTTTTTCAAGAGCAGCCGCAAGCAGATTGAGTGAGGGAAGGAGGTCTTCTTTGAGCGCTAAAGCGACACTTAAGTGGAGGGTAGAGGGTATGATGTCGTTTGAGGACTGACCAAGATTGACATCGTCATTGGGATGAACGGGCTTTTTCGAACCGATTGATTGGCGAGCGAGTTGACTGGCTCTATTGGCAATCACTTCATTTGCGTTCATGTTTGAGGATGTTCCGGATCCTGTCTGAAAGACATCGACAGGAAAATGAGATGAAAGCTTTCCTTCAGCAATTTCCCGCGCTGCTCTTTGGATGTACTTGCTCTTTCGAGCGCTGAGGAGTCCTAAGTCTTCGTTGACTTTTGCGCTGGCCCATTTCATCAACCCGAGCGCCTGGATGAATTTCTCGGGCATTGGATGCCCACTGATAGGGAAGTTGAGAACAGCTCTTTGAGTAGATGCACCATAAAGAGCGTTTTCAGGCACTTCCATTTTCCCCATAGAGTCACGTTCAATCCGCATGAAAAATAGGCTATGGCAGATAAAGGTTTCTGTCAATTGTCCACTTTTTGGGGGCTGGTTTCATCTTTTGCCATCATCCATTCTTTGTGTCTGATTTTCTTGGGAGATAAAGTTGTCCGGTTTTTGATTAATCTGGAAAAATGGAAGGGAGATTTAAAACCAGTTTGATAAGCAATTTCCTGTATACTTAAACCTGTATTTTTTAATAACTGAAGCCCAGTGGTTGTTCGTTGTTCCCAAAGGTATTGGATTGGGGTTTTTCCAAGAAATTGATGGAAGAGTTTTGTCAGGTGCTGAGAGCTCATCCCAGAGGCATGCGCAATGTCGTTTAATGTGCAGGGGTGCTGAAAGTGACTATCGATGAAATCACATGCTTTATGAATGGCAGGAGGCCGCTTTCTTTGTTCATTCGCATCTATCAGAGAAACGTTAGCTGCGGCAAAAATTTCATAGAAGAGTGCTTGGGAGAGATGGTTTTTGATAAAAGTTTTGTTGAGGTCATTGTCATGCTGTAACCCCATCGTCAGGTAGAGAAGTCTTTCCATTCGGTCGGTAAAAGCGATAGGGATGGGAAGACCTCTTAAAATATTTTCGATATGTTGATTGGGGGCAAGATACTCTTGGGCTTCGATCCAGCTATGATGGGTCATCGTAGCTTTCGAGAAGATAAAGTGTTCTCGCCTTCCAGGAAAGAGAACGACTGCATGGCGTGCGGGAATAAAATGAGCTTGTTCGTTAATAACAATGGTTGCTTCGCCTTCATGAATGAAGACGACTTGCAGGTTCCGTTGGATTCTGGGGCCTAGTGTGCCGCCGGGCGCATAGACAGTTTCATTGGTATAAAATACCTCATTATCTCGAAAAATATTCAGCACAGATATGAATATAAGAAATCAAGCTATTCTGAAAAGCTTCTATTTAGAGTAGAATATTGCCTTCTCACGTTATACTGAAATCATCCTTTATTTTTACAGTCATGAAGCTAACCAGCCAAGAACGGGTAAACAGGGCTTTCAATCGGGAAGAGCATGATCGGGTGCCCAGGCATGAGTCATTTTGGGTGGATACAATTCATAATTGGACTCAGGAGGGTTTAGTGGGAGGGGAAGAAGGTGCTCGGCAGAAATTGGAATCCGATTTGATGAAGATAAATGTTTTTCACTGGTCGAGTCCTTACCCAGGGAGAAGAGATATTATTGCCGAGGATGACTTAACAGTGACTTACATAGATGAATGGGGTGGGAAGGTCCGTTATTTTAAGAATCGGCAGACAACTCCAGAACATGTTGGCTGGGAATGTGATTCTGTTGATGTATGGAGATCTAAGATAAAGCCAGCTATTTTGAATGAGGGAGTAAACATTGATATTGATTATTCCTTGGATCTTTTTCGAAAAGCACGGGATGCGGGGAAATGGTGTTACGTTTGCGGCGGTGAGGCGTTTGAAATACTTCGACGCCTTTTAGGTGATGTGGAATCTTTGATGGCGATGGTGGAGGAACCTGATTGGATTTGTGAAATAGCTGAAGTAACGACTGATGCGGCTTTGAAAAATTTTGAAGCTTTATATGATGCTGGCGCGCAGGCAGATGGTATGTGGATGTTTGGAGATATGGCTTTTAACCATTCTACGATGTGTTCTCCCGCCTTATATAAAGAGTTGATATGGCCTTCCCATAAAAAAATGTGTGATTGGGCTCACGCCCATGGAATGAAATTTATTTATCATACCGATGGTGATGTGAACGGGGTTCTCGATCTCTATGTGGAAGCTGGATTTGATTGTCTACAGCCTCTGGAATGTAAGGCAAATATGGATATCCGAAAATTAGTTCCGATCTATGGGAAGGATTTACTTTTTTTTGGCAACGTAAACGTCATGAAGATGATTGATAACGATCTGGAGCAAATAGAAGAAGAGGTGAAACAAAAAATGGCGGCTGGTAAAAGTGTCGGAGGCTACATCTACCATTCTGACCATTCCGTTCCTCCTCAGGTGACTTGGAAAACCTACCAGCGCATCATCGAAATGGTTAATCAATATGGAAACTATTGATCCGCTATTTTAAGAGATCATTCCTGTGGTATTGCGGGAGCGGACTGAGGAGGTTCTTCTGATGGCGTTGGTTCTGTGGCTGCAGATTCGGTTGCCACTGGTAATTCGACGGGAATTGCGAAATCAAGGATTGCTTCATTTCGTTTAACTTCTGTGATCAAGAAATCACCTATCTCTGAATGGAAAATCAGATTTCGAATATCTTCTTCACTTTCAATGTTCGCCCCTCGGATCGATTGTAAAATATCTCCTACTTTAAGACCGGCTTTCTCAGCAGAGCTATTGGGGACGATGCTGGAAACGTAAATTTCTCTGGAGGTATTTAGGGAATCGGGACGTTCAGCAAAGGTTACAGGGATGGTTCCGTAGTTGACTTGGCCGTCTTTCAAAATGTCTCTAACTATTTTTTTGAGAGCTTTGGTGGGAAAGAGATATGATGAACGAACTTGTGGAACATTTCCTACCGCGATTCCGACAATGTTTCCAGAAAGATCGAGGACAGGAGAGCCAGCTTCTCCATCGCTCAGTAAAATGCTCATCCGAGTGTAGGTGAAGGGAAATGAAATATCTGAAAAGGAACTATCGAATCCATTAATTAAGCCAAGTACTGGGGTTGGTTTAAAATCTAGTGGTTTGGTAATCGCTAAGACCAATGCACTAATAGGAGGAGGGTTTTCATGATCCAGTGGAATATGCGAAAAGGTTTTTGGAAGGTTAATGACCTGAATTAACGCAGTGCCTGTCATTGAGTCGTAGCCGATTAATTCCGCGACATAGTCAATGTCATCTTTCTCAATCCAGATTCTGATAGCTTTGGACATGGCGTCGGAAAATGTCAGGACTCTCCCGGTATCGCTGATAAAAAAACCGGATGAAATCGCTTTGATGATACTAGGTTGCCCATCCTCATCTAGATCTTCAATGGCAACGTTGACCCGGACAACCGCTGAAGCGTATTCCTGATAGAGTTTGATCAGGTCCTTTTGAAGGGTGAAGGAATCATTGTCCTGGCTATATACGTGCAACGGAAGAATTCCGCATAACGTCGTTATCAATACTGCCAGAATCTGCGAGGCCTTGGGCGTCCGCATAAATATCCTAGAACTGAGTTATAGCCTTTTTCTGGAAAGAATCGCCAAGAGTTGGTTGCGTAGAAAACGTTTTAGCTACGTATTCCCGATCATTGGAGGAATTAGCGAGAAATGCCTGAGGCTTTGAGACTGTCTCAAACCGTTGGCTATTTAAGGCTGGTTTAGCCATGACATTAGTCACATAGCGAGCTTCTACCCGGAAGCTAGGTGTTGCTTCTAGCTTTGCTTCAGGAGTAGCTGCCACCTTTAATTCAGGAAGTTGCTCTATTTTGGCAAAGCTTTCGCTGTCGGCAGTT
>JANQKU010000029.1 GCA_028280955.1 Opitutaceae bacterium
GGATCAATTGGAAGGTAAGCTCCACCGGCCTTGAGTATCCCCAAAATACCAACAACCATCTCCAAGGAACGCTCCAGACACAAACCCACCAAAACGTCAGCGCCTACACCATAGTCTTCACGTAATGCCCAAGCCAACTGATTCGCTCGGGAGTCCAGCTCCCTATAGGTCAACGCTTCACCTTCAAAGACCACTGCCACCGCATCTGGTGTTCTCTTGACCTGAGCTTCAAATAACTCATGGATACACTTGTCCTTAGGATAATCGGCTTCGGTATCGTTAAACTCATGCAATAGCTTATCGCGCTCCTCTTCACTGAGAATATCGATCTGTGACAACTTTATCTGAGCATCAGCAGTTACCATTTCAAATATCCGGGCCAAATGTCTAGCCATACGAATGATCGTCTCTTCCTTAAAAAGACTCTTTGCATAGTTTATATCCAATGTAATTGTCTGTTTCCTCTCCCAAACCGTTAAAGTCAAATCAAACTTCGCCATTGAATTATCCAGTTTATAAGGACGTACCGCTTCCAAATCTCTACCCTCTTTTACGCCTTCGATATTTTGCACTACTAGCATTGTATCGAACAATGGATTGTGACTGGTATCACGTTTTATATTGATCCGATCAATCAATTCTTCAAAAGGATACTGTTGGTTTTCCAACGCCTTTAAGCATAATTGTTTCACCTCCTGCAAATATAGATCGAAACGTTTCCTCCGTTCCGGATTGCTTCGCATCGACAAAGTATTAACGAACATCCCCATGACATACTCCAGTTCCGGATGATCACGTCCTGCTACAGCACTCCCGATCACTATATCTTCCTGCCCACTATAACGCGAAAGTAAAACGCTATAGCTTGCCAGCAACATCATATACAAGGTCACTCCCCTTTCACTGCAACATTCATGCAAGTCGGAAACTAGCTCGTTATCCAATGACACTTTATACCCCGCACCTCTAAAATCGCGTATCTGAGGGCGCACGAAATCGGTCGGCAAATCCATCACAGGAACTTCTTCGGTAAATTGACTAATCCAAAACTTCCCTTGCTCCTGCAACTCTGCACGCCCAAGGCCCTCTTGTTGCCACACTGCGTAGTCTTTGTACTGCAGAGCTAGTGGCTCCAATATTTTGCCTCCAAAAACATGAATAAAATCTCTCATAAGAATACCGTTTGAAGTCCCATCCGAAATAATATGATGCATATCCGTTAAAAGGATACTCTCCCCGTTAGGATTTCGTAATACCTTTATTCTCAGAAGAGGAGCAACGCTCAAATCAAAAGAGCAAACGAATTTGGAAATTTGATCTGCCATCGCATACTCACTCATATCTTCAAATTCCACGTCCAGCACTATATTTTCTTTAATACGCTGGATCAGTTCACCATCGACAATCTCAAAACAAGTGCGTAATGACTCGTGATGATTCACAACAAGATTGAGAGCACTTTGTATTCTCTTTTCATTTACATTTTCACTCAAAATCCAAGCCCATGGCATATTATACGCAGTGCTAGATAAATCCAATTGCTGCAATGCATACAGACGCTTTTGTTGGGAACTAACAGGATAGTATTCCCGACTATCCACAGGAATTAACCCATCATAGGTCGAGCGAACTTTTGTCGATATCAAGACAGAGATCTCTCCAATCGTCGGAGCATCAAACATTTCTCTCAGAGCTATATCGACTTCGAAAATTTTCCTAATCCTCGCAACAACACTGACAGCTTTCAAAGAATGTCCACCAAGCTCAAAAAAATCGTCGTCAATTCCCACCTTTTCCACATCGAGAACTTCTCGCCAGATATCGACTAATCTTCTCTCCACGTCATTGCACGGAGCAACGTAATTCACATTCGAAATTAAACCCCCGATAGGCTTCGGTAAAGATTTGCGATCAATTTTTCCACTTGGCAACCGAGGAAACTCTTCGAGCTCGACAATTCTCGATGGGACCATAGGTCCCGTAAGTCGCTCGCGACAGTGCCGGATTAAATCTAATTCCTCGAACTCGCCACCTGATGCTAAAGAGACATAAGAAACCAGTGCTTTCTCACGAAATTCTTCGGCAACGACACTGACTGCAGAGATCACCATTTCGTGGCTTTTAAGTACCTCGGAAACTTCCTCCAATTCTACTCGAACCCCGCGAATTTTAACCTGGAAGTCTTTGCGACCCAAGATAACCAATTCGCCATTCACCTCGTAGCGACCCAAATCACCCGTAAAGTAAATTTGATTGCTCTGATCGAAGGGATTTGGACGGAAACCACCTGAATCTTCATTGAGATAGCCAAGGCTACCGAAGTTCGTGCGAATTGCAATTTCGCCTAACTCACCAATCCCACAAAGAGAGTTCCCATCACTAAGAACCAAGAGCTGGGTCTGCGGAAGCGGTCGCCCTACAGGAACGTGAACGTAGAATCTGTCCTTCGCGACCAAATGCGCTGCCTTGGCCAGCGTTGTCTCTGTAGGACCATATAAATTAACAATATGCCCCTGAAACTCACAAGCTTCACGCCAACGAGAAACCAACCCGACACTTAACACTTCTCCGGCAAGAAATACCCATCTCAAATGCGACAGGCTCGAACCGTCCGGCAGGGAATCCAACCACAATTCGGAAAGAGAGGGAACCCCATGCATCACAGTAATTCTTTCAATTGCTACCCAAGAGAGAACCTCTGATAGATCATCTTGCACCGCAGAAGGAGGAAAGCAAAGAGTCGCACCACTTGTTAAGGGTAGCAATATATCGCGCAGTAATACGTCGAATGTCGACGCCGTAAGCTGAGAGCAACGATCACCAAGTCCCACCTCAAAACTATCACGTTGCCAAGCCAAAAAATGACCAAGCCCTTGCCCACTCCCCAATATTCCTTTCGGCTTCCCCGTAGAACCAGAGGTAAAGAATATATAAGCTGCATCAGGATCCTGCAAACGCTCGGTCAGAGCTTTCGCGTCGCCAAGATTGCTGTTTAGATGTAAACCATCCATTCCAAGGTAATGGCGCATCTCCCAAGGAAACTTATCCAACTTGAAATCTCCAGTCTTCGAATAACCAATCTGAAGTAAAATGGAAGCGCCAGATTGCTCAATCATTATTTTTAGTCTTTCTTCAGGAATTTCGCGGTCTAAGGTAAGCAAAATATTCTCACTGAGAAGAACGCCTAACATGGAAATAACATATCCCGCACATCGTTGACCATAGACTGCAATCACACGTTTGCCTTGAGAAGGAATAAGCGAGACGACTGCTTGAACCAAGTTTTCTAACTCAGCATAAGTCCAACTACGGTTCTCATCCTGCAATGCAATTGATCCTGGAGAACACCGCACTTGCCTCAGAAAAGCCTCAGAGACAGTCTCGTAATATGGGCTCTCCAGATGAGTAAATGGATCCGGAAGCCATTCCGAAGCACCAGCAGTAATCAACGAATACTCTTCCAGTCGACGGTTTGAGTCGATGCAAATCTGCGTGATTAGTCCTATAAATTGCTGCAGAAAAACGTTCATACGATTCTCCCCAAAAAGTCCATCGTCATAAGCCAATCTCAATCGCAAACATCCCTCGTACTCTATAACATAAAGTTCTAAATCAAACTTCGCTTGGCTTTCGACCTTTGGGCTAGAATTCTTGGAAAATCCTCCATATTCTTCCCACTCTTGGAAATCAAATACGTTCAAAAAAACGTCAAATAAAGGATTTCGTGTCAAATCCCGAGGCAACGATAAATCATTCACCAAATCCTCAAACGGATAATGCTGATTCTCAAAAACTTCTAGGCAATGCCAACGCACCTCATCCAGGTAATCAGAAAAACTCTTGAAACAAACTGGGCGAGTTCGAATCGCTACCGTATTTAGAAACAAACCGATCACATTCTCCAGACCCTCTTGATCCCTACCGGAAACAGGACTACCAATCACGATATCGTCATGCCCAATAAGCCGTGACAGATGCAAACTCAGGCACGTCTCCATAAACATAAAAACCGTTACTCCACGCACTCGACAAAACCGAAATAAATCAGTGTAAACGTCCAAGGAGAGACTTGACTCGACATTTCTCAGCACTCCTCTCTTACGAGACCTAGAAAAGTCCCGAGGTAAATCAAAGGCCGAAATCTCATAATCCAAAAATTGCTTTCTCCAAAAAACCTTTTCCTCTTTTAAGAGATTGCGGCCCACTCCCTCCTGCTGCCATACCGCGTAGTCTCTATAGCGTAGAACTTGAGGTTCCAAAGGTTCGTCCCTAAAAGCGCAAATGAAGTCCCTCATGAGGACATTGTTCGAAGTTCCATCCGAAATAATATGATGCATATCCGTCAAAAGAATACTCTTCTTATTGGGCTTTCGCAACACCTTCATCCTCAGAAGTGGAGCAACGTTCAAGTCGAACGAACGGACGAATTCAGAAACTTGATTTGCCACCGCTTCTTCATTCACATCTGCAAATTCCACGTCCAGCACTAGACACTCCTTAATACGCTGGACCAACTCGCCATCGACAATCTCGAAACAAGTGCGTAAAGATTCGTGACGCTCGATAACAATATTTAACGCATCTTGTATTTCACTGATAGATACATCTTCATCAATAATATAACTGCTTGGCATATTATATGCGGTCCCATCAAGCTCTAACTGCTGCAAAGCATATAAACGTTTCTGCTGAGAACTTGTCGGATAATTTTTTCGCTGCTCCACAGCAACGAAATCCGCATATGTAGAAGAACCTTTAGTAGATATCGATGCAGCAAGTTCTCTAATCGTTCTGCGTTCAAATAACTGAGTTAAACTCAGAAAATAGCCCTTACTACGTAAACGAGACATCATTAGAATCGCTTTGATAGAATCTCCTCCATAAAAGAAATAATCATCATCGATCCCAATTCGCTCTATCTCGAGAGAATCCTGCCAAGCATCCACCAAAGTTTGTTCTATTTCATTTCGCGGAGAAACATAGTCAGCTCTCTTTGGAATATCATCCGATTTAGACAAAGCTTCACCATCCAGCATACGACTGGATTTTAGAATTCCAGTAGAATTACCAATTTCCTTTATACTATCTAAATATCCTCTACTGTTTATATGCTTCATGTGACCCGTTGCGATCTACCCTCATAACACTTAATCAAAAACAAAATTAATGACTTGATAAATCGTTCTTCTAAACCAGACGTATTGATGCGAAAACGCACTTTAGAAATCGAACCTCTTTCGTAGAATAAGTATAGTCTACATGTATAGAATTATAATTTTAAAATTCAGATTATATCATAAATGATCTGAAGAAGCTAAGTATCTAATGCGAGCCAATCATTTTACTGATCTGGGAAGCTGAGACTTTAATTTCTGCAATTTCTCCGATGCGAAGGTTCTCATAAAAACCGAAGTTTTTCAAAAATTCCATAACTGCACCATTCTTCTCAGTTCGTCGAAACATTAAGACTAAATTATTCTTATCCTGAGAAACTGCGAGTTCCCACAAATACTCGATTATATACTCCTCTACATTTCTACCTAAGATACGGCAACTCAATACAAACATCTCTATCTTTAGAGCTGAATTTTCTAGAATACTATATATAGCTCCAACTATCCCATAATCGCCAAATCGATCACAAACTTTGACGGTCAAAAACATGCTAGCCTCCAAATTGCAGGATCTTTCGATATCTTTAACACATTGACTGGATCCATTCAAATTAAATTGATTTGTTCTCTGAGTCAATTGAGCGACCCTCTCGAAATCTTTAACAGCAATAGGTTTTATTCGGATGTCCTGATTTAATTTTTTAATAAAATCATCTAGATTGTCGCAGCCATTTTTTAGATTGTTACTAGCAACGTTTTGCCTGTAGTAAGATGTCCTTTTTCGATCATCTTCGGTTATACAAATTTTATCAAAATCCCATATGTGATCTAAAAACGGCTTTATCTCTCTAGAGTCATTGGGAAGTTGCAACACAAGAACTTCGGGTAACGAGCGTTCAACCTCGGCACATTGAATAGGATCGTCATCAATGAAAATAAAACTATCCACCCCCAAATTCAATTCCTGCGCGATAGAGAGAAGATTGGCAGATTTGCTTTCCCAGTTGATTCTCCACGCAACAAGATGATTTCGATCGATAAGGACATCATCACGCCGATCAATCACATCAAGCACGTCCTTCTCATTATTGCGCGAACACAGGCATAACAACACCCCCTTTTCTTGCTGTCGGATCATAAACTCATTTAGATAGCGATGCCCTTCATCCATCTGAATTCCATAAGTTCCCAGTTCACCACAAATCCCCTTCCAAAGCGTTCCATCACAATCTAAAGCAATCACCTTCCGATCTTGTTTTCGCAAAGCATAAATCGATCGCCCAAGACTTGTTCCAATAGCCGCATAGCATTCTTCCGTATAAGGAATCTTTCCTTCCTCATAAGCAAACTCGTCAAAATAGTTATCTAGTTGATATAAATTATAAAATAGAGAACTACCAAATGAATACACATTTCGAAGACAGTTTAGTTGTTCAATGGTATTATTCTCAATCTTCTGAATTTCCGACATAAACGAAGCGAAACGCGGCGAAACAGGCGAAAAACAAACAATGCACGTCGTTTCTAACGAAACGCTCTCCAACATGTGAACGAATTCATCTAGGGCTTTGCCTATGGTATCTAGAAGAACGGGGATATCGTTATCGGATGAAATGGAGAAATCAGCCCACTCATCCGCTTTTATAAGGATTATATTGATAGAATTACCACTTGTCCAAAATCTACTCTGTTGATCGATGATTTGTTGATGAATTTGATTATAAGGTGCCACATCGATTTCAGCGACAATTCCTATCTCGCGCATCCAATAGTTCAAATGCGGCACCATAGGATCCGCCGTGTAATTGGCTAATATATTTACGTACGCATTTTCTAAATCCTGATATAATCCCTTTTGGCCGAGAATTTCACTAACATTCGCACTAGAATCGGAAATCATAAGAGAAATCGCTTTACGAAGATCGCCAGCAAGGCGATCAATTGTTTCTATCTCGAAACGATCCCGACAAAACTCAAAGATGCATTCCACACTACCATCGCTTTCCGTAAATATCGGATGAAGATCAAATCTTGCTTCTTTACATTGGATTTCTCGAACCTTGACAACAGAATTTCCAAATCGAATGCTTTCGAATTCGAAATTATGATACGTTAGCATCGTATCGAAGATGGGATTGACCATCGAATCACCTCGACCATCGAAATGCTTAACAAGCAATTCAAAGGGACAATCTCGATTATCATACGAATTCAGTATAATATTTTTTATATCTAATAGATATTCTAAAACGCTCTTATCAGAATCAATCCGACATCGATAGGCTATTGTGTTAACGAACATTCCAACGGTTTTCGAAAAACGTTTCGGTCCGCGCGCTATCACCGGAGATCCGATTGCAACATCTTTTTGCCCACAGAATCCTGACAAGACTATACTATAGGCCGCAAGTGATAGGATATGCATTGTCACATTTGTTTCCTCGCAGAAACGCTTAGCTTCCCGATACAGACCACCTTCTATCTTAAAAGAAATGTTTCGATATTCCGTCGAATCGCCCTGTTCGGATATATTATAAGGGAGTCTAGGCTTTCGGTAATCCTTGAAGATATCAAGCCAATATTCCAACTGCCGACCAATGCTCCCCTTAGCATTCTGCGAACCCAGCCAATCGATATAATCTCTGTATTGGTTTTCCAATTTGCAAAGAGGAAATCCGTTGTACGCATCGCTCAGCTCCTCAATGAGAATTTCTAGAGATCGACCATCAGCAATAATGTGATGCAGATCGATCAAGACGATCGTCTGATCCTCTTTGCATTCAACGACGTGAATTCTCAAAAGAAGATCCGAGTTCAAGTCGAATGGCTGAACAAACTCGCTTTCGATAATACCCAACAAATCCAAACTGCTTTGGGATCGCTCAAAATCAATGCTAACTTCGCTGGAGACCTCTTGCCTGATTCCCTCTTCCCTCACATGAAAATTTGTCCTTAACGAGTCATGGCGAGCAATGATTCGCTCCAAAGCTCTCTTGAAAACATCGACATCAAGCCTTCCTTCAACAATCAACTTAGAAGGCATATTGAAAGCCGCACTATCAGGACTCAGAGCCTGAGCAGCATAGATTCCTGTTTGAGAAAAGGATAACGGATATCTTTTGAGGTAATTTTTACCATCATCATTTTCCTCTTTCAGAGGAACAGCAGGTTCATCCAATTTACTGGCTAACAAAAGAGCGATGTCTTCGATGGTCGGATTTTCGAAGAATTCTTTTAAGCTCAGATCAATTCCTAGATCATCGCTAATTGAAGAGATCGCCTTTACTGCTTTTAACGAATGTCCTCCAATTTGGAAGAAATTCTCACGCTTCGATATGCCTTCAAAATCGAGTGTCTGCTCGAATATTTTCTGTACGATGTGTTCGAAATCACTCAAGTCTTCGTCAATCTCCTTCTTCTCCGAAACTTCACCATCTAAACGGACCAACGCCTTTCGATCAGTTTTTCCATTGGCCGTGAGAGGCATAGCTTCTAAAGCAATTAACGCATTAGGCAACATATGCATCGGCAGCTTTTCGACCAAATAACGTCGAATTTCTTCGAATTTTTCATCATCTCCCTTAAGCGTCACAAACGCCTTTAAAAAAACTTCCTGACCTATGTCGCTCTGATCGGCTGCCGAAGAGGATACGACACATACCGACTCAACCATAGGATGTGTCAAAATAATTGCTTCGATTTCGTCTAAGCATACTAAAAAACCTCGAATCTTTACTCTTCGAGCTAATCTTCCCATAATTTCGACAACGCCATTCACCGAGTAGCGACCCAAATCGCACGTTTTGAAAAGCCTACAATCACCTGATTGGCCATCATACATTTTCGCATAACGAGCATTTACTGACACATCCGCATTTCGATAACCACGAGAAAGGTAGGGTGTCTTTACATAGATTTCTCCAATCTCTCCAATACCGCAGAGTTTATTTTTTTGATTAAGCAGAATCAGTTCCACATCATCAATACCGTTTCCGATATAGTTATAACCAGATTCCAGCTCATCTAACTTCGGATTCCAAAAAGAGATTATTTGCGGTGTCTCAGAGCAACCGTATGTATTATAGCATTTTGCTTGAGGGGCAAACTTCTGAGCTAAAATTAAATCTTCGGAATGCAGAATATCACCGCCAAAAAGAATCATCTTTAAATCCGGAAACATTATTTCAGCTTCAAATTCCAATTCAGAAAAAGAAGAACACATAAATCTCCATAAAGCTGGTGAAATATGAACAATAGAAATATTCTGTAATTTAATCCATCTGAATAACTGCTTAGGCTTATTATATAATTCTTGATCTGGGATATAAACTGTATTTCCAGAACAGAGAGGAACGAATATATCTCTGAGCAAAGGATCATGAGCCAATCCCGAAAGCATGCCGAAGCGTATAGGTTCAGACCCAAATTCTTGCTCCACCATAATCGTTTTGAAATACCAATGAAGAAAATGAGTCAGTGGTTTATGTTCACTTTCAATACTCAGAGGAACACCCGTTGTCCCTGAGGTGAAAGTCAAGTAAGCTAAGTCATCCACATCAACCACCTCATCTGGCGAGGAAGAAGAATACTCAAAGAGTCGACCCAATTTTTCGAATACTGGTAGACCGAAATTTTCCAAGACCGGAAGATTTATATCTTTCATATAGACACCGATTTCTTTATCGAATTTCGTTTCATCGGCTATGGCTATAAGAAGCTTTGGATCAGCTACTTTTAGATAATCAATCAACCGCGATGATGGATAGCTCGGATCGAGAATTGCAAAAGCCGCACCTACTTTGTGAATACCCAATATTGCACAAGGCAACCAGGCACTACGTTGTGCATAAATGACGACAACATCTGCCCTCTCGACACCTTTTTCGATCAGGAAATGAGCCAGTTTATTGGCTCGTTCATTTAGAGTTTTATACGTCCATTTTTCTTCGGAATCGATTAAAGAGAATTCATCTTCATGCAATATTGTTTGTCTCTCAAACAAGCGATAAGCAGGTTCAAATCCTTCGTTCTTATGAATCGATTCTGTCAGATCAGGGAGAACATTGCGCGCATTTTTAGATATCAACGAATAATCATCGACTAAGAGTCGAGGATTTAAGGATATCTGTTCTAAAAGAAGTTTATACTGAACTAATATCTCGGAAGCAGAGTCCTGAGTAAATAATTCATTATCATAGAGCAGTGTAAAGTAGAGAACATCGCATTGTTCACGAGCGTAGAGCGTAAGTTGAAATTTACTTCCCCAATAAGGTTCTTCGACCAAGTCGACTTTAACAGTACTCAATCTGGAATCCTCAAAAGGTAGGTTGAGCATGTTGAAGAAAACCTGAAGAAATGTACCATGGCGGCATCCTTCTTTTTCTCCTCGGATTATTTCCAAAATGGTTTCGAGTGGCGTTTCCTGACGCTTCAGAGCTTCAGTCACCAAATTCTTTTCCTGCAGAATAGCTTCAAAACTACTCAAATCATCCGTAAAATCAATTTGTGTAACCAGAGTGTTCACAAACATGCCCACTACATCCTGCCATTCTTTTCGCCCTCTATTAGCAGCGGGAAAACCTACCATAATACGATCTTCACCAGATAATCGATGAAGGAGTATCTTATAAATCGTCAAAAGAACCGTAAAAAGAGTCGCCCCTGTTTCGGCAGCAAGGTTTTTCACATCAGCAAAAACCTTTCCTTCAATAGTGAACGCACATTGGCCTCCACGAAAATCATTTGCTCTTGCAGAAATTCGTCGTGTGGGCAAACGGAGAGAAGCAGAATTTTCAAGATGCTTTTTCCACCAAACCAATTTCTCTTTCTCAATGGAATCTTCGGGTTTATTTCTCTGCCAATAGGCGTAATCACCATATTGAATCTGAGGTTCAGAACAAGGAAGATTACTATTTCCCGACTTTATCAACTCATGATAAAACCGAGCTAAATCACGAAAAAAAATGATAAAAGACCACCCATCAGAAACAATATGATGAGTCGTTATCATAAGCAAATGTTCATCTTCCGATACCCTCACAAGAACAATTCGAACTAAAGGCCCTCTCTCCAAATTGAATAAGCTACCTGCATTTTCATTTTTCAAACGATCTAAGCTCTGTTGCTTTACTCTCTCTTCTAAAGCAGAAAAATCATGGCATACAAATGGAATGAATAAAACTCCATGAACCTTCATTACTGCTTCACCATCAACGATAGATACAGTAGATCTGAGGCATTCATGCCGTTCTATCACTTTCTTAAAACTATTCTGCAAACACCTAACATTTAAATCCCCCTTCAGCCGCACTGTTACCGGAATATGATAGGCATTGCTTTTCGGTTCCAGTTGCGTAAGAACCCAAAGACGGTTCTGAGCAAGTGACATGGGATAGGAGCCAAGACAGCATTGATCCCTCCTTCTGATGATTTCTGTCGTACTTTCGGTTCCACTAAAACCACCTTCAATCCACCTCGAGATAATCTCTACAGTTGGATATTCAATAACAGCATCATGGGGAAATTCTGTGGCAAAAGCCTCTGAGAGATCGAAAGAAACTTGAGCTGCTTTTAACGAATCCCCACCCAATCCAAAGAAATTATCTTTCAAACCTATACGCTTTACTTTAAGTGCCGTCATAAAGGCCTCAGCAACTCTCTTTTGCGTAACTGTTTGAGGTACCAAAAAAGAATCAATGTCACCATGTTCTTCTGCTTCTTTTGAGACGACCAAAGATAATCTCCCATCCAGGAAACGTTGCTTACAGAGGTTTCGTTGAACTTTACCGCTTGATGTCTTCGGAACCTCTCCTGGCTTTACCACAACTACTTCGTGAATCCCTATCTCATGAACCTTCCAAACTGCTTCCTGAATAGCCCTGGAAGCTTCCGTCACCATTGATTCTTTTCGATGGCGTATTTCCTGAACGACTACTAGCTTTTCCTCTTCTTCAATTTGAACAGAAAACGCTACGCACGCCGTTGGTTGGAGCGCGGAATGTGCTTGCTGCGCCGTATGCTCAATATCTCCTGGATGGTAATTGCGACCATGGATAATGATCAAGTCTTTCAAACGACCCATCACAAAAAGCTCCGTATCAAAGATAAACCCAAGATCCCCAGTGCGCAACCATCGCTTATCTCCTTCAAAATTCAATTGGGCATTCAGAATCTGAGCTGTTTCCTCTGGCTGCTTCCAGTAGCCCTTTGCAATATTATTACCATTTACCCAGATTTCGCCCACCTGACCTTTTGGGCAGGAGACCATCGTCTCTGGGTCCACAATGGCAATCTCCTGGTTGACAGCATGACCACAACCAACGAGGTATTCTGCACTTGATTCATTCATTCCTCCGAACTGAACCTTTGCCTCTTCCAAAGATTTTTTATCAAACGGAACTACTGTTGGTAATACCGCTTGTTTTCCTCCTGAAACGATTAACGTAGCCTCTGCTAAGCCATAACAAGGATAAAAGGCTTTTTTCCTAAAACCAATAGAGGAAAACCTATTGGTAAAACGATCCAATGTCTGAGTCCGAACTGGTTCAGATCCATTGAAAGCTAAATCCCAAGAACTCAAATCTAATCCAGAACTCTCTTCCTCTTTGATTTTATCGACGCACAGATCATACGCAAAATTTGGCGCACCACTGGTTGTTACATTGTACTTAGAAATCGTCTGTAGCCAACGAAATGGCTTTTGCATAAAAGCCACCGGAGACATCAAAATACAGGGAATTCCTAAATAAAGAGGCTGGAGAATTGTTCCAATCAACCCCATATCATGATAGGGTGGTAACCAACTACAAACGATCGTTGATTTATCGTGCCCAAAGGCCTTCTGAATCATCTGTTGATTACTCAATAGATTCTGATGCGTAAGTATCACCCCTTTAGGAGACCCAGTGGAACCAGAAGTATATTGCAAAAAAGCAATACTATCAGCTTCGATATCTAAATTCTTTATTTCACAGGCCAATGGCTCTACATTTATCTCATCGGAAACAATGATTCTCAGATTATCGAGAAACTCCGGTTTTTCTCGATAGTTTCGGATTCTCCTCAAAATTCCACTATCAGTCAAAGCCGCCGATGGAGAAGCATCCTCTGCCACTTTCTTCAGTCGAGGTAATGTGCGACGGCCTTGAGGAGGATAAACAGGAACAGCTATTACTCCAGCCTTAAGACAACCAAGAAAAGCTGCGATGTATTCGATACCGGGAGCATAAAGTAGCAATGCTCGATCACCGGGCGAAACCTGATTGATAAGCTCATTGGCTATGGCCAGAGAACGAAGATAAAGATCACCATAAGAGATAACCTCTTGTTCCTCCTCTCCATTTTTAAGGAAGGTATATGCAATCTGTTCAGTACATTTATTTGCTCTTTCCTCGAACAAATGATTAAATGTAATATATCGTGAAGTAGTGCGCATTTAAAAATATCCCCCCAGAGATAATTTTATAAGAATTTCAAAACCTCTAAAATATAACAATATTCCGGGTATAGTTTTTTTAAAAACCAATTGCTATACCACCTTCTCCTCGCAAATCGGAGAAACCATGTATTTCATTTCCGAGCACCAAAATACTTTGCGTATAACCGAGAAGATTTACCTCTCTAACTTGATGCCCCATCTTTTCCAATTGATGGATTTGTACATCAAGTAGTGAATTCTTTTCAATACGTAATTCATCGGGTAACCATTGATGATGAACGCGAGGGAAACGAGTTGCCTTCTCAACAGTCATTTCATGATCGATAACATTCAAAATCACTTGCAGTACCGTCGTTATGATAGTGCTTCCTCCTGGGCTTCCCGTAACCAAAAAAACCTTATTATCTTTCAGGACAATAGTCGGTGACATAGAACTTAACATACGCTTTTGCGGTTCAATTGCATTCGCTTCTCCTCCAACAAGTCCATATGCATTGGGCATACCAGGCTTGGCCGAAAAATCATCCATCTCATTATTAAGTAATATGCCAGTACCTTCAGCCATATGACATGAACCAAAACTGTAGTTCAATGTATATGTATTAGAAACTGCATTTCCCCATCTATCTACTATCGAAAAATGGGTTGTCTGAGGGCTTTCGTAAGAAATTTCTATATTCCCTGGCCCAATCAATCTACTCGGACTGGCAATATTGGCGTTGTAATCGCTGAGGCGTTTAACAACATACGCAAACGAAGTTAGTTTATCAACTGGAACAGGATAAAAATCGGCATCACCTAGATACTCAGACCGATCCGCATAAGCTCGCTTCATGACTTCCGCCAAATTATGAATTCTACCAACGGTCCCTCGATCCATTGCTTCTTTCGGCAAAAAATCGAGCATCTTGAGCATTTGAACAATATGAACACCTCCACTACTCGGTGGAGGCATTGAATAGATCTCATAGCCACGGTAACTCCCATTAATAGGCTTCCGAACGACCGCTCGATATTCTTTTAAATCTTCTATCGAAACCAAGCCTCCATTGAGCTGCATGTCTTCAACAATCTTTCGAGCTATCTCTCCCTCATAAAAGGCATCTGGTCCGAAACGAGCTATCTGACGTAAACTCCATGCAAGATCCTTTTGAACAACTATATGACCTATCGTGTGCGGCCTGCCGTCTTCTCCATAGAATATTTCAGACGCATGGGATCGAAGCAGTTTTCGCCTAACCGAACTTCTATTCAAAGTTTTAAAGAGCTCCTCAGACATAGAAAAACCCTCCTCAGCTAAACGAATGGCCGGCTCAAGAGCTCTTTCCAGACTAATCGTTCCGTATTGCTCTAACGCCAGCGCCAATCCTCTAACAGTACCAGGCACACCGACAGATAAATAACTCGACCGCGATTTCGAGGTATCGACATTACCATTTTCATCGAGAAACATATCTCTGTGAGCAGCCCTAGGGGCTTTTTCTCGGTAATCAAGAGCAACAATCTCTTCTGATTTAGCATCTCTGACTATCATGAAACCACCACCGCCTATATTGCCAGCCTCCGGATAGGTTACAGCCAAAGCGAAACCAACCGTTACAGCTGCATCAACTGCATTACCGCCATTTTTAAGAACAGCCAAGCCTGCTCTAGAGGCCAATTTTTCAGGAGCGACCACCATACCATTTTTTGCAGTAACCGCCTGGACATTTCTTAAAGAACGACCTTTCCATAATTCAGAACTAATGACCTTCCATAAAACTTCTTTCCCTAAAGCTTCCGCCCTGTCATTACGCCCCATCATATATCCATCAGCCATGCAAATATCTTCCATATTCTCTATTATTTGAGAACGTTCTAGAATTTTTTCTAACCTAGTTTTAGCCAGACCTGATACATGCTGTTCGTCAGCCAACATAAAATCCCCGTTATCATTAACCAGGACTTTACAATCTCGAGGATTCAAGGTTTTAATAAATCGCTGCGGAAATGGGAATTCCCAACCATGCCCAGCTTTAGAAAATACTCTTGTTCCCACAGAAGAACCTGCCCTTCGCAACTGATCTTCAATCCTAGCACAGTCTTGTAAATCATTCGATTCATCAAGAGCACCGCGCAAACTTATATATGGCGCGCCAGTTGTTTCTTCAGTTTGTAGATCAATGAAACAAGGACCGTAAAAATCTATGTGAAGAGCAAATGGATGCAACCCCTTGCTTAATGAAGCATGCACTCTTTTATCAATAGAAAACCGTGTCGCCATTCCGCCATAGGAAAAACCCATTAGACCGATTCTCTCCGCATCAATGGCCGGATGAGTCTGCAAAATACGCAAAGCAGCATATGCATCTGCCACAAAATCAGCTTCCGTTACAGACAATATTCGCAAATTGTAAGGCATTTTTTTCGACACACCCCTAGCTGCGTAAGAATCGATTAGAAATGTCGCGACTCCTCTCTCTGCTAAATACTTGGCATACATCATCTCGCGATCTGGATGAATACCCCCACTGCCATGCAGAATAATCATCGCAGGAACCAATTTACCTACAGAAGCCTCTTCAGGTAAATCAAGCTCTCCTTTTATAGTGGTTGGTTGCGAGATCACCCCGCTAAAAATGGATCTGAAATCAACAGGGGAATCGGAACTGAAATAGATAACCTCTTCAGTGGTTGCCGAAAGCTCTGTCTGGGGCATAGGATATTTCGGAAATTGTGGAAGATTAAATTCTTCACTAGCTTGCAAAAAAAAGATACTCGAAAAAAATATTACTGGCAGGCGTAAAAATCTGATTTGAAACAATCTCATCTCTTCTTCGTATCGTATTGTATAATCGTTTATAAATAAACTCTTCCCCAATCAAACCCACTACTATAACTCGATATGAGTTACACGAACGCTCAATAAATCCCCTAAGTCAGATTAAAAATCACCCTATCAGGAAAAATTTACTCTCTCGGAAACAAAACCAGTCGATGAACTTTTTCCCGCCCAAGCAAGGGGATCGGAATGCCCTGTAACCACTCATCATGGCCCTTTCGATAATAATCGGATAAAGGATGTCCACTTTGTCCCGCGGGCATATGAAAAATACCATTTCCTTCGTTCCCTGGAGAAACAACCATTCTTTCCGAAGGACCAAATTTACTGCGCATAACGTTTATGACATATCCGTCTCCTGAAAGAGAAATATTTTTCATATCTATCCACTTATCTATAAACGGTATGGAAGAAGATAAAGGGTGTGAGATCTTCGATATATTCACATTGCCCCATTTGATATCACCAAACTTAAAACCAACTCCGTAAGTTTCAGAGTATATTTGAAGTTGATCTGACACGCTAAAAATCAAATATTCATGCCAATTCTCAAAACGAGGATCACATAAATAATCGGGCTGTTCAGATACAATCTTCCACAACGGTTCCTCAGATCTGAAATGCCTAGGGTTAAAATCTGGATACTTTTCAAAACAAACACGCATTAAGTGTTCATATACATGTGTAAAAACAATTTTCCGAAAATCACGAACCAATAAAAACCCTGTTGAATCAGCATCAGCTCGTCCGTCCCAAGCTTCAACAATCTTCCGCATTTCTGAATAACGAAGATCTCCAGAATCTCGCTCCCTCAAAAGCGTCTCAACAAGTAAATCCCTCCAACGAAAATAAAACCGCGCTTCAATATCCATTTGCACATCAAGCAAATCTCTTTCTTCAACCGGATACTCCAAAGAGGATAATCGACTAGCAATCTGATGCGCACGAGCAGGAATAGCCGTATCTCCGTGGAAAATTTTCAAATATGATTCCTTACCCATTGACCTGTTGTTAGCATTCCAAACATATCCTTTTTCCGGATTTACTATTTTGGGATATAAAGAATCTTCTAAGCGATTCCATAGTGGTTCAACTTCGGAAGATAATACAGGAACATCTCCTTCATAATTTTCTCGAACCATTACAGGACCTATCAATGACCAAGCAATACTTCCTTGCTTATCGCCTAGGACAAGATTTAATGTCGGCATTTCAATTTTTGGAGAAATAGTTAGAGCTTCTTCAACTGTCTTAATTTCCTCAAAACCACCTAACTGGAGATTAATTCCAGTGCCTTCCAGTGCTTTCCATCTCATTGCAAAAGGAGTTTTCATTCGATCAATCACAACAGGACCCCATCGAGAAATTTTATATGTTTTAGCAATGTCTTTTTTTCCCTTTATTTTAAAAATCTCATTTCTGAATTCAAATACCTCACTTCCCTCTTTGGTAAGATATCTCTCTTCATTTTGAGGATCTAGTTCCAATTCAATAAAATCGAACGTATCGACTCCAGAATTCGTGAACCCCCAGGCAATCGAACCATTGCTACCAATCACCATTAACGGCATTCCAGGTAATGTCGCACCATACAGATTCACCTTTTCATCACCTTTTTTGTAACTGATATTAGCCCGATACCAAATATTGGGTACATTCAATGATAAATGCATATCATTTGCCAACATAGCAGCTCCATCTTCTGTATATTTACCAGATATAGCCCAGACATTACTGCCTGGAGTCAATTGCTCAGAATCGAAAGAATGAAAGAATTTAGTATTCCCATTCTCTGCTATGTCTTCCCGATGATGTTTTAAGTAATCGAAACTCATTTCACCAGGTATCTTTAAATGAGGTAATTGCGAGCCATCAATGGTTGAATCCCAGGCAGACCCATTATCTGTAAAAAAAGAATACACTTCCTCAGACAAGTATGATTTCATCACAGATCGTACCCGTTCACGCTCGGGCATCTTGCCCTGTAAGTTAAGATACATAGCATATCCCACCAACAGGGAGTCTTCTGGTCTCCAGGGTTCAATTTCGACACCAAGAATGAGCAATTCCCAAGGCCTCACTTTCAGTGAATTAATTCCAAAATTAATACCGTCGCAATAAGCTTCAAGCCAACTCGTTTCTGAATGTGACAAAGCTGCCAAATCAGCTTTAGCTCGGCCACGAAATCCATATAACCGATTTTTCTTATCCAATCGTAACCCGGGTCCACCGATCACTTCGGCTAGTTCTCCTGCTGCAAAACGACGTTGCATATCCATTGAGAAGATTCTTTCACGAGCGTGCAAGTATCCCAATGCTCGAGCAGCGTCATTCCTATTTTTTGCGTCAATATTCGGAACCCCATACTCATCAAATGCAATCTCTACTTCATCTTCGAGTCCATCCAGCTCGACTTCACCATCCATAACAATTAAACTAGCATTCAACAAGGAATACCCTCCAATTGAAACAATCACAGATACACAGATAAATAGAAACAGGGTTCCGAATAATACTAGAAGGAGAATCTTTTTCATTCCTGTAATAACCTATTTAAGAAGTTAACTTATTTTCTTCATGATAACTTTGAATCTAAGATTAGGTTTTATCCGTTTTATGAACGATTCATCAAAAGGGGATGCTTCCCAGGCGAATCAAATTTTTACTCTCAGACGGACAACGCATACGAATATTCAAAGGCTTCAGACTGACTTTTTACCATAGAGTAGTAAGAGCCTTCTTTTTTTATCAATTCCTGATGACTCCCCATCTCAATAATCTTTCCTTTTTCTAATAGAATTATTTTGTCAGCTTTCTGTATAGTGCTCAACCTGTGAGCAATTATAATTGTAGTCCGATCCTTAAGAAGCTTTTCCATAGACCTTTGAATACATCTCTCGGTTTCATAATCTAAATTACTCGTTGCTTCATCTAAAATTAGAAGTTTAGGATCTGCGAGAAAGGCACGAGCAATACTCAACCTCTGCCGTTGTCCTCCAGATAGATTTAGTCCATTTTCACCAACAATTGTTTCATACTCTTCTGGGAAAGACCGGATAAAACCATCAGCCTCCGCAAATAGAGCAGCATTTCGTATTTCTACTTCCGTAGCCTTTGGCTTTGCGTACGCTATATTTTCAGCAATTGAACCGTCAAACAACGTCACTTCCTGTTCAACCATTGCAACTGATTTTCGAAAATCATTCAAACGATAATCAAGATAATTCCTTCCATTCAACGTAATCTTTCCCTTAGTAGGATTATAAAAACGTAGCAACACATCTATAAAGGTCGTTTTGCCAGCTCCGCTACGGCCGACTAACGCAATCGTTTCCCCTCTTCCAACTGAACAACTGACATTCGAGAGGACTATATTTTCGGGATTATACTCGAAATCAACCGAATGAAATTCCAATTTATCTAGACTGAGGGGGAACGGTATCCCCTCGTTGGAAACCCGAGATAACTTACTCACATGTAAAACTTCGCACAGTCGTCGAGTTGCCTCCAAACCCGATTGAGCATCGCTCCGAGCCGATACTAGAGATTGAACAGGTTGCATCAAATAACCGGAATAGAGCGATAAGGCCAAAATGTCCCCAATTGAGGCATATCCAATAATGGTAAAGATACTTCCAATACAGACAATAGAGACAATAGCAAGAGATTGTAAAAGGCTCCACCCTTGTTGGAGTTTAAACCGAATATTAGCTTCTTTGATTTGAAGTCTCGCTATCTTATGGGTTGCTTGTGCAAGATGCCATTTTTCCCGACTTTCACGATTATATAAGCTGACAATTTGCATTCCTCGAAATAATTCGCTTACTGCGGCAAACAAATTGCTTCTCCGTTGAAATAATTCGCGCGATAAAGGCTTCAATTTCCGAATCGCATAGGAACTAAATATCAACGCTGGAGGTACTAATAACAGTGTCACTAATGTTAACTTCCAATTAACCCAAAAGATGAGTATTACTGTTACCAATATTCTCCCCCACTCAATACAAGGAATAAAAATTATATTACGAAGCAACCCTGTGACATTTTGTGAATCATTTATCAATCGGTCTGCAGCCCCCCCTGCCTTTAATCTGCGTAACACTCCCAAAGGTAGATTTAACATTGAGACGAATACCTTCAGTCGAACCATAGAAGAAAATTTAGCTATTAGCTTTTCCCTTTCAATATGTCGCAGCAGTGAAAACACTGCTACTAAAAATATCAATATTACAACCAATGAGCCCCATCCAATACTGAACACTATTTTTTCATGTGATCGAAGTGAAGCATTTAACAAGACTTCATCAATTATCTTTCGCATGATCAGCGGTTGAGCCAATGCAAATATAACCCGCAACATCCCTGCTATGACCACAATAATGATCGCTGAACGATACAGACTAGCCCATCTTAAAAATTGCTTCAATGGTTTTGCATCAAAACCATCCAGTTCTCTCTTCAAAGGATCCTCTTCATCACCCCTCATACGATACTGCTTTTACTCGATTCATGCTCTAAACTTTTAGTATCGCATACTATCAAAACAAGGCGTCAGATGATATGACTACCGCTTACACGAAAATGGCTCCGCCATTGGACATACTCAGACAATGCCCTTTAGCTCTACCAAATAAATACCTCACCAATTAAGCAAAATATTGCCGAAATAAAATCGGCTTCCCCCTTGCCTCTCAACAAAGACTAAATTGACCAGTCTTTGCAACTATTAAATGCAATACTTTCACGTAAAACTCAAGATTATTGGATTCAACAATTTACTCCACAACACTTTCTACAAAAGATATTCTATAATAAATAACATAAATCATTGAATAAAAATGTCTTTTTTGAAGAGATAAATTTTTCTGTTACTTTGAGTAATACCTTATACGAACATCTTCTATCACCAAAAATTTGTTCACATTCCTCCAAAGAATTGATTAATTCACCAAGAAAGTTTTTCTAAAAACTCTCCCGAGATAGAAAACTCCAATCAACTACAGTAGATATTTCCACTTCCGTGATCGATACAAACGTCACCTCTTCTTTACTAAATCGGATATCCTTTACTTGCTCAAATCCATCTGGAATCCTAATCGCTCCCTGAATCAAATTAATCATAGTCGGCTGGCCTTCAGAAAACTGAACTGCTGTCGAAAATCCCGCATCGTTTATTTCATTCGGAGCACACGATGGAGCAATGCCTTCAGCAAAATACGAACAAGTTTCCTCCAATCCCAAACAACGGTTCCGACCATTCCAAGGAGCACCGTGCCGACCTTTATTGGAAATCCAAAATACGGTCGAAGGTAAAAGAGAAGCATCCTTGAGAGAAAACCACAGATACCCTTCTTTCTGACAAGTCGCTGTCGTCCAGGCCGGAGATTCTCCAGATTTCTTAAAAATCTGGAGCAAATCAGTAAACCCTTCGCGTTGCGGAAAAGCACTGCAATCGGCAATGGGTTGTACTGGATCCAAGGTAGCCACTTCATTGAGGTCTGTGAATTTTTCCTTAATGGCCAAAGATTGAAACTCTCCTTTCCTCGGATCACCAAACGGAACCGGATTCGTCATACCCAGATCAAATTCACTCACAGATACTTTCAGAGAGGCTTCTTCTTTTGGAACCCGCAAAGTACAATGATGTCCCAAGGGCATCTTACCCGAATAACCCTCTAAAAGATGGCTCGAATAGACAACATTCTGGCCTTCTACCAACGAGATTTTTTTGATGATTTTCCCTGCCTGAATTCTTGTCTTAAGTCCCAACCTGAGTGTCTTGATCACGCCATCCGCATCACAACCCTCCAATTCCCATCTGGAAGAAGCCGCTTCGCCATGCGTCAAAAACTCCCCTTCATTACATCCTTCCATGTTATTTCCAAAAGGCAGACAAAAGAAATCTCCGCGAAGGGGCACCAATACCGGATCCTTCAAATCATTGAGTCCTTCATTCTGCCAGGGACTGATATAATAGGGCTGAATCGGGTTATCACTATCTGCGTCAAATTCTACCGGGGCCATATGCCCGCCCTTTTCAGTTATAAACAATCGGACAGTATCCGATAATAACCACCAACCATTTTGCGAATTATTAACTTCCATGGGATAACTGGTTTTTATTCTGGAAAATGCATTCAGCGCAATCGAAATAGAGTCACCGACTACATATTGCGGTTTACTAAATGAAATGAATAAGACAACCTATCTTCCAGAAGATTCATGAATACCGAAGCCTTGTTGAATTCCCTTATTTCTCTGATCGGAGATCAAAATGTTTTGAGACAAAAGGAAGATCTCATTACTTATGGTTTTGATGGAACTGCCGGCTTGAAAAAATTGCCGCTGGCTGTTTTGCGCCCCAAGACCAAAGAAGAAGTCTCCGGCATTATCAAACTGGCTCAAGAGTATCATTGTTCAGTTACCATTCGCGGCTCGGGGACAGGATTGAGTGGAGGGAGTGTTCCTTCTGAAAATTCAATTGTCTTGTGCCTGCAGCGGATGTCTCGTATCTTAGAAATCGATAGAGAAAATCTCACCCTCTTGGCAGAACCAGGAGTTATTACCGAAAAAATCGGTGAAGCCATCGAACCATTTGATCTCTTTTATCCTCCTGATCCCGGTTCAATGAAAATCTCAACCATCGGGGGTAATGTCGCCAATAATTCCGGAGGGCTCCGTGGGTTAAAATATGGCGTCACTCGCGACTATGTAATGGGACTCGAAGTCGTTCTGGCGAACGGAGAAATTATTTGGCTAGGCAACAAATGCGTTAAAGATGTGGCTGGTTATTCCTTAAAAGACCTCTTTATTGGCAGCGAAGGTACGCTGGGAGTCATTACAAAAGTGCTGCTCAAACTCATCCCAAAACCAACAGCGCGTAAAACTCTCCTCGCTCTCTACGATTCCATGGAAGAAGCTGCCAGAACAGTTTCGACTATTATCGCTCATAAGATTATTCCCTGCACACTGGAATTTATCGATCGCTTCACTCTGGAATCCGTCGAGGACTTTGCCCAAGTTGGTCTACCCTTGGACTGCGAAGCTGTTCTTCTCATCGAAACAGATGGACATCCGGGACAAGTGGAAGAGGAAGCTCAAAAGATAAAAACTCTCGCACATGAACACAATGCCCGAGAAGTACGAATGGCACAAAGCCAGGAAGAAGCCATTGCCCTGGCCACTGCTCGACGTAGCGCTTTTGCAGCCCTCGCACGTATCCGACCAACCACGATTTTAGAAGATGTCACGCTTCCTAGAAATAAACTGGGTGAGATGATCTTATTCGTTCAACAAATCGCTCAAAAGTATGATTTAAAAATCGCTACTTTTGGCCATTTCGGTGACGGAAATCTCCACCCTACTATCCTGACGAACGAAAAGGACGAAGCCGAAATGAAACGTGTCCATCAAGCAATGGAGGATCTTTTTCTCAAGACAATCGAAATGGGTGGAACGATTACCGGAGAACATGGTGTTGGTCTGGCAAAGAAAGCTTATCTGAAACAACAATACAAAGACCACAGCTATACCTTACTCAAACAAGTCAAACAGACCTTTGATCTCAAGAACCTCTTAAATCCAGGAAAAATCTTCGATGCCTGAAAGAACCCCTCTGCACCTGGATAAACTGGACTATTCTACCCTACAGCAATGCATGCACTGCGGGATGTGCCTGCCAACCTGCCCTACCTACGATACAACAGGAGTCGAACGCAATAGCCCAAGAGGTCGCATCTCCCTCATGCGGTCCATTGCTGACGGTGAACTGGAACTGACAAAGACCTTTGCTGACGAAATGTATTACTGCCTCGGTTGTCTTGCCTGCACCAGTGCCTGTCCTGCAAATGTCGACTATGCTCATATGTTTGAAGTAGCTCGAGCCGATATTGAAGAACAAAAAATTCTTCACTCAATCCAGAGGAATTTCTGGCGTAACTTCACCGTCAAGGGACTCTTCATGCGCCCCAGACTCCTACGCATTCTCGGTCGAATCATCTGGCTCTACCAAAAGACAGGTCTTCAAACTCTTCTCCGAAAAGTGGGTGCAATGAAACTCCTGCCCAAAAATCTGCAGGACCTGGAGCCGATGACCCCATCCATTCAAAATCAGTTTTCCGACCAACAAATCGCAAGTGTCGAAAAACCAAAAGCCGGCCCACAAAAATACCGCGTGGGTTTTCTCACTGGTTGTGTGCAAGACTTGGCCTTCAGTCACATCAACCGTGACACCGTCGACGTTCTTCTGGCCAATCATTGCACCGTGATCACACCGAGAAACCAAAGCTGCTGCGGTTCCCTCCACTCTCATAATGGCGAGATCGATTTAGCCAAAACACTGGCTCGACGGGCCATTGAAAGCTTCGACCTCGATTCACTTGATGCCATCATTTCAAATGCCGGCGGTTGTGGCAGCCACCTGAGACATTATGGCAGATTACTTTCAGAAGATACCGAATACAGCGAGCGAGCCAAACTATGGGATAGCAAACTGAAAGATATCCATGAATGGTTGATGGAGATAGAACTGCAACCTCCTCCTCCACTTTCTATTGCTCAAGAAATTACCTATCACCCTTCCTGCCATCTACATCATGGCCAAAAAGTAACGACTCAACCAGAAGATCTTTTGCGAAGCATTCCCAATGTAACCTTGGTTTCCCTACCTGAGGCTACCTGGTGTTGTGGCAGCGCGGGCATTTACAATATCACTCAGCCAGAACAGGCTGATCTTCTGCAAAAACGAAAAATTACCAACGTGCAAAGGACAGGTTGCCAAACTGTTGCGACCTCAAACCCTGGATGCCATTTACAGTTGCAAAATGGTCTGGGTGAAAAACATCAGGTCATTCATCCCATCAGTTTACTGGCACAGGCCTATCGCCAGACACCCAAAGATAATTGAACGTTAGCAAAATCCACAGGAGGAACCTCTTAACGAAGAACACCACCACAGGGTCCACCGTCTGTTGTGGCTTCTTTCTCAACATCATTTCCTGCAAAATCAACTAGCGGATGATAGTGATCCGCAATAGAACGACAACTCTTGCCTACATAGTGCCCGATAAAGGAACGTCTCCAACGGTCCTTCGTCCGATTGGGACCTGAACCATGAATTAAGCTTCCGTTAAAAAAGAGTGTATCTCCAGGTTCCATCTCAGGGATCGTTGCTTTTAAACCTTCGGGAATGGGAATACTTGGACCGCCTTCATAGGAGTTGACTGAACCTAATTTGCTGCAATCGATCTCACTATTCTGAGTCCCGGGAACGATCATCATTCCTCCATTTTCGCGGTCGCAGAAATCAAGCGCCGTCCAGGCAGCGATGCAGGTGCCCGGTTTTACTTTCAAATAATATTGATCCTGGTGAAGAGATTGCCCTCTGGCACCAGGTGGTTTAAAATAATACATTGATTGCGTCGCCAACGGTTCTTCTCCAAAAAGCGCCCATAAGATCGCCCCTACCTTTTCATTGATCATATAGATTCTGGCTTTCTCTGAAAATCGATGAGGATGGCCAACTCGAGGAAACTCTCTCAGGATATCACCCTCCGCAGCTTCTTTACCTTCTGGAGCATAAAACCCGGGCACACCACCATCCGCATGAACTTCTACAAAATGCTGATTGATGTCCTCGACCTCTTCTTGGCTAAAAAGATTCTTCGCCAAACAATACCCCTGCGTCTCAAAATCAGACTTCAGTTGTTCAATCGTCTCTTGGTTTAAGGTTTCATTCATACTCCTATAATAAGGTTAACTAATCGCAGAAATGCTCTGTATCCATTTTTATCACAAAACTCACAATCAATAAAACTTAACTTCAACCACAAGGACCGCCATCTGTGGTTGCCGCTCGTTCGACGTCCTTCCCCTTAAAATCAACCAATGGATGATAAAAATCAGCCGTCGATTCACAATTTTTACCCACATAGTGGCAGATAAAAGAACGTCTCCACCGATCCTTAGTCCTGTTGGGACCAGAACCATGAATGAGACTGCCATTAAAGAAAAGCGTATCTCCAGGAAACATTTCAGGCAATTCTAACCTCATTCCCTCCGGAACCGGGATACTGGGACCGCCCTCATAGGAACCTATATTCTTTTCGTGGATACAATTAATCTCCGAAGTATGCGTTCCCGGAACAACCATCATACCTCCATTCTCTTTATCGCAAAAATCAAGAGCTGTCCAAGCGGCCACACAAGTTCCCGGTTTCACTTTCAGATAGAGATTATCCTGATGCAACGATTGGCCCCTAGCCCCAGGAGGTTTGAAATAATACATGGACTGAGCTGCTATCGGCTCTTCTTCCATTACAGCACACAAAATAACGCGCAACCGTTCATCCGTCATATAGTCTCTCGCCATTCCCGAAAAACGATGAGGATGAATGAACCGCGGGTACATTTTGAGGATATCACCCGATTCATCGGGTTCCATTGCTCTGGTATAAAATCCTGGAACTCCACCATCTGCATGTAACCCCTCAAAATGTTTGTTCAATACCTCTACTTCAGTCTCACTATAAAGACCACGGGCCAGACAATAACCCTTCGTCTGAAAGTCGTCACGCAGTTGCTCAACCGTTCTATCAGATACAGCTTCCTTCAATTTCATTACTCATACTACTCGAATGAAGAAGATTTCGCAATGGACACATAGGCTAAAAAGATGGATTATCCTGCTATGCCAAATACAAAAATCTCACCCCAAAAATTCGTCCTTCGCACTGGTCATTTTGATGAATTTGGTCACTACAAAACGTTAAGAGAGAATGGAACAAACGACTGGCTTCTCATCTACACCATCTCAGGAAACGGGCATTTTTTTCATCCGAAATACAACTTAAGAACCTCCGGTGGAGACATCGTCCTTCTCCCACCCGGAACCTACCACAATTATGGTCTGAGCAGCCCAGGGTCTCACTGGGAACCTATCTGGAGCCACTTCCTACCAAAACCTTCCTGGATGCATCTCCTCAATTGGCCGGAATTTCCTTCCGGAGTGCGTTATCTCAGGCTAGACACTCGAAACCGTAAAAATGTCCTTCAATCAATGAAAGCGATGAACCGGCACTTTCACGGTATTCAGAAAAGAAAAGAATTCTTCGCGCTCAACTTTCTGGAAGAAACCCTCCTTTGGTGTGACACCCAGAACCCTCGGATAAACGTGAGGCCCATCGACGAACGAGTCGAACGTGCCATCCACTATATTACGGATCACTTGGCTGATCAGCTTTCCATTGAGCTTGTCGCTCGAGAAGTAGGTCTATCGGCTTCACGGCTCAGCCACCTCTGCAGAGAATTTCTGGATAAAGGGCTTTCTCAAATCATTGAGGAAACGCGAATGGACCAAGCCAAAGATTTGATGGAACTCACTTCAAAACCTATTGCTGAAGTTGCCGCTTTAACCGGATTCACCGATCCCTTTTACTTCTCAAAACGATTTAAGAAATGCTTCGGCTCAAGCCCTAGAGATTTTCGAAAGCAGAAGTGAGATCGTCTAAAACAAAGATTCGTCCAGGATGTGAGCAGCTTCTTCCACCGGAACGGCTTTTCCCGGCTTCAATGGATAACTGAAAAGCCCTCCTTCGTAATTTCGAAGGACAATCTCATTCTCATCAACCCTCTCTACATAATCGGGATTAATCGGAATTTTTCCACCGCCTCCAGGCGCATCAATCACGAATTGGGGAATGCCATAACCCGTAGTATGTCCACGTAACGATCGAATGATTTCGATGCCTTTTTGCACTTCTGTTCGAAGATGTGAACTGCCGGTAATCAAATCACATTGATAAATATAGTAAGGACGAACCCTCATTCTCAGTAGGCGATGAATCAACGCCTTCATCACATCTGCATCATCATTCACTCCCTTAAGCAGGACGGACTGATTCCCCAGAGGCACACCGGCGTAGGATAGACGATCACAGGCATCTTTGAGCGCCTGGGTACACTCCTTGGGATGATTCACATGAATACTCATCCAGACAGGACCGTGCTTTTTCAGGATCTCACAAAGTTCCGGTGTCACTCGCTGAGGTAAAAAAACCGGGATACGTGAACCAATACGGATGAATTCAACATGCTTGATCGCCCGCAATCGGCCCAGAAGATGATCCAGCTTACGATCCGCTAAAAGCAATGGATCTCCACCACTCAAAAGAACATCACGCACTTCTGGATGGCTCTCGATATAACGTAAACCCTGCTCATATTCAGGATGAAAATTATAATCCTGGGCGTTACTGACCAATCGACTACGAGTACAGTATCGGCAGTAAGCCGCACACCTATCTGTCACCAAAAACAAAACCCTATCCGGATAACGATGGACCAGCCCGGGAACTTTCATATGACCATCCTCCCCCACAGGATCCAACATCTCTTCGGGAGCAATCGTCATTTCCCCCCCCTGAGGGATAACCTGCCGACGGACAGGACAACTCGGGTCATCCCGATCAATCAAATTGAAAAAATAAGGTGTGATGGCCAAAGCGAGTTTCGAATTCGCAAAATAACAGCCCTGCTTTTCCTCTGGAGTCAGTGTCATAAACTGCTCCAACTGCTCAACCTTCGTCAGACGGTTTTTCAGTTGCCAGCCCCAATCATTCCAAGTGTCAGCTGGAACATGTTCCCACAATCCTTGCCCTTTCGTCCAGGCTTCACGGTTTTCTGTATACGGCATAACGTAAAAAAGAATGACTATTACTCAGATCAGATAACTGTCAAATTCCCAGAAAAATTAAGTTCGCTCATATTTTGCTAAATTTTCAGTTGGCAGCCTTTGAGAAACTCTATTGCTTCGAGCCCCAATGAACCAAAAACGATCTGGAGTTCTGGCACTGGAAGATGGAAGCATCTTTCGTGGTATAGGTTTTGGCGGCATTGCGACCATCTCGGGAGAAGCCGTTTTCAACACCAGCATGACCGGTTATCAGGAAGTGCTCACCGATCCTTCTTATTTCCGCCAGATTGTTTGTATGACTGTTCCTCAGATCGGCAACTATGGAGTAAATGACGGTGACGAAGAATCCAGTTCCCCCAAAGTGGCCGGATTTATCGCCCATGAAATCAGCCCGGTCTCCAGTAACTGGCGGAGCCAAACATCACTGGAAACCTACCTGGCCAAACATTCCATTCCCGGGCTGCAAAGAATAGACACCCGGGCTCTCACGAAAAAACTGCGGGTCAGCGGTGCAATGAAGGCCTGTTTGAGCACCGAAGACATTAGCGATGAAGAAGCGATTAAACTGGCTCGTGAATGGGTAGGCATTGTCGGAGCCGACTACGTCAAAGAAGTCACCTGCAAAGAAGCTTATAGCTGGAATGCCGAAGATACCTCAAACCTTCCTTATGCTCCTGTCGGCACAACCCTCTTTCATAAAGATCGCCCTGCGAAAACTTACCGTGTCGCGGCTTTTGACCTGGGCGCTAAGTACAATATATTCCGCAAACTGGTCCGTCATGGATTTGATGTGCGTGTTTTTCCGGCAACCACTCCTGCGGAAGCTGTGCGCGAATTTACACCAGATGGCCTCTTCCTCTCCAATGGCCCCGGCGATCCGGCTGCCCTGGACTATGTGCATAACACGGTTAAGGACCTAATGCCCGATATTCCAACATTTGGTATTTGCCTGGGACATCAGGTCATCACTCACGCCCTGGGCGCAGGGACTTTCAAATTGAAATTTGGTCATCGCGGTGGGAATCAACCTGTCAAAAACATCGAATCCGGTCGGGTTTCCATCACCTCCCAGAACCACGGTTTTGCCTCTGATCCCAAACAAGTTGAAAAATGCGGTGCCATCGTGACTGAAATCAATCTAAACGACAATACTGTGGAAGGATTACGCCATAAAGAGCTGCCTATCTTCTCGGTTCAGTACCATCCGGAAGCGGCTCCAGGACCAAATGATGCCGATCCTCTTTTCGAAGACTTCTACCATCTGGTCGACTCTCGGGCTAAAGGGGACATCTAAATTTTCCTCTCCGTTCAATCGGAGCGCAAAGACAATCAAAGCTATCCGCATTCCTTGAAACAAGACCATATTCAAAATTTCATTACGCTTGACTGCCAAAACAGAACAGACCCCAATTTCCTCTTGTCTCAATATCACTGAGTTAGCCAAAACTCCATGCACGCCTACTCTTCACTCTGCCAACGAGTGCCCGTTGAAAAAACGCCCTCAACTTTTTGAGCAAGCGATGTATTACGAACATAAGAAATTCACAAAATCCCAGAACCAGTCTATTTCGGCAAATGAGCTTCAAACTCCGCTACATCAGCCAGTGTATCAATCCCGATTGACGCTTCTTCTGTGTAACCAACCGCAATATCATAACCCGCTTCCAGCACCCTGAGTTGCTCCAGTTTTTCAACTTGCTCAAGGTAACCGGGAGACATTTCACTGAAGACTTTCAGAAAATCCCCCCTATAGGAATAAAGACCTAAATGCCGATAAACCCTATTCTCGAGTAACCAATCCTCTGTTACAGATGTTCCTTCATCGCGGGGATAAGGAATCGGCGACCGGGAAAAATAGAGAGCCCTATTGGATAAATCAGTCACAACCTTAACCTGATTTGGATTCAAAAAATCTTCAGCACGTTTGAAACGGTTACCCAATGTTCCCATAGGGCACTTTCCTTGAATTAACTTCGCCAAGGCGCGTATTTGCCCAGCTGAAACCAGAGGCTCATCTCCCTGAACATTGATCACGTAATCGGCTCCGACTGTTTCATTGGCCTCTGCTAATCGATCTGTTCCACTCTGATGATTTGGGTCAGTCATGACTGATTTGAACCCATCTTCCTCCAGTAAACTGCGTAACTTCTCACTATCCACCGCAAACCAAAGTGGTATTTCCGGGACTTCAGAGACTATTCGTTCAGCCACCCATAGTAAGAGCGGTTTCCCTCGGATAAGATGAAGAAGTTTCTCTGGGAAACGCGTGGACTCTAACCGAGCCGGAACCAGAATCGCAAATTTAGGCATATTTTGGATGGGAGGGTATAAGACCCATCTTTCTTTTTTTAGATTGCAAGCAGTTTACGAAAACAAGAAAACAGATCTTCCTTCCTATTGCCAAGAATCAATTTGGTTCGGCAGTTTGGAACTTTCTTAACACCCAATGGAAACCAGCGAAACATCACCCACCGGGACAAAAATAGAGAAAAACCTCTCAGTTCAGAATAAGACAGGCATTCACGCTCGTCCTGCAGCCATGATTGTACGGGTGACAAATAAATACACCTCTCAGGTTTTTTTTGAAAAAGATGAGGAGCAGGTAAATGGGAAGAGTATCATGGGGCTAATGATGCTCGCAGCCGGACGTGGTTCTTCCATTAAAGCGATTATCGAGGGATCCGACGCTGAAGATATGATGAAGGATCTTGAAGATCTCTTTAATCGAAAATTTGATGAAGGCTAAAGTATAGTGAGCCTCGGATTATTTGATCGCAGCTTACACGAACCCGCTCTTCTGGAATTTGCTCTGGTAGCAGACTCCCACTTTACCGAAGCAAAATCCAAAGGATCAAAAGAATTTCCCTCTCGGGCCAAACAAAAAGGTCGGGCAGAGATGGCCTGGAAACTTTTGGCAGATCTGAAACCGGAATTCGTCCTACACATGGGTGATATCGTCCAGGAATATCCAGGTGTAGAAGAATTTCAGGAATCATTTCAGGCTGCCCTTACCCAAATGCAGGCCTGTCATAGCAAGATCTATTTCGTCGCGGGAAATCATGATGTGGGTGATAAACCAGACCTGACCATGCCGACCCACCCAGTCGAAAAAGAATCTCTTGAATGGTTTCATCAACAATGTGGACGATCCTGGTATGCCATTGAAAAAGATGAGTGCCATTTGATCATCATCAATTCCCAAATTTTAAATACAGGCAGTAAAGACGAAAAAGCACAACAAGCCTGGCTGGACCAAGAACTCGAAAAAACAGATGGAAAACGAATTTTTCTCTTTCTCCATTTGCCTCTTTATCTCGAAAACCAAGACGACGAAGCACTGGGACATTACGATGTCATCAGTGAGCCAGCCCGTTCTTCTTTGCTAAATTTGGTGAAGAAACACCAGATTGAGCTAATTGGTGGGGCTCATGTTCATTTTGCTTTTTTAGACAAAATTGAAGGAGCTCGCTACTTCCAATTTGCCTCTCCAGCTTTTACCCGCCCCGGTTTTGGCTATCTTTTCCAAGCGCCTTCTCCTCCAGAAAGAGGACGGGACGATCGCGACAAATTGGGTATTTATCTCATTAGAGTCCTGACCGATCGAACCGACGTGCATTTCATCCGAACTTACGGTTTCTCTCAACCAGAGCAATGGTGTCCCCCGCCTTTTCAAAAATTGCTTACACCACTCAGTGCGGGACAGAATTCCTCACCAATGGGGATCTCCTTAAGGCAACCTTTGTCATCCACCACGGAAATTCCTATCGGGTTCCCCAATTTGCTACGCCCGAAGATACGGAACGACTATCCTCTTCTCATGCTGCTCGAGAGCGGAACTCGTCACGTAAGAGCGCCTCTTTCGGATTGGAATGACCCCTTTCAAAGTAAACGTCTCAATCTTTTATCCCAAGAAGACGTTGCAATGACCGTTACTACGCTAGCCACCGGACTTTCAGACAAGATGCGAGAGTCACTGGAGCTATCGAAAGCAACCTGTCTCGAATGGCAAATGGCCGGTTCTCTCTTTCCCGACGAAAAAATTCTTAGTAAATTAATTGAATTGAGTCGATCTCTTCCATTCGAGTTATCACTCGCTCCGGTTATCCCCGGAGAAATCTTTAAAGGGAAACAACACCCTAGAACACGTATTGGATACACTTTGGATGAACTTGCAGACCTCGATCAAAAACTTCAACAAATAGATATTACTCTGGATCGCGCACTCTGTCGGATTCACGCGGAAGAGAGTCCATTCGAGATAATTTCGGAACTGACTTCTCTCTTACCTACTTATAAAAGAATCCATCAAGTTGACCTGACCATGGAACTCGCTTCGCTTGAAGATCAGATAAACTTAAACAGAGCAGTCGCAGCCCTCTTCCACATCACCGCATTACCTGGCGCACGACTCTTTTTCGATCCACTTGTCGACATTGATCGAACGATGGACATCAGTCACGGTCTGCTCGATCCACTCTGCAATCCGAGAGAAACCTTTACCGCCCTTCGCACTTTGAACGCGGTTCTTTTTACAAATCGCCCTAAAAATTTTGTAAGAATTGAACAAATACATATTTCTAACAGGCAAGGATATGTTCTTACAGAAAAAAACAATACTCATATCCTTCTTTTCTCTTCAGACAAACCATGGAGCAACCGTGACTCTGATACTCTCCGACAGGTAATGGATCAGAACGATCATGCAGGCTCCAAAAAACTTTATCATCTGGTAAAAGGCAATGTCTTCACTGGTAACCAGCAGGAAATAACCTCACTCCTATTGGAAAAAGAACTGACTGGCCCACTACTCATCTCCTCCATTCAACCTCAACCCTAAGACTGATATGCGAATCGAAAAAGTAGAATGTTTTCCTCTAAAGATACCAGGTCATCCCTATGTGGGCGGGCATGATGATCGCAAAAAATCAGGCACTTACGGCAGCTACATCAAACATCGACACTACCGAGCCATTTACATAGCCGATGCTCAGGCTCTTTTGGTCAAAATTACCACTGATACTGGTATTGTCGGTTGGGGAGAAACTCAGGCCAGTTTGATTCCCCAGTTAGTGGCGGAAATGCTGGACGAAATCATTACCCCTGGTTTGATCGGAGAAGATCCCTTCGACCGAGCCGTACTGCGGGATCAGGCTTACGACAGACCACGGGATAGAGGCCACGATAGTGGACTAATCGTCGATGCCATCTCAGCTTGCGATATCGCCCTTTGGGATATCGTTGGAAAAGCCACAGGCAAACCCGTCTGCGACCTGCTGGGAGGAAAATATCGCACAGAAATCCCCTGTTATGTTTCCGGTGTTCATGCTGAGACAGCTGCAGAACAAATCGAAAAAATTGAAGACTGGTTAGAGAAAGGATTTACCAACTTCAAAATCTCCCTCGGATTTGGCGTAAGGGAAGACATCGAACACGTCCGTCAACTCCATGAAGCCTTGGCTAATCGAGCCCAAATACTGATCGATTCCCATTGGGCTTTTACTTTGAACGAAGCCATTGAAGTCGGAAGGGCTTTCGAAAAAATGGGCGTCCGGTTTATGGAATGCCCCATGAACTCAGAAGTCATTGAGACGCACTCTTCTCTCTGCCAAGCTCTCGATCTCCCCATTGCTCTGGGTGAAGAATTTAGAACCCGCTATCGCTTTAAAGAACGACTTGAACGAAAAGCGCTCGATATTGCGCAACCAGATATCGGACGACTGGGCATTACTGAAGGTTTTCGGGTCATCAATTTATGTAACGCCTTTGATATTCCATCAGCCCCTCACATTGGTTCCGGTCTCGGCATCTACACCGCTGCCTCTCTGCACGTCGCTGCCGCAACAGAGCAACTTTATCTACTGGAGTTTCAACCTTCCCAAATCGACGTTTCAGACCTCTACTTCTCACCGTCACTCCGCCCAACCGAAGGAAACTATCAACTATCGACGGCTCCTGGTTTGGGAATCGAGCCCGACGAAGCAAAACTGACCGAACACCTTTTTCAATAGTAGAGCTTTTTTAGATAAGACAAAATAACATGAGCGAAAACAGAGAAATTCGACATCCTGAAAAACGTTTTACCTACGGTCTCTTCTCAGCAGGTGTGATCCGTGACGGTTGGCTCTATCTAAGTGGCCAAGGACCACTTGATATGGAAACAGGCAAGGCCGTCCATGGAACCATCGAAGAAGAAACCGCGCTAACCCTTCAACATATTGAAAGCATTTTGAAAGAAGCTGGTTGTAAACGATCAGATGTTGTCCGCTGTACCTGCTATCTCTCTGATATGGAAAACTTCGAAGGCTTTAACACCACTTATGGGAAGTTCTTTACCGGTGTTCGCCCTGCCCGCACAACGATTCAGGCAGGCTTAATGAAAGGTATCAAAGTGGAAATCGATGCCGTGGCCCGAGTTCCTGAAGGTTGAGTCGTGAGGAAGG
>JANQKU010000036.1 GCA_028280955.1 Opitutaceae bacterium
GATTTCTATCACAGACCAAGGGAAGTTTTTTGTGGGAGGAATGAGAGTATCACTGAAGGAATTTAAGCGTAATCTAAAGAATGAGATAGGTCGTGATGCTGATTTTAGGGTGATGGTGAGAGCTGATCAAATGGTTTCATTTTCACAGATAAAACCGGTTTTGCAGGTGTGCGCGGAGGCAGGTGTCTCCGAGGTCATTTATGCAACTTATCAAACTGATTGAAAATGGCTGTAACTCTTCGTAAACGACAGATATCTCCAGGAGGCATGCAAATAGCCTCGATGATTGATGTTGTTTTCCTTCTTCTCATTTATTTCATGGTAGGGGCTACTCTACAGAAACAAGAAGCGGATATTTCGTTTCAGCTTCCGGGAGTTGTCGAGCAAAGAGAGCCAATCAATTTGCCTGATGAGCAGATCATTGAAATAACGGAAAACGGGCAGGTTGTGGTCAATGAGTTTCCTTATGATGCTCCCGGGGCTTCTCGTTTGGTTGAGCTGGCTGGGATGCTCTCACGTTTTCGAGAGGCTTCAATCGCCAACAAGATTGAACCTCTTGTGACAATAGCCCCTCATGATTCGGTGCCACATCAGATTATTGTCAGAGTGATGGATGCCTGCTCTATGGCAGGGATTGTGTCTGTCAATTTTTCCTTTAATCTGGAAGAATAGTCATTTTTAGTCAAAAGAAGGGTATGACGAAGAACCCCGGATTTGAGGTTAGACCTCTTAGTTCATTGGCAAAGATCTTTGCGGATGCAGATCTGATTGATAAACCCCATCGTCGGGCAAGTTGTCTCTGGGGTGAGGTTTATTCCTTTCAAGTAGCTTATCGCAGTGAAAAGCTATTGAAGGGAATCAAAGTTCAGATAGAATCTGATTTGAATCCATTTTTGACTTTGCGTTCTGTGGGTTTGGTTCCCTCTGAACTTCCGAGTACTGAATTTGATGAGTATGTTTTACGGAAAACTCCCGGTCTATATCCTGATCCGTTGTATGAGATGCCAAATGGTGGATTAACAGCTTGCCCCGGACAGTGGCGAGGGATTTGGGTGACTGTTCGTGTGCCAAATCGTGGGGTAATTGGGAAGCATGTTATTTCGATTAAATTTGTTTGCGACGATGTTTCTCTTGGAGAGGTATCGTTTACCCTAGAGGTTTTGCCCGTTAGATTGCCTTTGCAGAAACTGATTCATTCGAGTTGGTTTCATACAGACTGTATTGCCACGTATTATAAGGTCGATGTCTGGAGCCGTGCACATTGGAAATTGCTCGAAAACTATTTTCGCAATGCCGCTCGGCATGGTATCAATCTCCTCTTAACGCCTGTCTTTACCCCTCCTTTGGATACGAAGGTTGGAGGAGAACGGCCGACAGTTCAATTGGTCGATATTGAAAAGAAAAGTGAGTGTTATCGCTTTAACTTTTCCCGTTTGGATCGCTGGATAAAATTGGCTGAAAGTTGTGGTATAAAATATTTTGAGATTTCTCATTTATTTACACAATGGGGAGCCGCACATTGTCCAAAAATTGTCGCCAGTGAAAAGGGTGCCAAAAAGAAAATTTTCGGATGGAGGAATAAGGCTGCGGGAGCGAAATATCGAAACTTTCTCAATCAATTTCTACCTGAATTGGTGAAGTTCATTGATAAAAAAGGGTTACGCCGAAAAATTTATTTTCATGTTTCAGATGAACCGAGTAAAGAACATCTGGCCTCTTTTGCTCAGGCTTCGGCAATCCTTAAAGAGCATGTGAAGGGCTTTCCCATTATTGATGCATTGTCGGATATTGATTTCTATGATAAGGGGCTAGTCACTCGTCCGATTCCGGCCAGTGATCATATCGAACCATTTGTTCAACGGGGCATTAAAAATCTCTGGACCTATTATTGCGTGGGGCAGTGGAATCAAGTAGCCAATCGTTTTTTTTGTATGCCTTCTGCTCGCAACCGAATTCTGGGTACACAACTCTACTATTACAATCTAGCGGGATTTCTTCAGTGGGGTTATAATTTCTGGTATACTCAATTTTCAATCCGTGCAGTGGATCCTTTTAAAGAAACGGATGCAGGGCAGGCGTTTTCTTCTGGAGATGCCTATATGGTTTATCCGGGGAAAGCAGGGCCAATCGATTCAATTCGCGGGGAAGTTTTTTTTGAAGCGCTACAGGATCAAAGGGCACTGCAGCTTCTGGAAAAGCTTGAAGGCAGGGCCAAAACATTGGCATTGTTGGAGAGAGGATTGAAAGAAGGTATCACCATGAAAAAATACCCACGGGAGACAGATTGGCTATTGAAAATGCGAGAACGCCTTAATCGAGCTATTTTCAAGGCTTCTGCATGAGGGAATTGGTCTTTTTTTAGCTTTCCTCATCACCGGTCAGGAGGTAAGAAGTGTTGAAGGTGAGGTTGATACCACTTGCTCTAATGATGATCTGCAGATCTCCTGAATTGGTATTGCCCGGGACTGCTTCACCTGTTATCTTTCGCTTGGAACCTCGATGATTAACGGCGTGTCCAGCAAATGAGACGGTTTCGCCTGCGTCGATCTTTTCGATAGAGTCTTCCTTCAGAGTGATTTCGATGCTGCCATGTTCATTGAAGAAGAAAAAGGGAAAGACTTTAACGGAGTAGGTGGATGAATAGCCATAATCCGTTCGTTTTAAGGAGGCAACATTCAGCTTAATCCGGGTGGCTGGAATCTTTGTTTTGGAATCTTTTACCTCGATGGTTTTATATCGGGATGGCTCCTGATAGGTAAAAGGTTCTTCCGACTTTGATTCGGCCCAGGAAAAATGGTAAAAAAGAAGAAAAACACTGATCGTGTATAGTTTTCGCATAAAATAAGCTTTTAGTCCTTATGAGAGAGTAAAAGAGAGTCAATATTTCGAATTGCCAAATCAGACCGTGACCTAGACGCTGTTAGGGTATGGCAACACATTCTCAAGCAACCTGGGGTGGAAGATTCTCCACTGGACCGGCCGATTTGATGCTGGCGTTTAGCGAATCGGTTTCGATTGATCGTCGTCTGGCTTCGTTTGATATACAGGTTAACAAGGCTCATTCTTCAATGCTTTGTCACGTTGGACTTATTACTGAAGCGGAACGTAATGCTATTCATAGTGGATTGGATGGAATTTCCCGGCAGATAGAATTGGGCAAGTTTAAGTGGCAGGCTCGTTTCGAAGATGTGCACATGAACATAGAACAGGCTCTAACGGCGAAAGTTCCTGCTGCAGCTAAAATTCAAACTGCAAGAAGTCGCAATGACCAGGTGGCAACGGACGTTCGTCTTTTTTTAAAGAGCGCTTGTGCCAGCCAGATTGAACGCTTGAAAATCCTTTTGAGGACCTTGCTTGAGTTGTCAGGAGAATTTTCAGCAGTTTTTATACCGGGCTATACGCATCTGCAAAGGGCGCAACCTGTTTCAATCGCCCATCATTTATTAGCTTACATGGAAATGTTATATCGGGATGTGGGGCGTTTTGAGGTGGTGCTTGAGAATGCAAATGTTTGTCCATTAGGTTCAGGTGCCCTTGCTGGAAGCACGCTTCCCATCGATCGTGAATTTGTCGCTCGTGAACTCGGTTTTGTCGATGCCAAAGGCAAGCCAAGGCTTACTCAAAATAGCATGGACGCGGTAGCGGATAGGGATCTCTTTGTAGAATTCGCCTCAGCTTGTTCTCTTTGTGGGATTCATCTCTCCAGGATGGCGGAAGATCTTATCCTTTGGTGCAGTCAAGAGTTTAAATTTATTGAATTGCCGGATGCCTTTTGCACTGGCTCCAGCCTGATGCCACAAAAGAAAAATCCTGATTCTCTGGAGTTGATTCGAGGCAAAGCAAGTCGGCTGCAAGGCAATCTTCAGGCGCTTAATACCATGACTAAGGGGCTTCCATTGACCTATAATCGTGATTTACAGGAAGACAAGGAACCTATTTTTGATAGCCATGATCAGCTCTGCATTTGTTTATCCGTTATGGATGGAACGTTAGCTGGATTGATGGTGAATCGGGAGCGTTGTGCAGCTGCTGTGTCCGATCCTGTTTTGTTGGCAACAGATTTGGCTGATTTTCTGGTCCAGGAAGGTGTGGCTTTTAGAGATGCTCATCATGCTGTCGGTGCTCTTGTGCAAATTGCCGAAAAGGCGGGTGTGACTATTGAAAAGATCTCTGATAAAGAAGCTGCTAAAATACATCCTAAATTATCAGGTGATTGGAAATCTGTTTTTAATCTGAAAAAAGCAATGGAACGTCGAAAGGGTGTTGGCATGCCAGGGCCTGCTCAGATCAAAAGACAGATTTCTCGATGGAGGAAATTGTTAGTTCTTTCATAGAAAGATGAGAAGAGGGGCACCAGGTAGAGAGTTTAAGAACAATGGCTGTTATCCGCATTCTTCCCGATAAAGTTGCTAACCAAATTGCAGCTGGTGAGGTTATCGAGCGTCCGGCTTCTATTGTGAAAGAACTGTTAGAAAACAGTTTAGACGCTGGAGCTACGAAAATTGAAATTGAATTTAAAAATGGTGGTCGTTCCTTAATTAAGATTGAAGACAATGGTTCGGGGATGAGTCGGGAGGATGCGCTCCTCTCGATAGAGCGACATGCGACCAGCAAGATAAAAAATGCCGGAGATCTCGACTCGATTACAAGTTTTGGTTTCAGGGGGGAAGCACTGCCATCAATGGCTAGTATCTGTCGGTTTTTATTGCAAACTCGAACGGAGAACGAAGACCATGGAACCGAGATATTGGTCAATGGGGGTAAGGTTGTTCATGTGAAGGAATGCGGGATGCCGGTAGGAACACGCATTGCTATTACTCAACTCTTTAATTCTGTTCCAGCTCGACGAAAATTTTTGAAAACAGATCGAACTGAAGCGGCGCATGTGATTCAAAACAGTCGACTCTATGCCTTAGCTAATCCTCAGGTTTCCTTTACTCTTATTGAAGATTCTAGGACTATTTTTCAATCTCCTGTTTGTCCGACTTTGCTGGAGCGTGTCACAGAGATTTTTGGAAAACAGATTGGGCAACAGTTACTGCCTATTGAAAGTGAGGATCAGGGGCTTGGTCTCTCTGGGTTAATCGGAAAACCGGGTGTGGGGAGAAGCTCTAAGCATGAAATGATCACTTTCGTCAATCATCGTCCGGTTGATAATCGAACCATTGGATACGCTCTAATCGAATCGTACCATACTCTTATACCAAAAGGTCGCTATCCCTTGGCCTTTCTTTTTTTGGATATCGATCCGGCAGGTATTGATGTCAATGTGCATCCTGCCAAAAAAGAAATTAGATTTCGCGATGAGGGTCGTGTTCGCAGTTTTATCATACGGTCGATCATGGAGCATTTAAGACCGAAAGAAGCTTCTATGATAACGTCCTCTTCATCTGTTTCGAATAAAATGCCATCGGGACAATCAAAAAACATTCCGGTTGTGCCGCCGAGTCGATCCTCTTCTGCGGAGGTCAAATCGATTGAAAAACGAGATAAGCCAATGAGGATTGTGGAGGGTAAGTCTATGGTGAAGGGGAAGGATATTAAGTCTCAACCAATTCCTGAAATTTTGCCTAAAAGTCGTACTCCGGAGAATAAGTCAGCAAAGTCTTCAGATCGGACGGAGAAATCAATGGAAAGTCCTACTGTTCCTCCAAATAATATTTCTGAGTGGAGGCACTTGAATTCTATCAAGGGCGGATATTCTCTTTTTGAAACAGTTTCGGGTCTGGTAGTACTGGATCATCGATCAGCTCATGAACGAGTTTTGTTTGAACGTTTGAAGGTGCAGTATGAAACTTCGGCTTCGGCAACTCAGAAATTGCTTTTATCCGTTCCCTTTGAGTTAGACCCTATCGAAAGTGTTATGTTGGCGGATCATCAGAGTTTTTTTGGCCGTCATGGGTTTGAGATAGCGCCTTTTGGCCGCAATTTCTTTAGAATAGAAGGAATCCCTTCCTGGTTGGAACCAGGTAAAGCAGAAGATTTTATGAGAGAGGCAGTTAACCTGATACGTCAGGGCAGGATATCTGAAGCAAAACCGGATTTGGCTACCAACGAATTAGTGCGTCTGGTCCTGAAACAAACTGTTTTCGAAGGCGATGAAGTGAAGCCCAAAGAAGCTGTTTCGCTTTTGGAACAGCTTTTTGCCTGTCAGAATCCACATACAAGTGCTTCGGGTCGACCAACTTATATTGAGATTTCCAAAGGAGAGCTTGACCGACGCTTTCAAAAGCGTTTGAGCAGAGGGCAACTTGACGTGGATAAGTAGAATTATTTTCGAACGAAGAACATGTTTTGCCAAAATATGGACCAATCTATGCTTTGTGGTTGTTTTCAGGTGAGATCAAATTTTCTCAATCTGATCACTTCGAATATTAATTCTTGGGTTTGAGTCCCTAAAAGCCGATTTATATAGTATTCAATTTTTAGCCAATTTTTAATTTTATGCCAGTAGCCGGAAAAAAAATGCCCAAGAAAAATGGGTTCAAATTCTCCACTAATGATACAGTGGAGGACATCAAACTTTCGATTGTTAACCATCTCCAATATACACTGGGGCGTGATGTCCATTCGGCGACACAACGGGATTGGTGGATTTCCACGTCCATGGCGGTAAGAGATCGGTTGGTTGATAAGATGATCAAAACCCAGGGGAAACATGCGAATGACAATGTTAGGCGCGTTTATTATCTTTCGCTGGAGTATCTGATGGGAAGGCTTCTGGTCAACAACCTGCACAACGCCGGTATTTATGAGCAGACTCGAGAAGCACTCGAAGGGCTTGGTCTTGATTTGGATGAAATTCGAGAGGAAGAAGTGGATATGGGGTTGGGTAATGGGGGCCTTGGCCGACTGGCGGCTTGTTTTCTCGATTCAATGGCGACGCTGGATTTACCTGCAATTGGTTATGGTATTCATTATGAATTTGGATTGTTCAGGCAGGAATTTATTAATGGCGCGCAAATTGAGCATCCGGATAGTTGGATGCGGTATGGAACTCCCTGGGAAATTGTTCGTCCGGAATACACTCAGGAAATTCAAGTTTATGGAGAAGTCGAAGATGTGTTCGATGAAATGGGAGATCATCGGCCTCAATGGGTTAAAACCAAAGCATTGCTGGGAGTGCCCTATGATATACCTATTTGTGGATACGACACAAATACGGTCAATTTCCTGAGGCTCTGGGCTTCTCGATCTTCGGAAGAATTTGATCTGAGTGTTTTCAATAATGGCGGATATGTTGAAGCGGTAAGGGAAAAAGCGATAGGGGAAACAGTTTCAAAAGTATTGTATCCAAATGACCAAACGGAAAATGGAAAAGAATTGCGTCTGGTACAGCAGTATTTCTTTGTCGCCTGTTCTCTGCGCGATATCATACGTCGTTATCATAAATCAAACAGTGGTTGGGACCATTTCTCAGAGAAAGTATCGGTTCAATTGAACGATACACATCCTGCGGTAGCGATTGCGGAACTAATGCGAATCCTGATCGATGAAGAGATGCTCAAGTGGGAGGATGCTTGGGTGATTGTGCAGAAGAGTTTTGCCTATACGAACCACACGCTCTTGCCTGAGGCATTGGAAAAATGGGGGGTAGCTCTCTTTCAGAAAGTGCTGCCGAGACATTTGCAAATCATTTTTGAAATCAATGCATGTCTACTGAAAGAAGTGGAGGCCAAATGGCCGGGCGATACGGAGAAAAAACGTATCTTATCGATCATCGAAGAGAATGGGGGAAAACAGGTGCGGATGGCAAATCTGGCGGTTGTCGGTTCACATTCTGTTAATGGGGTGGCAGCTATTCATTCAAAACTTCTTGAAACAAGATTGTTTCCCGAGTTTTCACATTTATATTCTGGGCGCTTTAATAATAAAACGAATGGGATAACTCCCCGTCGTTGGCTTTTGGCTTCGAACCGGAATCTTTCCTATCTGATCAGTTCGAAGATAGGAAATCGGTGGCCGAAGGATTTAATGCAGTTAACTCGTCTTGAAGAATTTGCCGATAACGAAGTTTTTCAAAAAGAGTTTATGGCGATCAAACATGCCAATAAAATTGAACTGACAGAGGTGATCGCAAGTGAGTGTGGTGTAACTGTTGATCCATCCGCTATTTTTGATGTTCAGATTAAACGTTTACATGAGTATAAGCGACAACATCTGAATCTTCTACATATCTTACATCTCTACCGGAAATTGCTGCATAATCCTGATTTAGATATACATCCTCGAGTTTTTATTTTCGCGGCCAAAGCGGCTCCCGGTTATGAGTTAGCCAAGAACATTATTCGAGCGATCAATCTGGTAGGAGATTGCATTAATTCGGATGAAAAGATTAAGGGTAAACTAAAAGTTGTTTTTCTTCCGAATTATCGAGTATCACTCGCTGCTAAGATAATCCCTGCCGCGGACGTTTCTGAACAAATATCAACTGCAGGAAAAGAAGCGTCTGGGACGGGAAATATGAAGCTTTCTCTTAATGGAGCTCTTACTGTAGGAACATTGGACGGAGCTAATATTGAAATTAAAGAAGAAGTCGGTGATGAAAATATTTTCATTTTTGGCCATACGGTTGGAGAAGTAGAAGAATTGGTGAAAAACGGATATTCACCTTACGATTATTATAACGCAGACGAAGATCTTCGACTTGTAGTGGACTGGCTTGGGTCAAATTTTTTTACTCCGAAGGAACCCGAGGCCTTAGCGCCGGTTTATAACAGTCTTCTGGCGGGTGGAGATCCTTTTCTGGTGTTGGCTGATTTTGCTTCTTATTGCAAAATACATGAGCAAGTGGATGAGGTTTATCGCGATAAGAAACGTTGGGCTCGTATGGCGATCCTCAATACTGCTCGAATGGGTAAGTTTTCGAGTGATCGGACTATTTCCGAATACGCCAAAGATATTTGGAACCTCAGATCGGTGAAAATTGACTAATTTCTTGTTTAGTTGATGGGGTCGTTAGATGACTGATCTACTTTCGAGAAAATGTTGATTCCGGTTGAAAGAATGATTCAACTGTTTCACCTATTTTAGAACACTTTATAACCTGCTTTTAGATGAGATCTTTTTTCCTTCCTTTATTTTTTGGGGTTTTAACCCTTATGTTTTCATTTGTTGAGGCAGCTGGTAAAGTGGAGTTTATTCAATCGATAGAGCGTTTCAATACGCCATCGAGTTGTCTGTTCTCTTTGGATGGGAAATCATTATTTGTCGCAAATGGAAGTAGAGGTAGAGATGGTTGGAGCCTCAATAAGGGGTCCATTAGTAAATTATCTGTTTCGAGTGAAGGAAATTTGAAAATTACGGAACTTCGATTTATCGATGCTTTGACAGGGCCTATTGGTATGGCGATTCTTCCGGTTGATATCGGAAATTTTAAAAGAGGATCTATCTTTGTCGCACAAGGTGGAGTCTGGTCTGAAGATCGTTTCGGAAATTATATTAAAAATACTGAATCGCTAAAGACAGGATTGGTTATCTTTGATCCTGAGAATGGTAAAATTTTAGGAAGAATTTTAATGGGTGAAAACTCCCCTGTTGCCCAATCTCTGGGGCATACGGTGTTGAGTCCTACGGGAGTTGCCTTTGATTCGGCAGGAAATCTTTATCTTTCCGATACCGGTACGGGTGGGACAAACCTGGAATCCATGGTTGAAGGGAAGTCCGGAGTTTTAAAAATTCATAGAGAGGCTCTTTTGCTATTAGCCAAGGGAGAGGCTGATTCCAGGATCGAATTTTTGAGGCTTCCAGATACACCTTTGAATATCACCTGGGATCAGGTAAATGAAGACTTACTTATCACCACAGCGGGAAGAAGAGATTTCAGTAAAGGCGTTATTTTGCGATTAGCCAATGGTGATTTTTCTGGAAGTGGAAGAATGCAAACGATTGGAAAAGAACTCCCCAGTATGGGATCGATCGTTGTGACCAATCGAGGTACTATTTTGGCAAGCCAAACGGAGGGAAAGATTGTTTGGATAAGAGGGAAAGGCCGTCGATCAAAATTTCGGGAATTGAATTTCAGGGATGAAGAAGAATTTTTTAGTCCGGGAAGTCTTGCCTTTCACGGATTACCCAATGGAAGTGCTTTTCTGGTTGTTCCAGAGAAGGCTGGCGGTGGGGTGGCCTCATGGCGGCAACGGATTAATATATTTAGGCTTCCAAAGAATTTTTAAACTGACTGAAAATCGCATAAAAATGTCTTTTAGGGTGTAAAAAAAGACATGTGGAAGAAGTTGCAGGTTTTTCAAAGAAAGCCTACCATGGAGGTAATTTATGATTATAGGTATTCCCAAGGAAATTAAAACGGGAGAAACCCGAGTTTCTATTACACCTGATACCTGCCGTCAGGTCATTGCTTTAGGATCAGAAATTGTCATCGAAAAAAGAGCAGGTGAAAAAGCTGGATTTTCTGACACAGAATACAAAAAGGCAGGAGCGCGTATCGTTTCTACCGCTCAAAAGGTTTATGACTCGGCAGCTCTTATCTTAAAAGTTAAAGAACCTCTCGAAGAAGAATTTACCCGCCTTAAGGATGGGCAAGCTTTGTTCACCTATTTGCATTTAGCCGCAAATCGGAATCTGGGAAAATGCCTACTGCAAAAGAATATTTTGGCAATTGCCTATGAAAATGTAGAATCTCGAGAGGGTGGATTTCCTCTTTTAAAACCAATGTCGCAGATCGCAGGACGACTTTCAGTTCAAATAGGGGCTCATTTTCTCCAGAGTCAAAATGGGGGCGCAGGGGTTTTACTGGGAGGTATTCCCGGAACACGTGCGGGTCGTGTGGTCATTGTTGGGGCAGGGAATTCAGGGGCGCATGCTTGTCGGATAGCTGTAGGCATGGGAGCAGAGGTAATTGTTTTGGATATTGATGAGAAGAAACTCAATTATCTGGATGAGCGTTATGAGGGAAAAGTTGTAACGTTGATGGCTACTTCGGGCAATCTCCAGGAAGCGGTTTCGTCTGCAGATCTTCTGATTGGTGCGGTCCTCGTTCCAGGGGCAAAAGCTCCCCGTGTGGTGGGAAAGGAAATGATCGCTACAATGAGACCGGGCAGTGTGATCGTTGATATAGCTGTTGATCAAGGTGGTTGTATCGAAACAATTCATCCGACGTCTCATAGGCAACCTGTTTACAAGAAGAGTAAGGTGCTGCACTATGCTGTACCAAATATGCCGGCACTTGTCGGGCGGACGTCAACGCTTGCGCTTGCTCAAGCAACGGAGCCTTATGTGATTGAGTTAGTTAAGAAAGGACTATCGAAAGTGATGGAGGAAGATGAAGGTTTTTCCAGAGGGCTTAATATGCGGGATGGTCGAGCTGTTCATCCTCAGATGGCTCGGATTTTTGGGAACTAGGGCAGGCTTTCTTTTATATCTGAAACGTTTGTAGAGGCGTTGGATCAGTGACTTGTATATTGGGAGCTTCCATTAGAAAAGAGTCTATGAACCAGTCTCGTGCCGGTTGATCTCCATGAGTGAGAACAACGGCTCTTGGATTTGCCTGTATGGCAAATTCAAGAAGATCTTCGCGTATAGCATGACCACTCAGGTCAAATTTTTCAATTTCTGCGCGAACAGGCGTCTGATAATCGAGGCTTTCAAAGAGAAAGGTTTGACCTGTCTTAGTCTCTAACAACTTACCTCCGGGAGTATCAGGGTCGCAATAGCCCACAAAGCAGATAGCGTTGTGATGGTGGGCCAGTAAACTGGCAGCCATATTGTATGAAGGTGTTCGTTCAATCATCATACCGCTGCCTAAAACATAAATCCCGGCAGTGGAGACGTCACGACCGGGTTGTAATTTTCTGGGAAGATTCTGAAGCTTAAGATCTTTTATGACATTGCGGTTAAATTTAACCAATCCTGTTTTTCGTGCGATCTGGTCGAAATAATTGGCAATGTCCATACCTAGTCCTGCGCCAAAGACTGGACACTTGGGAATGGCTCCAGTTTTAAGTGCCTTTTGCAGGATAGTGAGAACTTCCTGCATTCGCCCCAGGGCAAAAACAGGTATCAGAATAGAGCCTTCTCTCTGAATGACTTTGTTTATCGTCAGGATAAGGCGTTCGACTTCGCCTTCTCGACTTCTTTCTTTAAGTTTCGGGGTGGCTCCATGGGTGGTTTCCATGACGATGGTATCATAATCACGCCGGGGAAACTTGGCGCCTGGGAGAATCATCTGTTTGTCAAAAAGAACGTCTCCGGTAAAAAAAATTGATCGGTGTTTGTGGGTGATTTCGATTCCAGCTGCGCCTGGGATATGTCCGGATGGAAAAAAGGTAAGTTCTAGCTCATCATCTTCGATCCGAATTTTTTTACTCTGTCCGAAAATAAGAGGAAGAAAGCGTGTGCTTATCTGTTCTACTTCTGTATGCGTGAATAATGGATATTCCGGAATGTATTGTTCCTCCCTTTGTCGCTTCATTACGTTAACTGAGTTGTGAAGCATGCGTTCAGCCAAACTATGGCTTGGCTGGCTCATTAAGACATCAGTCTCTGGGTGCTCACGCAAGAAAATGGGAAAGGCGCCGAGGTGATCAAGATGGCAGTGTGTGAGAATAGCAAAATCGATATGTCGGTCCCGAATAAGAGAGAAGTTTGGGACGCCATCTAATCCTGTTGCTTTAGGATTGAGCCCGGCATCAATAAGTAAGGTAAATTTTCCAATTTCAACGAGAAGCGAATTAGCTCCGATGCCTCCATATGTGTTCAAATCCGTTAACTTCATTGTGAAAAGGAGGAGAAGGACATAGAGCGATCCTTCTGTAAAGAGCTCAATTGATCTTATGGAACGGCCTTTTCTGTCAGTTTCTAGGACTTTTCGGGTATGGTCATGGCAAAAGCAGGGATTTGCACATGAATCTTTCGTTTTGTACTATCGCTACCATGAAAGCTCCCAAATGCTCGGCTGTTTTGGTCAGCCAGATGAAAACTGTTGTAAGAAAAATTTTCTCCAGGCGATAAAGTTGGAGTTTTACCGACTATTTTATCTCCTTCGATGACCAGTTGAGTTCCGTCCGAATTTTCAATTACCCATTTACGACCTAATAAAGTGACGGTTTCAGTGGAGTTATTAAGGATCGTTAGAAAATAAATGAAAACGTGCGGTGTTTCGGAAGGCACTCCCGATTTTCTATATTGATAAAGCACTTGATCTACACGCACCTCAAGTCCTTCCAGTTCCACACTTGATTCGTTCATTTTTGATCCGCTCTGATATTAGCAAGATTTAGACGAAAGTTGGCTTTGAGAAAATAGGACATTCTTGCTTAAGTCTTTTGTCTAAAAGATAGAGAATCTTATGCCAATTGCAATGTGCGACTCAGTTTGTTCTTTCTCAACGCGAGGGATAGGAGTCCCTTTAATAGGGTGAAAGGTTTCTCACTCATTCGATCCGAAGATAGCTTTCATAAGAATGAGAACTGATTAAATTAGAGAATAGTATTGGTTAACTCTTTATATGCCAACGTGGTTATAAAGTGAAACAAACTATATTTCAGATATCGTTTTTGTTCAGAGCTCGACGAGACTATCCTTATCGATCAGTTTATCAGTGAAGCTTTTCAATGGGAAAGTTGTTTTGATTTGATGTTTACCTTTTATGTCTTGGTTTGATCTCGTTAGTCTCTTCTTTCTCGGGCTTTTAGGCTCAGGGCATTGCGTGGGGATGTGTGGTGGTTTTGTGCTTGGGTTAAGTAAACCTGCGTCCGATTGGAGGGATCTTCTGTTACGACATGCCCTTTACCAAACAGGCAAGGGCATGACCTATATGTTTTTGGCAGGTTTAATCGCTGCGGGTTCAGCAGTGGTCGCTCGTTCAGAATGGTTTCCAGCTATACAAATTGGCTTAGCATTACTGGTCGGCCTGTTCATGATCGTCTATGGCTTCAGTCAGTTTTTTGAATGGAGAGTTTTGACCCGTTTGGACCGATTAGCGGGTCAAAGTTCTCTATGCCGATCGATGTCCTCTCTCCTGCATGGTAAAAGTCCTTGGACGGCTCTTCCTTTTGGATGGTTGAATGGTTTTTTACCCTGTGGATTGGTTTTGGCAGTTTTGTTTTACCTGGCCACTTTCAGGTCTGTTTTCTGGGCCATGATCGGTGCAGCAGTTTTTGCTTTTTCTACCTTTCCGGGACTTTTTCTCATAGGTAGCACCACCCGATTGTGGAAAGTGGAGAGTCGTCGTCGTCTCATTCGCTGGATGGGGCTTCTGATCGTTCTCTTTGGCCTTATAACGATGGTTCGCTGGGTCCCGTGGATCCATCATTGGTTCCACGAGAACCTACTTGTCGAAGCAAAACAAATATTGCCAGAGTGGTGTTTCCCTGAGTAGAGTGCTCTGGTTTTTCAGAAAGGTAGACAATCTAGGGTTTTGGATTGCTTTATATATAAATATATCTAATGATTTGTATTCTCTATATTAGGTGGAATCGATTAGAATGAGAAAATGAATTGGATGGAGAAATATTTGTTTAGACAGCTACTATTTTCAGTTGTCGCCTTGGTAGCTATTGGGGGGCAAAATAGTACCCTGAATGCAGCTGAGAAAACCCTCATGGCTACGGGGCTTAATGATTATGGCCAGTTGGGCGACGGCACGACTATTGAAAGGAATGCACCCGTCAAGATTGATACAGATGTTATTGTTGCTGAATCAGGAAGAGAACACAGTCTCTACGTAAAATCTGATGGTACTTTATTGGGGATGGGCCTAAATGGAAACGGTCAGTTAGGAGATGGAACAAAGGATTATAGATACACTCCTGTTGTGATTGATCGAGGGGTAACCGCTGTGGCAGCCGGAAGATACCATAGTCTCTATTTAATAGATGGAGAAAAGGTATTAGATCCAGTGATCCGTCCTGATGGTGGTGAGATTTTGAGTACGCAAAGAATATCTCTTTCATCAATGACGAATGGTGCAAAAATTTTTTATACTCTTGATGGGTCGGATCCAGACACGAATTCGTTGTTCTATTCGAGTCCTTTTGTACTTTCAAATTCTACACTCCTTAAAGTAAAAGCTTATAAAGATGGATTGTATTCCAGTCGTATCACAGAAGCTTCTTTTCGGGTATTTCCATATGGGTCACCGATGATTGTTTCCTCTAGCGGGGGTGATAGAAGCATCTCGTTTGAGGCAGAGGCATCATGGAATGCATCTGCCTCTGATGAATGGATATCAATCGGAATCGATAGTGGTTCGGCCGGTTCACAGACTTTGAATTTTTCGTTGTCTCCAAATCTTCTTGTCGGAAAACGAACAGGCTATATTAAAATCAAATCCAATGGAAATACCTTTCGCTGGGTGATAATCGAACAATCAAGTGTCGATGGTTCCGCTCCTGTGGCGATGTCAGCGCGTACTGCAATTGGTCGTGGAGCGAATATTCTGATTCCAGGAATGGTTTTTAAAGGACCAAATAAGACGAAAGTCCTTATTAGAGGAATTGGTCCTACTTTAAAGAATTATGGTGTAGACGGAGTTCTTAATGATCCAAGAATAGTTATTTATTCAAGATCGACTCAAATTGCTATGAATGATGATTGGGAGGAAGAGGAGGATGAATTAAAGGGATATTTTGAAGAGGTGGGGGCATCTGATTTACTTGATGGATCCCTTGATTCAGCAGCCTATCTGGAGCTTGAACCTGGCGTTTATACCATGCACATGAAAGGAGTAAATGGGGGAGAAGGTATTGGGCTCGCGGAAATATACGTGGTTGATCCGGCTGTTTTAGATTCAGGCTTGGTGGCGTTATCGGCAAGAGCGGAAGTGGGATCAGGGGCACGGGTGCTAATCCCGGGGTTTGTCATAGCAGGTAATCAATCGAGAAGGGTTTTGATCAGAGGAATCGGACCTGGTTTAAGGATACATAATGTTCCGGGATTTTTACCTGATCCGCAGATTGAAGTTTTTTCGGGTAATACATCGATTGCTTTTAACGAAGACTGGAGTGATGATGATCCGGACGCTCTCAAAACAGCTTTTGTTGAAATTGGGGCAGGACCTTTAGTCGATGGTTCAAAGGATGCAGCTATTCTTTTAACCCTTCAACCCGGTGTTTATACCGCGCATATCCGCAGTTCAGATGGAACCTTGGGTGTGGGGTTGCTCGAACTGTTCTTTCTCGACTGATTCACTGAAAATTAGAAAAGAAAACGGCGGTTGGTTTTGGAATATCATATTTTTTAAAAGGTCAACTTAGTCTTTCTTACCTGATTTGGGCTTTTCTCTTGAAAGAACGAAGCCTTCTCAGCAGAAAAACGTTATGGAAAAGCTTGCCCTCCTTTCTGTCTGGGACAAATCGGGATTGGTTGAATTCGCAACCGATCTTGTTCATCAGCATGGTTATAAACTTTTATCGACGGGTGGGACAGCTCGTCTCTTATCTGAAAAAGGGCTTCCGGTAACGGATGTGAGTGAGCACACTGGTTCTCCGGAAATGATGGAGGGCCGAGTCAAGACACTTCATCCGAAAATTCATGGAGGATTACTCTGTCGACGGAATAAGGAAGATCATCTCAGACAAGCGCGTGAAAATAATGTCGATCTAATTGATTTGGTTGTGGTCAATTTATACCCATTTGAAGCAACAATTGCCAAACCAGGTGTAACTTTTGAAGAAGCGATTGAAAATATTGATATCGGAGGACCCAGTATGCTCCGCAGCGCTGCAAAAAATCATGCCAGTGTAACGGTGGTATGTGACCCTTCTGACTATAGCCGGGTGCTTGAGGTAATGTCTTCAGAAAATGAGGAGGCTCTTTCTTCTCTGCGTAGTGAGCTGGCTCAAAAGGTTTTTCAAACAACAGGCACCTACGATAAGGCGATTTCAAGTTATCTTGCTGGGCAACAAGAGACAGATACACCAGATCTTGAAGCAATTTCAGGTTTGCCGGCACAATACGAGCTATCGCTTTCGAAAGCTCAGTCGCTTCGTTATGGGGAAAACCCTCACCAGAAAGCTGCTCTTTACGGAACTTTTTTTGATCATCTTGAACAGCTGCAAGGGAAGGCGCTCAGCTATAACAACATTCTGGATATCAGTTCCGCTGTGTTTCTTATTGGTGAATTTGAAAAACCGACGGTTACCATTCTTAAACATACCAATCCATGTGGTGTCGCCAGCGCTGACAATTTGTTGCAGGCCTGGCACCAAGCTTTTGAGACGGATAAGCAGGCGCCTTTTGGTGGAATCATTACGGTCAATCAAACCTTGGGTGAGGATCTGGCAAAGGAAATTGCTGATATCTTCTGCGAAGTGATTATTGCGCCTGGTTTCAGTAAGGAAGCGCTGGAAATCTTTCGTAAGAAGAAGAATCTCCGCCTCATGGTAAGCAAGGAAGGGTTAGGTCCAGGTTCATTACAGGAAATTCGCAGTGTTGTAGGAGGAATTCTTTTACAGGATAAGGATAGAGGACGCATTCTACCAGATGCATTGAAGGTTGTGACAAAGCGGCAACCGACCGATGAAGAATGGTTGAGTATGCTCTTTGGTTGGAAAGTTGCTCGGCATGTGAAATCGAACGCTATCGTCTATACAAAAGGTGAGAGAACTTTGGGCATTGGGGCAGGGCAGATGGCCAGAGTTGATAGTTCAAATATTGCGATCTGGAAAGCAGGGGAAGCCGGATTGGATCTAAAGGGATCTGCCGTGATTTCAGAGGCTCTTTTTCCTTTTGCCGATGGACTTATTGCTGCTGCTGAGGCTGGGGCAACTGCTGCTATTCAACCCGGTGGAGCGATCAGAGATGAGGAACTTATTGCTGCGGCAGATGAAAGAAATATGGCGATGGTCTTTACCGGAATGCGTCATTTTAAGCACTGATTTATCCGGCTCAGTTTGTAAAAGTTTTTAAACATAATCTATTCACAATGAAAAAAGTAGTTCTATTTTTGGGCAGAGTTTGGGTTATTCCTTTCTGCTTGTACCTGACAAGTTGTTACACAGTACCGGAGACAGGAAGACGCTCTCTCAATTTTATTTCAGGAGAACAGGAGCTGGCTCTCGGTGTCTCCGCTTTTTCACAGATCAAGGAAAAGGAAAAAATTTCCAGTGATGTAGAAGCAACGGCTATGGTTAACCGGGTAGGGAAGCGTATTTCCCAGGCGGTTGGTGATAATATCCCGAATGCAGAATGGGAATTTGTTCTTTTTGAGAGTGAGGCTATTAATGCTTTTGCCCTCCCGGGCGGAAAAGTAGGTGTCTACACGGGGTTACTTAAGATTGCTGATACGGATGAAAAGCTCGCGGTTGTTATGGGTCATGAAATCGCCCATGTGACAGCGAAGCACGGAGCAGAACGCATGTCGCAATCGATCCTTATGGCTGCGGGAGGTGTCGGCTTAAGTGTCGCTTTGAATGATAAAGATAGTGAAACACGCAATCTTGCACTGGCCGCTTATGGAGCTGGAGCGACTCTGGGCGTTATGCTTCCCTATTCGCGATTGAATGAGAGTGAAGCGGATGAGATAGGAATTATTTATGCAGCCCGTGCTGGTTATGATCCTCGGATGGCCATCGATTTCTGGACGGCCATGGCGGAGTCAAAAGACGGAAAAGCACAGCCACCAGAATTTATTTCAACCCATCCATCAGATGCTACCAGGATTCGTAAACTAAAAGAATTTATGCCGAAAGCTCTTGAGATCTATGAGAAGAGGCGAAACTAGAATGCCTTTGAAGCATTTGATTTGAAAACCTTATTTCTATGTTTGATCCGATTGAAAAATTAAAAGAGTACGTTCGTTGCCAAAGTGTATCGACGGACCCTTCTTTTCAAACTGGCATGAGAGAATGCCGGGAATTCGTAAGCAAGCTTTTGGGAGAGATGAGCCTGGAGGTGGAGGTGATCGAGACACCGTTACATCCGGTTATTCTCGGTAAGCGAAAAGGACCCAGTGATTGGCCGCATGTAGTGATCTATGGCCATTACGATGTTCAGCCTCCCGATCCCCTTGAAAACTGGTCCAGTGCACCTTTCGAACCTACTATCAAAGACGGAAGAATATATGGTCGGGGAACGGCTGACAATAAAGGTCCTTTGATGGTTCATTTGGCGGCAGTTGCTTCTTTACTAGAAGAATCGCCGGATCTTCCCTTACGGATTACATTTTTAATCGAAGGAGAAGAGGAAATTGGGAGTCCCAGTTTTAATGACATCCTGGAAAACAGAAAAGAGGATTTATCAGCTGACCTTGTTTTTCTGTCAGATACGGGTAGTCCAAATGAATCTCAAATGGTCGTGACATGTGGCATTAGAGGGATTGTTACACTTGAGGCTGAATTGACAGGAGCTAAAACGGATCTGCACTCAGGTATTCATGGCGGCGCTCTTCTCAATCCAATCCAAGCTCTCACAGAAATTTGTCATTCTCTGCATGATGAAGAAGGTCGTGTCGCTATCGATGGTTTTTATGACGATATTGTGGGGGTAGAAGAATGGGAACGTCAGGAACTTGCCAAACTTGGGATGAGTGAGGCAGAATATCTCGATTTTTTGGGAATCGATCAATTTAGCTGCGTCCCCGGATTTTCCCCATTTGAAGCTGTTCGTTTTCAACCAACTCTTGAGTTCAACGGTATAGGTGGAGGCTATCAAGGTGAGGGAAGTAAGACGGTTATTCCGTCCAAGGCGTTTGTCAAAATTAGCGCACGGTTGGTAGCAAACCAGACTCCCGCTAGAATCGAAGCTCTTATTCGCAAGGCTTTGTCTGATCGTTGTCCACCGGGAGTCACCATAAAAGTAGATTCCGGGCACAGTGGAGCCCCTTATCTTGTTGTGCCACCAGGTAGACCGAATACGCCACCTGACCAATCCAATGTTTTGGCGAAGGTTTTTTTGGCCATAGAAGAAAGTGTCACGCGAATTTTTGCTAAGCCACCTCTTTTCCTGCGTGAAGGGGGTAGCATTCCTATTATTGCAGATATCAAACGCGTCTTGGGAATGGATTCGATTATGCTGGGACTGTTTCTTCCTGAGGATAACTTACATGCACCCAATGAAAGTTTTCACTTGGGTGTAATGGAAAAGGCAATCGATGTATCGAAAGATGTTTTAAGATCACTGGCAGAAAAATAGCTAAAAAAAGTCTCCGGGGAAATCCAGGAGACTTTGCTGTAAAAAATGTAAAATTTCTCTGTTAACGCAATACGATTAACTCGACTCGACGATCTTCCTGTAATTGTGCGGCTGATTCACTTTCGGTCGCTTCCAGATCACCTTTGGATAAGGTTTGCAGTCGATCACTGCTAACGCCCAAGGTTTCCAGAAAGCTCTGAACACTGCTTGCACGGCGATCACCTAATCCTAAATTGTATTCGGCAGTTCCTCTCCAGTCACA
>JANQKU010000231.1 GCA_028280955.1 Opitutaceae bacterium
ATTTTTTTCGGTGTCGAGATCAAAAAAACTTTTAATTAGGTGTGTTAAATGGCTTCCGGATATGGAGTGGAGCAAATGTGTAATTAAATGGATGGATACGAGAAAAAATATGACCCAGCCTAAAAAGGTGGCAGTCGTTTTGGGATAAACCCTAAACTCTGATTGCTGTTTCGACATACTTCCTTCAACAATGACTAGAGGGTTTCCTAATGCAATTCAAGGTCTTGCCAGCTTTTAGTTAGGAAGACATTTCCTTTGAAAGAGTAGGCAAAATCTTCGTATTCCTTAAGTGGATTTTCGTCGTCGGTCAGCGTTTGCAGATTGATTCCGATGAAGGTGACTTCTGCATGTGAGGATTCCTTCTTAATGACTTCAAGTGGAGATTCTTCAGAGACGATCACTTTAGCCGATCCTGAGATACGAGCATCTTTTAAGTGTTGGGTGATGTTGGCGGTGGCTTCTTCGATGCCGGATTTATTTTTAATGATGAGAAGGAGACGAACGGTATGGTTTTTCCAATGCGGATTGCTGTGCATGAGGTGAGCGAGCGTGAGCATCAGGGTGCCGTTCAATTTGGCCCGCCACCAGACATCAATGGTTTTGTTTAACTCATGGGGCTCTTTTTCAGCCTCGATGAAGAGGACGAGGTTTCGTTTGAGCTCCAGGATCCGTCGGATAGTTCGCCGGAAAAGGCCTTGTTTGATGACATCTTCACTCCAGCCAACAATCACTGTATTAGGTTTTAGAGGACCCACTCCAGAGGCTTGAAGAAGAGTAGAGACACCTTCGTCAAAGGTTTGAGAAAGGACAACCTGGGCTTCGGCAGCGAGATGATTCTCCTCGATGAATTCATTCATCGATTCGAGAGCGGCCGGTTTTCTCTGAAGGTTGCTTTCCCAATTTCCGGTGAGGATCTGGGCGAGGAAAAGAAAGCCACGCTTGGACTCCATCCAATGGGCGAACTGGACAAGACGGGTACGGACTTTTGGGTTGCCGGAAAGAACCAGGATAATGGGCCGCCAGTTGCGGAGGTGTTGGTGGGAATGAGTGAACTTTAGCAAACTAAAGCGGGTAAGGGAAAACCAGAAACCGCTCCGGGTATCACCCCAGGCTGTCTGGTAGCGACGTGTGGTGAGAAAGGCATACAGTCCGCCGACGAGGGCAATCGCAATGACAGTGGCCAGGGCATTGATGACAAACATGACAAAAACGCAGCCGAGAGCTCCCAGGAGGGAGAGAATCCAGGGAACTTTAAAGGAGGGACGGTAACTGGGGTTAAAGACCCACCTCTCCATACCGGCGACGAGATTGACCATCCCATAGGTGACGAGAAAGAACATGGATATGATGGGAGCAATCAGATTGAGGTCGCCCAGGAAAATACAGATTTGGGCCAGCAGAAAACTGAAGATGAGCGCAATACGTGGTTCGGATTTTTTCCCGTTTCTCCGGCCTAGGAATCTTGGTAAAACGCCGTCTCTGGAAAGAGCCTGAAGGGTTCGAGGCGCTGCCAGGAGACTGGCTAGGGCAGAGCTGATAGTTGCTGCCCAAAGGCCGACATAGATGAGTGGTGAGAAAACGGAAAGTTCGTTCATCACCAGATTATTGGTTAAGAGTGTTTCACGGTCGGCATGCTTCGCTAACCAGAACATTTGAGCCGCATAGATAAGGGTCGTGATGACAACAGCTGCCAGGGTGCCACGGGGAATGCTGCGGGAGGGATCTTTAAGATCACCTGACATACTGGCGCCGGACATGATGCCGGTGACGGCAGGAAAGAAGATGGCAAAGATGATCCAGAAACCTATTTCCGGTTGATGGGCGGGAGCTAAATTATCTGTGAGGTTGTTAACGGGTTCCCATCCGGCAAAGAAGGACAAGAGAGCCAATCCTAAGAGGATCAGAATGAGGTTCTGTGCTTTGATTGCGATGTCCGAACCAACCCAGGTAATGAAGAAGAGAACGGTGAGGACTCCGGCGGCGATAAATCGTGGGTCTGCTCCGGGGAAAAAGGCGAGAATGGATTCTGTAAAACCGATAACATAGAAGGCAGCAGAAATAGCCTGAGCGAGAAAGAGAGGAACACCGATGCTGCCGCCTACTTCCAATCCAAGACTGCGTGAAATAAGATAGTAGGCGCCTCCACCACCGACTTTTGTATTGGTGGCGATGGCTGAAAGAGAAAGGGTGGTCAGAAAGGTAATGAGGTTGGCAATGCCCAGAATGATAAGGGCATTGGTCAGGCCGGCCTGGCCCACTACCCAGCCTGTCCGCAAAAACATGATGACTCCGAGGATGGTTAGAACGTTTGGAACAAAAACTCCGGCAAAAGTACCGAATTTCCGTGGTCCTGTATCTACGTTTTCTGTCGAAGCCATCTATGATCGAATCATCATCCCTTTATCGGGATGATTTTGGGAGGAAGCGGGAAGGCTTTTTAGGAGTCAAGGGTAAGCTTTTTCACTATTCACCGATGATTTTGATCAGAAGACGCTTTTTCCGTTTCCCATCAAATTCTCCATAGAAGATTTGTTCCCATGGGCCAAAGTCGAGTTTTCCGTCCGTGATGGCGACGACGACTTCCCGTCCCATAATGGTTCGTTTAAGATGGGCATCAGCATTGTCTTCAAAGCCGTTGTGGGCGTATTGACTATGGGGTTTTTCGGGAGCGAGTTTTTCCAGCCACTTTTCGATGTCTGTATGGAGGCCCGATTCATCATCGTTAATAAAAACACTGGCGGTGATGTGCATGGCGTTGACAAGACAAAGGCCCTCTTTGACGCCACTCAGAGTGACTTCTTTGGCGACATCCGGTGTGATGTTGATGAGGTAACGGCGTTGGGGAAGATCGAACCAGAGTTCTTTGCGGTGAGTTTTCATGAGATCAATTTAAAGAGAAGAATTATTCTATAATATTCAGAGTACGATCAGTTAAGGATCATACTTGTTTTTAGCGGGTAATTTTCGATACCAAAAAACATAGAGGCCGATGCCTCCTGTGGCGAAGAAAATGAGGGAATAGATGAGGGCATTCCAGTTATGAATGACAATGAGGATAGTGGTCATGAACATGGCCACCTGCCAGATAAGAGCAAAGGGGATTGCCAGGACATCGTTGCGATGTTCTTTCTCCATTTTGAGACGATCATCAGCTGCCAACTCTTTTTTAAGGGGTTTCCAGAAACCAAAGGGTCGAGTCTTGAGATAAAACATGGTTAAGACTTTTCGATCTGTCGGTTTGGTCAGGAGAGCGCCGAGAATGGTTCCCAGTGTCCCTACAGCCAATACAATGACAAAACCCCAGAGCTCGTGGATATCCCTGAAAAAGGTTCGCTGGACAAGGGCAGCGATCAAACCGGAGATGGTTCCAATGCCGAAGCCGGAGCCATTGAAGCGCCACCAGTAAAAACGCAGGACGGTCGGCGCCATCAAGCCGGTTGTCAACCCCATGACAATCCAGGCCCAGATATCGTTGATGTTTCGAATGGTAGTGGCAAAGGCGAAACTCGTGAGGACCAAGAGACCAACCGTGGTCCAACTGGCATAGATCAATTCTTTGGTGGATGCTTTGGGGCGGAGATATTTTTGGTAGACGTCGCGAACGACAACCCCTGTTGCGAGATTGATATTGCTATCAAAAGTGGACATGGAAGCGGCCACCAGAGAAATGAAGAGCAGTCCTCGGAAGCCTTGAGGTATGGATAATTTTAATACGGCAGCGACGATTTGTTCTGCATTCACACCTCCTTCGTAGTGCAGCAGTTTTATCTTCTCGGCAAAATTGGAGGTTCCGAGCAGTTGCTGCAGCGATTGGATTAATTCCGGAGAAAACTGCTCCGGTTGGTGGGCCAAGCTGGAGGTCAAAGTTCCCCATTCCGTAGCGGTTATAGCGGGATAGGCTTCCCTAATCAAAGTAGAGGCATGGGGGAGGGCTTCCATATTGGGGAAGAGATCTCCCATTAGAAAGATTCCCATGACGGCGATACCCATCATCAGGGGCCAGCGGAGGGTCAAGACACAGGCCCAGAGAAAGGAAAGAGTGCCACATTCACGATCGGAACGAGCTCCGAAGTATTTCGGATCTGCGCCAAGTCCGAGCCCTCCAATCACATTGCGCAGGAGATAAAAGGCAGCGAAAAGCAGAAGGAATTCATAGGCTTTGTATCCGTTGGGCATATCGGTATGCCACTGGGGGGATGCACTACCCCAATCTGAATTGCCGGTAATGAGAGCAGCTTCGCGGGAAATCATGTCGAAGCTTTCGATCTGGCCAAAAGCGCTGAGAGAAATGTAGATGGCTGCGGCAAAGATGAAGGCTGCCTGGAACATATCGGTGAAGATGACCCCATAAAAACCGGAGATCATGGTGTAGATCGATGCCACGCCGATTAAGAGCAGAGCACAGGTCATAGGGCTGAAGGGGAGGAACATCGAAAGAAACTGCCCCACCCCATAGAAGAGATAGGAGATCATGCCGATGGTTCCCAGAACAGTGGCGAGAACAGCACTGAGTTGGGCAAAGCGTCCGCCCCAACCGTCACCAAAGCGAAAGATGTTCCACTCAGCAATGGTCAGACAACCGGAGCGTCGGTGCCACTTGCCCATCATGATCATCATGAAAGGAAGAACGAGGCCGACACCTCCCCGAAATTCGATGAACAGACCCAATGGTCCGACCATGAAGAGGAAAGAAGTAACGATGGCAGTGCCGGTCAGATCAAACCAACTGGCAGTACCGGAGATGCCGATCGCCCACCAGGGGATTTTGCGTCCACCGATTAGATAATCATCGAGGCTTCCGGAGGCTCGCTTTTTGAGGTAGAGGGCCATCCCGACAAGAGCCAATGCGTAAAGGCTCATCAGGATGTAATCGAAGGCGCTGAAGTAGTGATTCATGGTTCGATCTGAATGGGGTGGTGACCTCAGTGAGACAGGATACTCTTATCGTCTCAAGCGAAGAGTCTAAGAGACTGTCTTAAAAGTCTAAATAAAGATGGCAGAAAGCATTTACTCCACTCAGTAAGGCGCATTCGCACAGATTGTGCTGAAGCAGCCCTTCTGTGCGAATGGAACGCAACTGATGGATATAAAGGCATCTGTCCCAAAGGGATGCGGCCGAAAAAAGAACCTCACTGTGTTGGCTCACTTTTTAAGCACTTCTAGTGCACAACAAAGTGGACCGCCTTGTGATGTTCCTTTCTCTGCGCGCACCATCTCCTATTTATTCTTTTAAAGACAGTCTCTGGGGAAAAAGCAGCTTCTTCATCGACAAATAGCATTTGAAAGGCACGCTAATACCCGATGCGGCAATATTGTGATTTACTGAAGTTTGTTCTGGAAAACGGGAAATTTAAGGAGGACCGAACGGGTACCGGAACATACGCGGTTTTTGGAGCGCAGGCCCATTACGATTTGAATGATGGTTTCCCTCTGTTGACGACGAAGAAACTGCATACCCGGTCCATTATCCATGAGCTGCTTTGGTTTTTAAAGGGAGAAACGAATATCAATTATCTGAAGAAGCATAAAGTTTCGATTTGGGATGAATGGGCGGATGAAGAGGGCAATCTCGGTCGGGTTTATGGTGCCCAATGGAGGGACTGGAGAACTGCTGAGGGCGGATCGGTTGATCAAATTTCTCAGGTGATTGAGCAGATAAAGAAAAACCCGGACAGTCGGCGGCATATTGTCAGCGCCTGGAATCCGGGCGAGGTGGATAAAATGGCATTGCCTCCCTGTCACGCGCTCTTTCAGTTTTTTGTCTGCGATGGGGAGATCAGTTGTCAGCTGTATCAGCGAAGTGCGGATATCTTTTTAGGCGTTCCGTTTAACATCGCTTCCTATGCCTTGCTTTTAATGATGGTGGCTCAGGTGTGTGATCTGAAACCGGGTACATTTGTCCATACGTTTGGTGATTTGCATTTATATGCCAATCATGTGGAACAGGCGAAACTGCAGTTATCCCGTGAATGCAGACCCCTGCCCAAGATGAAATTGAATCCGGCAGTTAAGGATATCTTTGCCTTCAAGTTTGAGGATATTGAATTAACCGATTATGACCCTCATCCAACGATCAAAGCGCCGATTGCGGTCTAAGAAGTTATAGCTTGATCAATGAAGCGGGGGAGGTCTCTTTAGACAGCTTCAGAAACACAGAACCAGAAAATTTGTTATGGAAGAATGGAAGAAAGTGGAAACCCCCTGTTTGGTTTTAGATATCGAAAAGACGGTTGCGAATATTGAGCGCATGCAGACGATTTGTCGCGAGCATGGCGTTGAATTGCGACCGCATATCAAAACCCATAAAATGGTAGAGATCGCCAAGATGCAATTGGCTGCCGGCGCTGCCGGCTTGACCTGTGCCAAGATCAGTGAGGCCGAAGCGTTGCTTCCTTCCGGGGTAAAATCGGTTTTTGTTGCGCATTCCATTGTGGATCCGTTGAAGGGTCCTCGTTTAAAAGCGCTTTCCGAAAAGTTAGATGAGCTGTTTGTCGGTGTGACGAGTGCCGGGCAGGCGCAGGCTCTGGAGGCTGTTCTGGCTGGGGTCGATCTCACCCTTCCGGTAATCATGGCGATTGATACGGGCTTGGTGAGAGAGGGGACTCGGACGAAAGAAGAAGGCGTTGCATTAGCGAAGATCATCGAGGATCTGCCGCATTTAAAACTGCATGGTATCTATACCCATGAGGGGCATGCGTATAAAAGGGCAGGTGAAGACAGGGAAACAGTTTGTCGGGAGGTTCTGGAACAGTTGCTTGAAATACGAAAGTTAATCGGCAATGAAGATCTGAAAATATGGCCGGGGTGCAGTGTGACGGGGGCTTGTATGGCAACCCTTCTAGGTGTCGATGCGGTTCGACCGGGTTCTTATGTTTTCGGTGATCATTCCCTGGCTGTCCGGGCAAAGACAATGACTTGGGATCAGGTTTCCCTGACCGTTCTGGCCACGGTGATCGATAAGCCGGAAGCGGGATTGGCTCTCATTGATGCAGGTTCAAAGGTGTTCAGCAGTGACAAAACACCGGAGGGACAAACGGCTTTTGCCCAAGATGGCCGGGACATCATTATTTCTCATTTCAGCGAAGAACATGGTTTTGCCACTGGCTCTGATGTGGATGCGTTGCAGATTGGCGATAAGCTTACCTTTGTTACCGCACATGTCTGCCCGGTGCTCAACCTGGCTGACAAGGTTGTCTTACTGAGAGATGGTCGCGTCGATGGTCGTTGGGCAGTCGAGGCTCGTGGTTGTTCTCAGTAATTGATTTGTTAAGGGAAGAGACCACGTATCCGTTTTGCCTCTGCAACGCGATGAATACCCAGCGTCAAGGCAGCTTCTCTCCGGGAGACTTTTAGTTTCGTTTTTTGTTCTTCGGTTTGTTGTTTGGCGCGATCCAGGACTTTGTAAAGTTTCTGGATAACTTCTTCACGTGTCCAAAAAGTGCTTTGCAGATCCTGGACCCATTCGAAATAAGAAACGATCACGCCACCACTGTTACAGAGGATGTCAGGGATGGTAGTGACGTCGTCACGCTTGGAGAGGGTAGTATCTGCGGAATTTGTGGTAGGTCCATTGGCTGCTTCCGCGAGAATGCGACACTGAATCTTTGCCGCATTTTCTTTATTGATGACTTGCTCGAGGGCGGCGGGAACGAGGGCATCACATTTGAGCTCCAGTAACTCAGCGTTGGTAATAGATTCTGCCTCTTTCCAACCTTCCAGGGTTAAATTTTTTGCCGTGTGTTGTAGAGCAGCTTTGATGTCTATGCCGTTTTTGTTGTAATAAGCACCACTGACATCACTGATGCCGATTACTTTCATTCCGAAGTTGTTGAAAGCGATGGCTGCCTCAGAGCCGACATTACCAAATCCTTGTATGACGACGGTGGCTTCACTCGGTTTGATACCGAGATCTTTCATATAACTTTTGGTGAGATAGGCGACCCCATGGCCAGTGGCTTCTCGCCGCCCTTGGGAACCTCCGATGCCTACAGGCTTACCTGTCACGATAGCGTGTACGCTGCTGCCAATGTGATTGGAGTAGGTATCCATCATCCAGGCCATCACTTGTTCGTTAGTTCCCATGTCAGGAGCCATCACATCTGTGTTGGGACCAACGAAGGGGATCATCTCCTGCATGTAACGCCTGGAAAGATGTTCCAGCTCAGAGAGTGAGAGTTTTTGAGGATCAACACTGATTCCTCCCTTGGCTCCACCATAGGGGAGCCCGACCAAAGCGCATTTCCAGCTCATCCACATGGCTAAAGCCGCGACTTCTCCCAAATCAACTTTCGGGTGAAAACGCAGGCCTCCTTTAGTAGGACCCATTGTCAGGTGGTGTTGAACGCGAAAGCCTTCGTAAATAACGACTTCACCATTATCGAGTTGAACAGGGCAGGAAACAGCCATGCAACGTTTCGGTAATTTGACGCGTTGTCTCAATTTTGTATCCATTTGGAGGATATTCGCAGCTCTGTCGAACTGCTTACAGGCCATGTTGAATACGGCGGAATGATAGATGTGGGAGTTCATTGGAGTAGCATTGTCAGTATAATAGACAAATTTTCGAACTGCTCATGGTAATCTGGAGAGGTTCAGAATCATGATCTAGGTTAGCGTAACAGATCTATCGCTGTAAACGAGTCTATTCATTCGGATTTTATCAGTCTAAACAATAACAGAGGGTATTATTCTGACTTATTGAAATGGATGAAATATTGTCGTCCTTAAGAGGGAATGGAACCAATCTGAGAAACGGTAAGGCCGCCATCGATCACGATTATTTCACCTGTAATATAAGAAGCGGCTTGCGAAAGGAGGAAAACGGCTGCGCCAGCACATTCCTCGGTCTCTCCAATTCGTCCCAATAAAACTTTTCGTCCGAAGTGCGCTTCTTTGCCTGGAGTTCCTGCAATCCCAGGACGAGTTTTTGCCGTGTAGATGAGGCCCGGGGCGATACCATTTACCCGGATGCCGAGATGCCCCAGCTCCATGGCTAGGCCGCGGATCATCATGACAATGCCTCCTTTGGAGATATCGTAAGCGGAGGAATCCATTTCTGCCTGAAATCCATTGACGGAACCGGTGATGACGACAGCGCCTTGGCGATTTTCAGAAACCAAACGTTTGGCAAAGGCCTGGATGAGAAAGTAGTTTCCTTTGAGGTTCAGCTGCATAGTTCGATCCCATCTGTCTTTCGTCATTTCGAGAAAGGGAGCGTTCAGGCAATCACCGGCATTGGCCACGAGAAGGTCAAGGTCAGGCTGACTGGCAAAGGCTTGGTCAATGAGATTTTGCAGACCGTCTTCTGCCAATAGATCGCAGCAGATGTACTCGCTGCCCGAAATGGGATTTTCACATTCTTTTTCGTAACCGTGCAGGATGACGTTGCCTCCAGCATCGTGAATGCCTTGGGCGATGGCTCGACCGATTCCCATACTGGATCCGGTAACCAGGGCAGTGTGATTGCTAAGAGAGAATGGATTCGTCGCCATGGTTGAGAAAATTCAGAATATTGGCGCCAGCTATTTTCTGGATGGCTTCTTCCGGTAAATCGTAAAGGCAGTCGACTTCTCTGTCGTAGCTGCTTTTCAGGGCGAAGGGAATGGTTCCTTCCAGAGAAACCCAACTGTAGAAGGGAGAATCACTGCCCCACATGAGCCGATCTGGATAAGCCTGATAAAGATCGTGGAGCACCTGGGAGGGGTTGGTGTAGTCGCTTTTGAACAAACGATCACCGGAAGCCACATTTGGCAGTCTTCTAGTTACGGATTCACAGTGGATGATGTGAGCGGAGCAGTCAAACCAGGTGTTGGGGAGAGAGGCCATTCGATCCAGACCGGGTTTATCGAAGCGGCAATTATGAGCTAGGCAGAAGCGGACATCCGGATTCGCTTCGGCGATATCCAGAATATCTTCGACTTGTGACCAGGGATCATCACCCACGCTGGAATGGATGAGGAAGGGGATATCCCATTCCCGAGCCAGATCGACGAAGGCTTTGCCGGCATCATTTAAAGCGGTGATGGGTGATTGGATGATAGTTGGTTGAATTTTCAGTCCGTAAAAAGGATAGTGTTCTTTCAATTTTCTCAGTTCAGCGACTTGTTCCTGCACGGAACGAGAAGGGTCGACGATGGCAAAGGGGAGAAATTGCTTCGAATGTTCAGGAAAGTAATGATAGACTTCGGTCAGCAGCCGGCGATTCTCATAAGCATAAGGAATGTGCTCGAGAGGTTCCGGATACTCGACTTCTCCATCGATCAATGCGGAGATTTTGCAAGAAAGGTTGGTGACGAAAGGAAAGATGATCCAATGCGTGATTCTGGAGGAGGCCCGGCGCTCAAGCAACGCGGGGATATCTTGCCCATAGGGATAGTCACCGTGGAGATAAAAGAGGAGTTCTGTTCCGATGTGATTGTGGCAATCGATGATCATGTCTAGGCTGCATTCTTGACAGGGATAAGCGGTTATCTACTCTCCGTTCGCAGCAAGGGAAGTCAAGTTCTCCCGGCTGTGATAACTGAGATTGAACGTTACCTGTCTATACATTTATGAAAGTCGAATATCCTAGAAAAGAAGGCACTCCAGTGTCTCATCTCCCATTCAGTCCGGTTGTCAAAGTCGGTGATATGCTCTATGTGTCAGGGCAGGCTTCTGTTGATAAAACGGGAAAAATCGTCAGTGATACGTTTGCCGGAGAGGTTCGCCGTTCCTTTGAGAATCTGAAAAAGATTTTGGAAGATGTGGGTAGCAGTCTTGATGATGTGATCCAGACTCGAAATTATGTGAAGAGTGATGAGCATGTAGCAGAGTTTAATGAAATCTATAAGGAATTTTTCAAGGCTCCCTATCCTGCGCGGACGACGCTGACACGATGCCTGGGGGTTGTTCAATTTGAGGTCGATTGTATCGCCGTAATGAATCAGGAATGATGGATGTTTGTATTTATCATAAAGATACAGACTTCCTGAACGATTAGTCGCCCAGTCGGGCTTTACTTCATTTTTTCTTATGTCAAAAAAAATTGTTCTTGCCGGTATTTTTCATGAAACAAATACGTTTCTCAAAAATGAGACGCCTTTGGCGGAGTTTGAGAAATTTACGGGAGACCAGTTGTTGGCTTTTCAGGGTGATCGGGCCTCGATATCCGGATTTCTGGAGGTTGCCCAACATCAGGACTGGGAGATTATTCCGACTGTTATGCTGAGATCACGTCCCTCCGGAATGGTGGCGGACGAAGTGGTTGAAGATTTCTGGAAGGAATTTACCGAAAGAGTAGGGGATCGCTTGGTGGATGAGGTAGATGCAGTTTTTCTCGTCCTTCATGGTGCGATGGTTTCGAGCTCTTATGATGATGTGGAGGGTGAGATGCTCAAGCGCGTTCGCGAACTGGCGAAAAGGCCGATACCTGTTTTTGGTGTGCTGGATTTACATGTAAATTATACACCTGTGATGGCGGAGTATTCCAATTGTTTGTATGCCTATCATGAGAACCCGCATACGGATGCCTTTGAAGCGGCGGCAGCTTCCACGGAACTCCTCGTTTCCGCTTTTAAGACTGGGATCTGGCCAGTGACTTCGCAGAGACATTCCCGGCATCTTTTTGCGGCAACGTTATCTGGGACAGCAGATGAACCGATGAAATCCCTGGAAGCGTGTGCCCGGCGAATTGAAGAAATAGAAGAAGCTATTTGGGTGGTCAATATCATGGCAGGATTTCCCAATGCTGATATGCCGGAGACGGGGCTGACTTTTTCAATCGTGGCAAAAGAGGGCTCATCGGAAGCGGTTGAAAGAGCGTTTGATGAATTGCAGAAGACGTTGATCCAGGTAAGAAAGAAACCTAATGAAGCCTATCCTATCGATGTCGCGATCGATGAAATCTTAAAGAAAGGTCGTTATCCTGCAATCTTGGTCGAACCAGCGGATAATATCGGTGGTGGAACCCCAGGTGATAATACTGAGATCTTAAAGGCGTTGGTTGCCTCATCGATTCAATCGGCGGGTGTTATTCTGGCCGATGCTGAAGCGGTTGAAATTTTAAAGGAAAAAGAAATCGGTTCTGTGACAAATTTATCGATTGGAGGGAAGAGCGGAGAATTAGGGTCTGAGCCGATAACGCTGGATCTGGAGCTGGTCAGCGTTTCGGATGGGCATTTTACCTTGGAGGACCCTCACAGCCATTTGGCTTCGATGGCAGGTTTGGTGATCGAAATGGGGCCTACCGTGGTGGTTCGACATAAGGGGATTTTGATCATGCTGACGACAGTGGCGACACCGCCCTTTGATTTAGGACAGTGGAGAAGCCAGGGAATTGATCCGGCAATGTTTCAGGCGATCAATGTGAAATCGGCGGTGGCTTATCGGCAGGCTTACAAAAAAATCAGTGATGATCATTATTATATTAAAACAATAGGACCCTGTTCGGATGATTTGGATACACTTCCTTATACGAAGCTGACTCGTCCTATCTGGCCGTTGGATGAGTTAGAGACTGTCTAAAAAGAATAAATAAAGATGGCAGGGTGCATTTACTCCATTCAGCAAGGCGTATTCGAACAGATCGGGCTTTGCAAGCCCCTCTGTTTGAATGGAAGGCAACTGATGGAGATAAAGGCATCTGTCCTAAGGGGATGCAGCCGAAAAAAGAAATTCACTGTCTTGGCTCACTGCTTACGCACTTCCAGTGTGCTACGAAGTGAGCACGCCTTGTGCGGTTTCTTTTTCAGCATGCACCATCATTTATTTAGACTTTTAAGACGGTCTCTTAAAGATTTCTCATTATCTTAAATGGAATCGATCGCTTCTCTTCTTTCGGCTGAATTTTTCCTCATCCTGACTTTACTCATTGTCAGTGGCCTGGTGCAGGGCTTTCTGGGGTTTGCCTTCAGCTTAGTGGCGATGACTCTTATGCCATCACTGCTTGGTTTTAAAGATGCGGTTACCTTTATGGTTCTGATGAATCTGACGGTGATGATTCTCGCGTTTTATTGGACTAAAGGAAAAGGAGGGTTTTCCTGGAAAGAGGCCAGAACGATGCTGGCTGGAGGTGCTATTGGTGTGCCCATAGGCGTTTATATGGTCGTTGTATTTGACGAGAGACTTCTCATTTTTCTTTTGGGAGTGCTTTTTGTGCTGATCCCAATCAATCATTTTTTCCTGAATCGTAATCGAAAAAAGGAAGCTTCGAGGCACTGGGAATTTCCGGTCGGTTTAATGAGTGGAACGTTGGCAGGCGGCTTTAATATGGGAGGTCCTCCGGTTGTCGCCTATGTCTACTCAAAGAATTGGGATTTGAATAAGACAAAAGCAGTGATGGCATCTGTTTATCTGACAACGGCCGTCATGCGTCTGTGTTTTGTGGGCGTTACGGGAGAGAATATTAGCACTATTTTTGTTCTCTATTTGGTGGTGATTTTGCCAGTGGTCGTTGCTTTGAAGTTTGGCATTTTTTTGGGAACAAAAGTGTCACTGACCCATTTGAAGACGATTGTGTTTATTTATCTCGGTATCATGGGGGTAAAGTATATCGTTTGGGGATAAGACAGTTTTGAAAGAATGCGTGCGATGAGATATATAGCGGTAGCTGCCATGTCCGAAAACCGAGTAATCGGAAGTGGAAATGAGATCCCGTGGCACCTCCCGGGAGAATTCAAGTGGTTCAAAAAAATCACGATGAGCAAAACGCTCCTGATGGGACGAAAGACGTTTGAATCCATTGGAAAACCATTACCCGGGCGTCGGACAATTGTTTTAAGCCGAGGCAACTTTTTGTATGAGGGGGTAACGGTTATCAGAGATCTATCTGAATTGAATCAGGTTACAGACGTGGATGAGCTTGTTGTGGCAGGAGGTGGCGAGATCTATCGGCAGACGATGGGCCTATGGTCAGAGGTTTATTTATCTGTGGTGAAACGAGTGGTGGAAGGAGATGCCTTTTTCCCGAAGTTTGAGGGACAAATGAAGTTCCTTGAAACGGTGATAGAAAATGAAGACTTCAAGGTTCTTCATTATGGGCGCTGAGAATCAACTTAAGCAATTAGTTCGTTATGGGATCTTTCATCAACGGTGACAGGCAATGGCAAATAAGTTGTGGGTTAGTCGTTATCGCCTGTATGGCTTATGTTTTTCTTCGTTTTGACGGGGGGCTGAATTATTGGCATCCGGACGAAATGATTCCTGTTAAGATCATTGAAAATATTTTTAAATCCGGAGTTTGGGATACCAATTTTATATCAGCGGATCTACCAGATCATTTTAAATATGATCTGTACAATTTTTCTTCCTACTTTATCGTATCGGCGATAATTGTTAAGGTTGTCATGCCTGTGCTCGAACTATTGGGAATCGATGTAGAGCTTTTATCTGTTTTGCGCTATATCAGTGCGTTTTTTCACGTTGGTGTTATTTTGATGACGTTTGTTTTGGGGCGAACTTTATTTGGCTCGCATAAAGTGGGTATGGTGGCCTCATGGATTGTTGCTGTTTTTCCGCTTCTGTTTCAGGATAGTCTTTATGCCCGGGCGGAAAGTTTTGTCGGAATGCTGTCTCTGTTAGTGGTTTTCATGACAGCGAAATTATATGAATCACCTAGAAATATAGGTTTTTTTGTGGTTGGAGGATTGATTGGTTTTTTGATCGCTGCAAAAATTACCTTTCTGGTCTTATTGATCCTACCGGTGATAGTTGTTTTGCGACAGTGGAAAAAGGGGATTAGAGTATGGATAAAATGGGGGTGTTGGGAAGTGAGTGGTCTGATTATCGGATTTATCGCAGGAGTCCCCTATATCCTGGTTAACTGGTCAGCATACGTGAGTGGAGTGATGAGCCTTTTTTCTCAATATGGGAGTGTTCATAGACCTCATGGCCTTGTTAATGGAAATTTTTTGGAAAAGGCTCTGTATGGATGGCAGTATTTTGAGGCAATTGGAGCGGGGGTGTTTCTGTTGATGGCAATTATCGGTTGGCTTCTGTGCTTTAGGAGAAATCAATATTATAACTTTTTTGTGATGGGCCTTTGTTTTTTGCTGATCGTTTATTTTTCAACAAAGCCAGTGTTTTTTGAGCGAAACTTTTCTTTCACCATTCCGATTCTTGCTTCATGTGCCAGCTATGCAATTTTTGAGATTCTTGCTCGATTTAGCAGATATCCCAAAGTAAAAGTGATGGTATCATGTATCCTTATTATTGTGACATTATTTCCGTTAGGGTCCTTTCTTTGGAAATTCGATACACAGGTTTTATCTGGGGAGCACCAAAGGTCTCGCAAAGAAATGCGGGCTGAATTGGAGAGGCAGTATGATACTAAAATTAAGAATTTTGTCTGGTTGTTGACCGATTTTCACTACGATCAGTTTAAAGATCAGATTTCCAAAGATAAGGAGATAAGGATATACGAAATTTTTGGGGCGAATGATGCGTATACAAACCACTATATTGAGCAAGCGGTGGAAGATCTAGGAATGACGCTTATCTCTGAACTTCCATCTCCTTTTGAGGAAAGTGGATTACCGGCTTCAACGCTCTATACTTATCATGCTGCCCATTATTTTTATCTAATACATAAGAGTCATCTTTCTATCGAGTGATCTTCCAGATGGGAAAGGAAGAAAGCTGGAGAGGTTGGACTTATTTACTTTCCCTCTTGCGATGAGAACTGAGAGAGCTACTGTGAGTAAAATGAGTCGTTTTTTGGCCAGTTTGATCCTTTGCCAATGCTTCTTTGGGATTGTTTATCTGTTCGGAAAAGATCCAACAGAGACCGATCTCAGTCGGCGTGTGGTGGCACCGAGTATCGAAAAGCATCACTCTTCAGAAAACGTTCGAAAGGTTCCGAATATTTCAGATAAGCGTACTAAGGTTTATCATCTGGATAAAAAGGTAGCTTCCATGGACGGTAAGCGATCGATGATTCGTGTGACAGAGTCCAAGAATAAAGACTTTGTTCAGTTCAGAAACAAGAAATATCGGGTTATTCCCAAGAATCTGGTTTCACTTTCAGGAAAGGAAGCGAAGATCCCCGAATTGGGAAAGAATGAATTCAAGGATCTTTTACAAAAATACCAAAGAGGAATGACTCGACCAGTCGTGCGAACCAGAGCGAAAGGTTACACGGGAGAAGTCTCGGAATCAGAAATTAACAAATTTTCTGATCCTTCTGAAAAACTTGAGGAACAGGGTATTTCTGTTAAGAGAGCGGGAGAACCGGGTGAGACAGAAGAATAGTCTCATTTAGTTTTATTTGTCACGAGCTTCCTGGCGGACTTTTTCCTTTTTTTCGTCTCTTTCTTCTTCAAGCCGGATATGTTCGTTGGCAATCTGAGTTCTGAGTAAATCGGCTTCTGTATGGTCCTGATTGGCCAAAGCAGCATCGAGTTTTTGCTTAAGGAAAATTTCTCGTTCCGCTATTTTACCTTTGTAGATCGTCTCAATTTCTTCGAGGCGTTGTTTTTGTTCGTTTGTTAAGGCAACGCCATCATTAGGATCGGATTCATTCAGTCGCTCCATCGCGAGTTCATAGGCACTTTTCATAATAGTTATTTTTGTCGGTTTAAAAATGAAAGGTCACCCCAAAAATGAGAGTGAGACCAAGAATGAGAAAGGGGATATAGAAGGTAGTAGAGTTTTTCCATCTCATCAGATGCCCGATTAGAATAGAACTGCAGAGAATAACAAGAGAGGCTGTCCCGATCCATGATATTTTGTAGTCAACTTGCCAAAACGAGCCGGGAATAGTAACGGCAGTAGATGTGATGAAGTCCATCAACCATAGGAGCAGATGAGCGGAATGATTAAAAAGGCTGGTGAGAAAGGAGAGGCCGATGATTCCTGAAGTGATGGATAGGATGCCACTGGTAATGACTAAAGAGGCGATGGGAATGAGGGCGATGTTGATGAGTAAGGCAAGTGGTGAAAAAATCTCAAAGTAGGTGATACTTAAGGGAATTGAAATGAGAATGGCGGAAAGGCTGATGGCGGTTGTTTCAAGCATTACTTTTCCAACTGTTTGCACAATGTGGTGTCTCCATTTCCAGCATTCAAGGGGTAACATTGAAAATGGCTTCCATTTGGCGGTCCATCTTTGGGCAAGAGGGATACCATAGAGAATAATGGAGAAAACGACGGTGTAGGAGAACTGAAAGCTGACGTCGAAGAGTTGCCACGGGCGAAGCAAAAGCACAATGAGGGCTGAGACTGAAAGAGAGGCCAATGGGTTGATGGGTCGATGGATTTGAAAGGCTATCCAAAAAAGAGCAATCATGAGGAAGGCTCGTTCTGCTGAGGGTGGATTTCCGATGATGGAGACAAAGAGATAGAGGAGAGATAGCCCGATGATTGATGCAATGCCTGGAGGAATACGCAAGAGGGCCAGGAGACTGTAGAGACAGAGCGCTATAACACCGATGTGCAAACCACTGACGGCGAAAAGATGGAGTGTCCCGCTTTGAATGAAGGTAGTTTTTTGTAATTTTGTTAACTCCGCTTTATGGCCAAGAAGCATGGCGGCATAGATAGCCGCATGTTCGTTTGGAAGAGGAAGTCCGATGCGTAAGGTTTCTGAGAAATTTTGAAACTGAACTTGATAAAACCGTTGCAGAAAGGAGGGCTCTTTTTTGACGGAAAGTACTTTTCCTCTAGTCAGAGTAAAATGAACACCTTGATTCAGTAGGTAGCGATTGAAGGTTTGTTGAGAATGAGGTTGGGTTAGTTTGGTCAGGATTCCTTTGAGTTGGAGATGCATGGACCTAGAGAGAGAAGCTATGTCCTTAGGCTTGGTAAATGTGACGAAAATGCGTTGATCGATAAGATCGGAGAGATGCGTGGGTGCTTCGTGAATAGTTGCCAGAGCTCTGATCAAGGTGGCATGGCTGGTCGGCTTAAATTGCCGATTCAGTTCTATGGTAAGGACAGCTTCGCGGGGTGGCAGCTGATCCCATCGATTGGGGTATTTGTTGCAGAACTGAAAATACCCTGCTGCGGTGAGAAAAAGAGCCGTGAAGAAAGAAAACCCCCAGAGCCTTTTTTTGAGAGGTCGCGATGAAGTGGAGATAACCAGGCTGACTGAGATAAGAAAAAGGGAGAGAAGTATCTGGAGAAATGATACTTCGATGAGGTGGTTTCGGGCAGCTGCATAGCCCAGCATAACAGGAAAAAGAATCCATAAGAGTGGTGCCCGGTGTTGTGATAAAAATCCCCTCATTTTATAGTATGCGAGGCTCTTATACCACAGATAGAAAATGAATGCTTTAAAAATTAAAATGAACCGGTTTAAATAGGTTCTCAGGTTTGGCTGATATAGGATGGATCAAAGCGAATTTTTTATAGATGTGGATAAAAAAGCAGGTGGGGAGTCTCCAGTGAAGGGAGAGCAGGCCATGCACAAACCGCTGGCAGCGCGGATGCGTCCGCGACGTATATCCGAAGTCGTTGGGCAGGATCATATTCTGGAGGGAGAGAGTTTACTGCCGCGTTTGATCAAGAGCAATCGTTTTGGCAGTTTGTTGTTTTATGGTCCTCCGGGTTGCGGAAAAACAAGTATTGCCGAGGCGATTGCAGCCGAAACCGGAAGTCGGTTTGTTCGGGTCAATGCAGTGATGTCGAATGTCGGTGAACTGCGCGAAATTCTCAGTCTGGCTCGAAAAATGCCGGAGGCACAGACGGTTCTCTTTATCGATGAGATTCACCGTTTTAACAAATCGCAGCAGGACCTTCTCTTGCCGGATGTTGAGGAGGGGAATATTCGTTTGATTGGTGCGACGACTCACAATCCCGGATTTTATATAAATCCTCCTCTCTTGAGCCGGAGCCACCTTTTCCGGTTAGAA
>JANQKU010000238.1 GCA_028280955.1 Opitutaceae bacterium
CACTCTTTGGCTCAACCAATCAATTACTGGCTGCTCTCGCATTGATCACCTTCACTGTTTTCCTACGCAAAAACAGTATCAAATCCGGTTTCGCGCTTATCCCGGCTATCGCCATGCTTCTCATGCCACTTGTCGCTCTTTTCCTCATGGCTAAGGACAACGGCGTTTACAATTTGATTGGAGGCACCAGTTTTGCCATGCTTCTACTCGGGATTTTTGTCTCGTGGCGTTCTTTCCGTATCTTGTTTGGTTCTTCTAAAGAAAATCCAGAGACTTTGGCTCCATCAGAGCCCACCGGTTAGCCAAATCCTAACGAACCTTTTTTTACAAAGCCTCTTTTAAATAAAGAGGCTTTTTTTGATCTTAACAACTACCTCAAAAGTATCAAATAAGGAAGATGAATTGGAACAAACTAACATAGTGAACTTCTTTTTCCACATTCATCATCCCTTCCAAGTAAAAGCATGGCACAAAGCGACTCCCGCGGCATCTGCCTCATCAAAAGCTAATGCTCTTCCATGCCCGAGATGCGACATAACCGTCTTTGCCATTTGCTCCTTGCTCGCTCTGCCTACTCCGACAACTGCTTGTTTCACCCTCAGTGGAGCATACTCGAAAATAGGTTTATCTCGAACAGCCGCCGCTGCAATAGCTGCCCCTCGAGCTGCTCCCAATATTTGCGCCGTCTGAAAATTTTGCACATAAATCGTCTCCTCCAAAGCCACATGATCAACCGGAAAATCATCGAGAAAGGATGTCACCGATCGAAAAATTTCTCCCAGACAATCCGCTTGCGATACCTTTGGCCTCATCCTCACCGTCTGACAACGAAGCATGATAGGGGATTTTCCTTTTTTAAATTCAATGAGAGATAAACCTGTTCCACGCAAACTAGGATCAATCCCTAAAACCTGTCCTTCAAAAGAGTTTCCCTGTTTAGTCTCCCACGGACTGACACTTGAAGAGACCTCCTTTCCTTCAAGCTTTGCTTTCCATTGCTGACGGACTGATGAACGGGCCATTCTGAAAAAATGCCACCTTCTTACTTAAAAGAAAAGCTTAAGCGCAGCCAATAAGGTTAAAATGAGAGCCAATCTTTCAAATAAAACCTGATCCACCACATGGATAATCTTTCTTCCTACATAAGCTCCCACTAAAATGGCAGGAGCCAAATAAAGATCTATGACCAGACTCTCCACATTGATCAAATCCAGATTAACCAAAAAGGGGACCTTAAACGTATTCAAGATCAGAAAATAAACCGCAGCCGTGCCCATAAATGCCATTTTGGGCAATCGCATAGCCAAAAGATAAAGAATCATAATAGGACCCGCTGCATTGGCAACTGTCGTGGCAAATCCACCGGCAATTCCCATGAAAGGAGCAAACCAGATTCCGCTCTCAACAATCTTTTCTTCCAATTTTGCCTCTTTCAATTTTCGCCCAAAATGCACTCCCAGCATAACCAGTAAAATCACCCCTATCAACAATCTCGCCTGATCGTTGTTGATATATTTTAACGCAAAATAACCGGCAAAGACCCCCAGAGCAGCCCATGGAAAAAGCCGAAAAAAATACTTCCACTCCGCATGGCGCCGATAAAAAAACACCGCAAATAAATCCGCAAAGATCAGCAGAGGAAGCACTAAGCCCGTTGCTTCCTTTTCCTTCCCTGGCAATAAATTAAAAATGATCGCTATTGAAAGAATACCCAATCCTGGAATACCCGTTTTGGACATGCCAACAATCGCGGTCGCCAAAGCTAAAAGCAACCACTGCCATATTTCAAAAGTCATCGTGCTATTCGATAAAAATAAAAGAGGTGCGAGTACCAAACACTGCGCACCTCTTGAAAAAACTGAAAGCTATTTATCGTTTATAGAGACTTAACCACCTTCTTCCAGACCTTATCAATCTGTTTACGAAGAACAATCGCCTCCTCCCAGCTATTTGGCAGAGAATGAAAATTATACCCACCTCGCACTGGACCCATTTCCGGGCAAACATATAACTGTTCATGACCATATCGCCCATTTAACCAGACTCGGAATAAATCCTCAAGGAACACTAAACAGTCTTTCACCTCTGGAGTCAGACGACCCTTCCCATCCGTCACCGGCACCTGACAATGGTGTCCATTGAAAGGACGGAAATGAATCTGCGGAGCGAACTGGACCAGATTCTTTCGTTCAATGATACGCTCGGTAAAATTACTCGGAGCCAGATGTTTCACCACAGAAATATGCGAAAAATCGGGGGTCATCGAAAGTAGTTCTCCCGTTTTCTTGCGATACCCATCGGCCAAAGCATACGTTTTCTCTGGTGTTTCGGTGCACGTATCACGATGAATCTCAACCGACGCGCGCACACCTAACTTCTTGCTCTCCTCCATTAAACGAACAGCCAAGGCAACCGCTCGTTCCGTTGTCGTATCATGGTCTCCCAATTGCACATTGATATCGTAGGCGCCGGCTTTCTTTTGACTCTCCAGAAAACCGCGAAACTCATTCATTTTGGCAGAGGAGAAAAAACCGACAACACCGAGGTCATATTTTCTAGCCAATCGAGCCAACTTCGGCGTCAACAAAGTCGTAATCGCATCAAAGCCGGCCTCTTTAATTGCCGCAATTTTGCGCTCTATGTCCCATTCTTTCTTTTTGGGTGGATAACCCACCAAGGACCAGAGATTCGCCATATGAACGATTTTTGGGGTATTTTTTTTCATCGTAAGTGTTTTTGAATTTATGAACCAATGAATGATCAACCCGCGTGGCGACCCTTGAATGTCAGTTCTGCGATACCGGACTTGTCCAGATCACCAAGACCTTCTGCCACCATACGATCATACTGAGCTTTCGTTGCAGCAGCCAATGGAAGGGTTAAACCAGTGCTTTCACCCAATTCGAGAGCAATGCCACTGTCTTTTGCCGCATGAGCTGCCGAAAAATAACACTCATGATCGCGAATCTGCATATCTTCGCCATCTGTCTTCAAAACGTTCGAGTTAGCGCCCGTCTGTGAAAAGACTTCTCTCAGCATATTAAGATCGAGACCAACGGCATCCCCAATACCCAAACCCTCTGCCAAAGCAGCCGTATTGATATTCATCACCATATTGACCAACGCCTTTACCTTGGCCGCCTCGCCACTCTTGCCAACATATCGCATGGAAGAGGACAATTGTTCTAAGATTGGTTCCACTGCTTTAAATGTCTCTTCCTTTCCTCCACACATAAGATAAAGCGTCCCCTCTCTGGCTTGAGGAATACTTGAAGCCATGCAACCCTCGAGAGTTTTGGCGCCGACTTTTTCAGCTGCTGCTTCCACAATGAGATGGGTCGCTGGAGAAATTGTCGCACAATTCACAAAAGTCTTTCCATCAGCGCCTTTTAGCAAACCATCTTCAGCAAAGATAGAAAGCATCGCAGCGTCATCTGTCACAACGGTAAAAATGACATCTGCTAACTCTGTTACTCGGGAAAGTTCCTGACAGGCTTCACAGCCCAGTTCACTTGCTAGCTCCTCTGCGCCAGCTGTATAAACATCATAGACAGCGGTCACATCATAGCCACAGTCTTTTAAACGACGAGCCATATTGGCTCCCATCCGACCAACACCAACGAATCCAATTTTTTCTGACATAATATTTTTCTACGATTAGGGGTTAATTTTTAGAGAATCAGGTGAAAAATGGGTTATGCATTTTTTCCTGTTCGACAGTTGTCAACGGACCATGACCACTTGCCAAAATAGTATTTCCGGGAAGCGGCAAAAGCTTCTCCACATTGTTGTTCATTGCGTCCTCATAAGAGATCATACCACCTCCCATAGAACCGGCAAAAATCGCATCTCCGATAATAGCTACCGGTTGCGCTAAACCGGAAATCACAAAGGACGTCCCTCCAGCAGCATGCCCACTCGTCAACAATGTCCGAATAAACAAAGAACCAACTTGAAATTCTTTTCCCTCATCAAAGACCTCCACATTATCCGGAAAATCTTCATCGCTCGATTCCTTCGCATTCACATGAACAGGTGCTCCGGTAACTTCACGCAATTTCGGAAGATCGATTACATGATCTGTATGGCAATGCGTTAACAGAATGTATTTAACCTTTAGACCATTCTCTTTAATCGCATCCAAAATTCCCTGACAATCTGCTCCCGAATCAAAAACCACCGCTTCTTTTGTGGCGGGATCCCAGGCCAGATAAGCATTCACATGCATATCTTCAAAAGGTGTATTGAAAGATAAAAAACCATCAAATGTTTCCGGAAGTTCCGGATACCACGATTTCTTTCCACTGGCCACCAATTGATCGGCTCCCAGTTTTAAGACTGGCGCGACTTTACGAACCACTTCTTCGATAAATTCGCCATTTTTGACCGCATTCAATTCTTCCAGCGTAACACCTGCTTGCCTAGCGATATCTTCATCTGCAATACCAAGGCCTCTCTGGGCCTTACCAATCATGTCTTCAAAATAATCTTCAAGAGGGATCATAAGATAGAGTTCTCACCCGTCAGATGGAACAGGTCAAAAGAAAAACTAAGAAGCTCTATTAAAAATCAAAATAATAATATGCTAGGCTCCACTCTATTTTTTAATAGAATCTGTCGTCTTTTCAGAAATCACCTTCTGGCGTGAAACTGCCATCACAAACATTGAAAACCGACCAAGAACGTTTTCCGACGACTTCAGGGACGATTGTCCCCGTCGCAAAAACCTGAACATTCGAATCGATAGACTCCCAAAAATAGCTGCGACGAATCGGATCCAATTCACCCAGAACATCATCTGCCAGAACCAATGGCGAAATGCCTGTCCCTTCACGACATTCCTTCAGCTGCGCAAATCTCAGCGCCAAAACGACTCCGCGCTGCTGGCCTTCCGATCCATAAGTCAAAGCATCCTTTTCCTTCAGTTGAAAGAGCCAATCATCTCTATGTGGGCCTCGTTGGGTGATCCCTGTTGCCTGATCTCGCTTTCGGCTTCCTTCCAACATTTTTCGAAAAGATTCTTCCGTATCCGCTTCTGCATTCGCACGATAAATAAACCCCGCTCTTTCTTTTCCTTCCGACAACGCCTCATAAAACAAATTCAGTTGCTCATTTAAAGCCACGGCTGCTTTTTGCCGCATCTTGATCAAATCAACACCCGCTGGAATCAATTGCGCATCGAAAGCCTCCAGCTGTGCCTCATCACCATGGGTCTTTAGGAGGCTATTTCGTTCCTGCAACGCTTTATGAAAAACCTGAAGAACCTTTAGATAATTTCGATTCAGTGACGAAAGATGCAGATCCAAAAATCGTCGACGTAAGGCGGGAGCACCACGAATCAATTGGATATCACCCGATGCAAAAATAACCGAAGGAAAGAGCCCTATATAATCAGCCAATCGTCCAATTTTCTCTCCATCACATTCTACCTGCTTACCGGAAGAACGTAACGCAACAACAACCGAAGACTTACCACGTTTTTCATGATCAAATTCAAACAGTATCTTTGCTTCATCCGCACCATCACGAATCAATGCCCGCCGATCATTGGTTCGGAAGGCTCTCAACGCCGAAACATAGCCGATCGCTTCCAGTAAATTTGTTTTTCCCTGACCGTTTTCTCCGACAAAAAATGCTTCACTTCCCTTAAACTCAATCGAAGCAAAACGAATATTTCGAAAATCCTGTAAACTGATCTTCTTTAAAATCATGACTCAACAGAAATGACATCAAAAGCCCCTCCACTTTTATCCGTAAACTCACCCCATACCCTTTCAACCGCATCTGCTAAGGCCATCCATTCTTCCTCTTTTGTCAACCAACTGGAGCTTACCCGTATCGTTCTCCTGGCCGTTTCCGCCGTAAGACCATGGGCCGCCAGCACATGAGAAGGCTCTTCAGAGCCACTCGAACAAGCTGAACCTGTCGAAACCTCAAAACCCTCCTTATCCAATTTTCGCAACCAGCGAACATTATCCTGAGAAGGCATCTTCAGCGAAGACGTATTCCATAGCCGCTTCGCTCCGACTCCATTGATAATCAATCCGGGAATTGATTGCTGTAAACGATCTTCAAAAACTTGACGCCAGGCAATCCGGCTCTCTTTTTGCTTCAACTCATTCTTCTCCAAAAAAGAGAACACCTCACACATAGCTACGATCGATGGGTAGTTGACTGTGCCACCACGACGACCAGCTTCCTGTTCACCTCCTCTCGCTGAATGAAAGCCCTCTATCGATGGAGACAAACGGATAAAGCCAACCCCTTTAGGCCCTCCAAACTTATGAGCGGAACCCACTAAAAAATCTGCCGCCGAAAGATCGATTGCCGGAAGTTTCCCCATCCACTGAGTTGCATCACAAAGCCATCTCACGTCAGCAGAATGACAGAGATTACCTATCTTATCCACCGGAGCCAATACGCCTGTTTCATTATTGGCGGCCATGATCGCAATTAGGCAAATTTTTCGCTTCTGCAAAAGTTTCTCCAACTGTTCGCAGGACACCACTCCATTCTCATCCACATCCAACCAAAGGACCCGTTCTCCAAAAAAAGCCTTCGCCGACTCAATCACACTTGGATGTTCCGTCCGAGAAACAACAACACAGGAATTCTTATCCGAATTTTCCCTTGCCCAGGCAAAGACAGCATTATTCCCCTCTGTGGCACCGGAATTAAAAATGATCTCATCCACTCTACAGCTTAAAACCCCAGCAAACTTTTCACGTGCTACCTCCAATAAAGCATGCACCCGAGCCGAACTCTGATAAGGACTACTCGGATTCTGCCAAGCTTCATCTAAAGCTGACAGCAAATTCTCCCTAGCAATCGGGTAAAGAGGAGATGTTGCATTGTGATCAAAATAAGACATTGAAATCTAAAGAAATTCTAACCCTATGCCTATTTCTCATAGGGAATGGCTGTAAATTTAGGAATAAGAAAATAGGATGAGGTTTCGAGATCAAAAGTAGCTCAAAAACGAAGTGAATTTGAAATTCATCGAGTTTGCAGCACTGCTTTTTGAGCCGAAAAACCACTCAGTTTCAACTAAACTAAATTGACAGGCACTCCCAAAGCAAAACAGGAAAAACTATTTTCTGTTGCGCCTGTTTAAAAATAATCCTATTTCACTGAGGCACAGAAGACATCCTCAAAAACTGAAAATCCATGACCTTCGAGGCATCACTCAACGAATCCATTAAGACCTTCCAGGCTCTCACACAGATTAAACCTCAGGTTCAAGCAGCCAGCGATCTCATCCTGGAAACTCTCCGCCAAGGAAACAAACTTCTTATTTGTGGAAATGGTGGTAGTGCCGCTGAAGCACAACATTTTGCAACGGAACTCACAGGACGTTTTAAGACTAATCGACGCTCACTCCCCGCCATCGCCCTCACTGGTGATGGAACACTCATTACCTGTATCGTCAATGACTTCGGAGCCGACCACGTCTTTAGCCGCCAGATAGAAGGACTGGCGGACTCAGGTGATCTCCTTATCTGTTTTTCTTCCAGCGGACAATCTTCCAACATCGTCAGCAGCCTGCAAACAGCCAAAGAACTCCATCTCTCTTCTATTTCCTTTCTCGGCAAAGGAGGAGGAGCCTGTAAAGGCCTTGCAACGATTGATTTAATTGTCCCTGGCGAGCAAACCGCAACTGTTCAGGAAAGCCATCTCTTTCTTCTCCATCATATCTGTGAGTGCATCGAAAAAGCTTTTCCTGCCGAAAAATAAAAGCCGAGACAAATCAGCTAACCAAGAACCCCAGCTGAAAAGTAAACCACACTTGACTCACACTCCTCTATATCCGATGATAAACGATAAGGGGAAAGATTGGAGAAGTTGTGTGCATTAACTTATTATCTGCATGGCAATATCAATTCCCTCTTAAGATAAGTTTACCGATAAGCCATGTTGCCGAAAATGACACTGACACTTTCTCAAAAATCCTCCTATGCACAGGATGGATTTCTCATTTTAGAGAATCTTTTATCCGAAAACGAAATCAATACCTTTCTCTCTTCTCAAAAAGAATACTCCAAAGATTTTGATCCCGGGTTACGATTTCATGCAACCAATCCACAATGGGATTATCTCGCCAGACATCCCAATACCGCAGGTGTCGCTGCACAGTTGCTCGAAGCAAAACCACGCATTGTTCAATCTATGTATCTGCCAAAATTTTCAGGACAGACAAAAGCGGAAAACGTTGGCATCGCTCTTCACCAGGATACACATTACCTCCCCACCGAACCCAATACCTTAATGGCCTGCTGGATTGCCTTGACCGATACGAGTGGCGATAATGGAGGACTCTGCGTTGTTCCCGATAGCCACCGTCATGGATTATATGATACAGATCGCACTTCATCCGATGAACATGATAATTGGCGAGAAGAATACCGGATGCGTGATCGCTCAGGGAAAGAATGGATCCAGGAATTTCATTCATTCGAAATAAAAGATCTCGAATCTATGGACATTCAAAAACTCGAAGTTCCTCGCGGAGCCGCTGTCTTTTTTACTGGCATGACTATCCATGGTTCTTATGCCAACCTGTCTCCAAGTCACGACCGTCTCGCTTTTGCGATTCACTATGTTGCGGATGGCACCTGGTGTACTCGCATGGATGTGCAAGAAACCATCCTCGTCCAAAAATACTCTTACTAGAGAATAGCTCCTATCTCTTTCATCTAGACAGAGTATTTGGCAAAAACCTCGGTGAAGCGCCGCAGGGTATCTTTGGATCACTACACTGCTACTAAGGCTAACACCGTCCACGCTCAGGTAGTGTGACCTTCCTTAGCTAAAAGATTTTTTTCTAAGGTCAAAAGACACCTGTTTGGCTAGATTATTATTTGAACAGCTTTTGGATAATTTTATACCTCTTCATAAGCTCTCTATTTCTTGAAATAAGAATATTTTTAGCCTGATTATTTGTTCATGAAACCATTTATCGGTTCTTTTCCTAAACAAAAATGCAACAAAAACACTCCAAAACTAATGAACAAACTAATCAAAACACTGGCTTTGCTCGTGGGTCTTTTTCAGCTTTCGGTAGCGGCCCAAGCAGCTGAGCTCAAATTTGGAGGACCCATTGATTCCTCCCAGTCGGGAACACCCTCGACAGCAGTCGGATCTGCCATCCTGACACTGGACACAGATACAAACACCTTTGATATTTCCATCAATATCAGTGGATTAATCAACGATCTCACTGCTTCTCATATCCATGTTGGAGCTCCAGGAGAATCTGGTGGTGTTATCGTGGATATTGGGGACATGAGCGTATACGATGTTATCGGTGATTTCTATATCTACCAGGCCAATGGTATCTCATTTCCTGCAGCAAATCTAGTCGATCTACTCGCAGGCAAAACTTATGTAAACTTCCATACAACAGAATATCCATCAGGAGAAGTTCGGGGCCAATTACCACAAATTGAGGACAACAACGATTCACTAGTTGCTCTATCAACTCGTGGTCTCGTCAATCCAGGCAACGGCAAAGCTTCCTTATTAATCGGAGGTCTTGTATTAGAAGAACCCAAAACCATCCTCTTCCGCACAGTAGGTGAAACTCTGGGCGAAGCTGGAGTCGCCAACACATTACCTGACCCCATCTTTCAAGTCTACAAACTCGATATCGGCACAGGGACCAATAGCGTCATTGGAGAGAACGACAATTGGAAAGAAGGCGGTCAACAGTATAAAATCGCGGCAACTGGTTTTGCGCCTCATTTTGACAGTGAATCAGCCCTCTTGATGACTCTCGACCCAGGACTGTATACTATCAATGCAGATGCTGTCCAGGGAGCAGGGATTGCCCTTGTCGAAACCTATGGCATCAACGCAAACGGAGTTGGTTCCACCATCGCAAGTGCTGCAAAACCGGGACCAAGCCAGACCTTTACCATCCTCAACGCCGCTTTACAGGCAACTGGTTTAGACGCTGTCCTGGATGGACCGGGCCCTTTCACCCTCTTTGCTCCAAATGATGCAGCCTTTCTGGCATCCTTCAGCCAAGCTGATCTCGCCGAGCTACTGGCAGATGATGCTGACAAAGCAGAAGATCTGCAAACCCTCACAGGCATTCTCATGTATCATGTTATCGGAAACAATATTCCTTCCTCCGCCTTAGCCCAAGGTTTGAATACAGTTTCTGCCCTGAGCGGCCTTGATTTCAATGTCACCGTTGGCCCTGGAGGTGTCACTGCTCAAAACGGAAATGTCATCGAAACAGACATCATTTCCTCTAACGGTGTTATCCATGTAGTGGATGCCGTCCTGGCGCCATTTGGTATCGCTTCCGAACTCAGCTCCGGAGCACAAAGCGGTTCCTATAAAATCTTAAGCGCTGCTCTTGCCGCAGTCGGTTTCGATTCCGTCTTGGATGGCGAAGGACCCTTCACTCTGTTCGCCCCGAGTGATGCCGTCTTCTTGGCTGCCTTTACTCAGGAAGAACTGGATGAGCTCTTAGCGGACGATGCCGATAGAGCAGATGATCTGGCGACACTGGCAACGATCTTATCCTATCACGTCATCGATAGTAAGATCCTTTCTACTGATCTCATGGAAGGCACCGTATCAGTACCAGCTCTCACTGGTATTGGACTTAATGTCACCCTCGATAGTGGTATGGTCAGTGTTCAGGGAGCTAATGTTACTCAAGCAGATCTCGTAACGCCAAATGGAGTTATCCATTTTGTTGATCAGATCCTGATGCCTTACGGAATTGGAACAACCATAAGTGATGGCGGAACCACTCAATCCTTCACCATTCTCAATGCCGCCCTTGAAGCAACCGGCCTTGATGCCGCACTCGACGGTGCAGGACTCTTCACTCTCTTCGCTCCAACCGATGCCGCCTTCCTCGCCATCTTCAGTGAAGCAGAGTTAAACGAACTCTTGGCAGACGATGCCGACAAAGCAGACGACTTGGCAAATCTTGCAGCGATTCTTTCCTACCATGTCATTGGATCAGAAATACGCTCGACCGATTTGGCCGAAGGAGTGAACACCGCTCCCGCCCTTACCGGTGTCAATCTCTATGTCACACTGGATAGTGGCACAGTCACTGTACAAGACGCAACGGTCATTGAACCCGATGTCCTCGCAGCCAACGGAGTCATCCATGTGGTCAATGCGGTTCTCTCACCCTCTGGAGTGGGATCAACCATCACCACCAACGGGTTGACTGAATCCTTCAGTATTCTTGGGGCTGCTCTTAGCGCAACCGGCCTTGATGCCGCACTCGACGGAGCGGGACCTTTCACCCTCTTTGCCCCAACTGATGCTGCCTTCCTCGCCGCGTTCACCCAAGCAGAACTGGATGAACTCTTAGCAGATGATGCCGACAAAGTAGATGATCTGGCAGCTCTTTCAGCTATCCTGCTCTATCATGTTGTCGGGCTTGAAATCCTCTCAACCGGCCTCAGTGAAGGAGTCACAACCGTCCAGGCGCTCACCACAGAAGATCTGAGTGTAACTGTCGCTGGAGGAAACGTTACCGCTCAAAATGCAAACGTTACCGAATTCGATATTCTTGCTTCAAACGGCGTCATTCACGTCGTAGACGCTGTGCTAGAACCATAATCCCCTTTGGGTGTAGCATAATACGAATACCAAAACCATCCATCGGTTGGTATTCCCAGACTGGAAGCCCCGACAAAAGTCGGGGCTTCTTTGTTTTTAAAGAACTTTACGCAGCAAGTAATTCCTCTTTTTTCGTACTCGATTTAGGTTATCATGATCCAACACCTTATACCTAAGAGACTCTTCACATTCAGTGATACGATGTGCTCTAGAAACCCGTGAACCAAATTTACCGTTTACACCATTCTTAGGTAAACCAGCATATCAGCTTTTCCTGATGGCTCTCACTTCACAAAACCGTCATTCCATCCCACCCCGTGATCTCTGGCTCTTTGCAACGCTCTGGTCACTTCGACAATATCCCACCAAAGAAAGCGAATGGTCCTGGACCAAAAAACTGACAGCCATTCGTGAGGCCAACTTTGAAGGTGTCTTTTCACCACCGTTACCCATCCTCGCAAACCGAGGAGATCTACACTACCTTGCCGTGACCAGCTTGGATTCAACCAGTCAAGTTGAATCCGCACTGCATGCCGCCAAAGAACTCGGAGCTATCGCCATCGATATACAGCTTGGAGACTATGATTCCACTTTAGACGATATGGTAACACTGGCCATATACATCCGTGATGCAGCCCATGACCTTGCGCTACCTTTTGCCATTGAAACTCACCGAAATACCTTCACTGAAACTCCCGAAGTAACACTCGCGCTGCTTCAAGAATTTCACCAGAAGACTGGCGAAACTCTTCCGCTCTGTCTTGATCACTCACACTTCGCTGTTGTGAGACACTTGGCTCCCGGAACCTTTTGGAAACACTTGAGCAAACCAACTGAGCTATTGACCGCCGCCACCCAATTTCATCTACGCCCCTTCAACGGACATCATTGTCAAATACCAGTATTGAATGCTGACGGTCAGCGCACACCTGAATATTATGACTGGCAGGAGTATCCTGCCGAACTATTTGCTTACCTCAAAACTCAATCGACTACGACTCCAGTGCTCGCTGTGCCAGAGCTCGGCCATGCAGCCCCAGCTTATGGTCTGAGTGTTTTTGGTGATACCTGGCTTGATGCACAAACCGTCGCTCGCGATTTACGCAAACTCTGGCGGCCATGACCCTTTCTTCTTAAACAGCTAATGCACTGCATCCCTTCGTTCAAACGACTAAAGTCTAATGACAAAACCTACCCCTTCTTGCGCAACATACGATTTACATCTCCATACTTACTGGAGTTATGATGCAACGACACACCCGGAGAGTTATTTCAAATATGCTCGTGAACATGGAATCCATTGTATCGCCATTACGGATCACCACACACTGGATTCATCAGAGGAACTCTTTGCCATCACGCCCCATTACCCAGAGGTCAGATTCATCCCATCAGCAGAACTTTCGGTAACCACTACCTTTGGAGCAATCGATTTACTCTGCTATGGATTTCCACAACAACGATCACCGCAACTAACTGAAATATTCAACAGGTACCATGAATGGCAGCGCGCTACAGGCGCCGCTTTTTCGGAAGGCATGCTTGCGCTCGGGTATGATTTCACTGATGCACATCGTCTTGAATTACTTCAGTCCTATCGCCCTGCGCATACCATTGCCTTACAGGGAAATACACACGTTAAAGGCGCCTTCCTTTGCGACTACTTCATCAAGAGAGGATTCATTACCAGCCCAGAGGAACACATAAACCTTATTAATCGCCTTCAAAAGAAAGTCCCACTACCACCTTATCCCAACGTTGAAAGTGTCGTCACAGCCGTCAAAGAAGCAGGAGCCGTAATCGCAATAGCGCATCCTTTTCATTATTTCAACGGATACGACATCCAACGAATCGATACTCTCAAGGAAGAATGCCGTCTCGACGGAATCGAATGTGCCCACAAAACTATTCCCCAAGAACATACAACCTTATACCGGAACTACTGTTTACAGCATAACCTCTTTTCAGTCGGAGGATCCGACTGCCATTCCGGCGATGATATTGACAATTCGGTAGCTTTGCATGGAGGTGCCGATGAATGGCTTGAGGAATTCCTGTCTCTCATCGACAAATAAAGAATTGCCATCGGGTTTCTTATAACGATATTCGACATGCAATCAGCACATCATCGAATATCACCTGACGCTTTATCATTCTGTGAGTGGAACAACATCAACAGCACTGCCTCTATTAATTATTATTACCGGACGGCCAGGCTCGGGGAAAACAACACTCGCCCATTCCCTTGCCCGAACAGTCAAATGCCCGGCTATTTGTCGAGACGAGATCATGGAAGGGCTTGTTAATACAACCAACGATAAAGGAACACCGGGCGATGCTATCGCGTGGAAAATTTATGCTATATTCTTCGATACGATAGAACTCCTCCTAAAAAACAATGTTACCCTTGTCGCTGAAGCCGCTTTTCAACACAAACTCTGGGCGCCAAAACTCGAATCCCTTCGAAAGAAGGCTCGTATCAGGATAATCCATTGTCATATCGATGCTCAGTTGGCTTACGTGCGTAAGGTGCGACGCACTGAAACAGATCCAGCACGTGAACGTTTTTATGGAGATCCAAGAAACATACCAATCAGTACCTACGATCCACCCCAGCTCAATCTACCAACACTAACCGTGAATACTTCAGATGGATATCTCCCTGTCTTCGAAGATATTGTTTCCTTTGCCAGTAAGATACAGAAATAAGTTCTAATCCTGGAAGAGAAAAAACTTTGCGTTTTAGCGTCTTAAGCAAAGCGAGCGTGAAATAAAAAATGAGTAGAACGAAACAAAACGTAAAAATCATCCTCATTGGTGGTTCGTCTCATGCGAGAAAATCAACTTTGTCTCAATCCTTGGCATCAAAACTGGGATGGAATTGTCTGTCTACAGACAAACTGGCTCGTCATCCAGGACGCCCCTGGAATCTGGCCACAGGAAGTGTGAAGGAGCACGTAGCAGAACACTATGCCACTTTGTCTGTCGACGAACTTATTGTCGATGTACTTAGTCACTACAAAAAGAATGTCTTTCCGCAGATTAAAGCCATTATCGCTCATCATACTACGAATCCATCCATCGGAAACCTCGTGCTTGAAGGCTCCGCCTTATGGCCTGAAGACATTGTAACTTTAGACCTAGAAAATGTCGGAGCTATTTGGCTCACCGCCAGTGACGAACTTTTCAGAACCCGTATTTATAATGAAAGTCAGTTTGAGAAAGCAACCGATGAAGGAAAGCATCTCATTCAAAAATTTTTGGAAAGAACCCTCCTATATAACAAACAGATAAGAGAAGCCGTCCATCGTCACAATCTTATGAGCATTGATATCGAAGCATCATCTTCCATCGATCAATTGACAGAAAGATGTCTTAAAATGATTGGAACTTCATATTGATACCTATGCGATACATAAAACATTCAGGAATCACTTTGGCTTTATCCATATTTTGCGGTTGCCAAAATACTCAAATATACCGTGGAGACGGATATGAAATTACTTATCCACCAGCTGAAAAAAGTTTTGCCCAGCAAATTGTTAATGAAACCAAATTTCCGATTACAATAAGCAATGTGGATGCATTCAAGGCTAGCGCTGCTAAATGGAAAGACGATGATTTGGCACTGATTGCATATAACCTTGGGTTGAATGAACCTTCCGAAGGAATGACTAATATTTTTGATACTTTCGTTCGGATTCAAGCAACAATGGTACCTCAGATATCCGCCATTGATATTTATTATTATGAAGACCTGAAGAAGAAACTTAAAAACGGTGTAAAGATTGATGCTCTCAGCTACAATCCAACAACAGATAAAATAGACCTTAAATTGTCGTTCTCCATAACAGATGAAAAAATCACGCAAAAATTCCAAAGATTACCTGTAATTCTGAAAGCCGAAACTCTAAACGATCTTCAAAGCAGAATGCGTGAATTTAATAAAATGGTTGAAGGGTTGAAAAGATTTCGAGAAGGCCAAAGCCCTTTATCCCCCTATTTTGTCACTTTGCATGAAACCGTAGAATCGGAAATTGTATTTTCGATGATCAAAAGTCCCGATCGACGTTGGTTTGCCGATGGAATGGCAAATGCCATCTCCTTATTGGTTATGCAGGCCCGCAACCCGGAAAAAAACCTAGAGAATTTACTTTCCATTTATTACCCAGCACCGGCAAATCTAGCAGAAATTCTAGATTCCATCGATCTCGAATCGTGGGAAGCCAGCGAAAATGAAACGCGTGAATATCCCCAAAATGCTTACTATCATCTAGCAACTTTAGCTGTTCTCGAAATGATCAAAGAAAACGGAAAAGAATTCATTCCGAAATTGTTCAGAGAGTTGAGGTCATATGATTACGAAACTATCGATATGAAAATCATTTACGAAATTTTTCAAAAACAAACCGGAAACGACATGATACGCTATATCCCAAAAGTGAAAAAACGAATCGTCGAAGCAAAACAACAGACATTACCTTAACCCCTACTAAAATGAAAAAGATACTATTCGGATTTATATTTGGTGTAATCATCACTACCGCATCGACCTTTTGGGTCACTCGGAACACTGAAGTCACTCCTGATCAATTAAAACTTCTCCAAGCTGATAGAGTTAAAAAGTCGATAGAAATCGACGGAACAATCGTTGCCATACTTGAGCAAGATACTTTTATCACCAGTAATCCCTCAAAAACAAAAATAGTTATTTTCCCAAAATCTCTTTCATCGCAAAGGGATAGTACCCATTCACATATAGTTTTCCAGATGATTGATGGGAAATGGGAAAACATCTATGCAGCTGATGGTAACCATCGGCAAATCGTTGCAAATATTGATGAAGGATACTCCTTCAAAAGCGCATCTCTTTATGGAAGCAAGCATCATAATTACGACAGAAATTTTGACGGATTCGTAGACAGTCGAATTTCAAAACCATTCACCGGAGAAAGACAAACTGAGTATTTCACTGCAAATGGCACAGCTTTACAAAACAAACCCAAAGCTCCCATATACGATGAATCAGGTAATGTCGTTGAAGTAGAGTGGAAAGAATCAGGATACGAAATCATCAGAGGTGGCTAACCACCCAATAGATACATAAAAATAAACATGCTGACAACAGAACAGTTTGAGAAAGCAAAACAGTTCATCTATCGAAATGGCGATCTGCTTACCCGAAAACGTTTTGCCTATCACTTTGAAAAAGCCAGCAAACAAGCTGTCTTGGATGCCCTCGCTTGCTACCAGAATGATGACGGTGGGTTTGGTCACGGGCTGGAACTCGACTTCATGTGTCCTGCTTCATCCGGGATCTGTATGGAAATGGCTCTCGGGTATTTACTTGAATTGGAAATTCACGACGGTCCCGTTTTTGAAAACGCCATTAAGTGGATCCTTACCAATCAGACAAAAAATGGAGACCTCCCCCACCCAACTGATAACGTAAAAGCATATCCACACGGGAATTGGTGGGAAGAGGACAGTGACAGAATTATATCAATTGCCGGTTTGTTGGGAAAAATGAAAAGAAGTCATCCAGACATCGACACACGAGCGGCGGCGATTTTTGGAGAAACCTATATTCCTTTTCCGGAAGAAATCGGTACTTACGCATATCCGGCTGCATTGTATCTCAGATACGCTGAAGGTACCGAAAAATATTCCGCACAGCTAGAACAACTGGAAACAGCCTTTCCTAAAATGCTGAAAAAGGAAGCATGGCATCATCCTCTTTTCTTCTGCCATAATCGTTGGGACTCGGAAGAAATTCCACCTTCAACCTGGCAATCAGAAGCCCAAAGAGTAGTCGCTACTCTTCAGGAAGATGGTGGTATTCTTATCGAACAGTATGCTCAGTTACCCTGGTGGCGACCTCTATGGACTTTAGACATGTTAATAACACTCAAGAGGAAACAACTAATCAAAATACAATGAAAATTAGAGGAGCAGATTTCGTAGCGTATCACGTATCAAACCTGAAAAACGCCGCTTTATTTTACAGAAATGTTTTAGATCTTCCTCAAACAGAATACAAAGAGGATTGGCAATGGGCTGAATTTGACTGTGGTAATATCACCCTGACATTATACGGGCCACTCGAAAATAGCGAACACCCGAGCAGAGATTTATCCTCCTGTATGGTGAGTCTCGCGGTAGACGACATTCACACCGCATACGAAGAACTAACCCAAAAAGGAGCTGCTATAAAAAATCCGCCTTTCGAATTGTCAGGCTGTTGGCATTTGGAGATTTTTGATCCTGATCGCAACGTAATTTTGATCCATCAACGAAAAGATGGAACTGTCGGACAAGAGCACTGAAACAGATTATCTACCCAGCAATATCATATCCCGTCCATCCTGTTAATCCTTTCTAAAAAAATCACATTCGAAAAACCTTAGCACTTTCAGATTTTGCCTGAATCTAAAACAAGATGAAAAAAAATCTCATAGAACTAATCCGTCAAAAGACAGATGAAATATCATTCTCCGGAGTCGTTGGATTTACATCGGAAGGACAATTGCAGCAAGAAGCCTTTGGTTATCGTGATCGAGCCAACAAAATAAAAAACACGATTGAAACACGGTTTGCCATTGCCAGTGGAACCAAAGGTTTCACTGCGCTGGGAATCGGGACCTTAATCAATGAAGGCAAACTGGAACTGGATACGACTGCCTACTCGATTCTTGGAACAAAGATCAAAAACCTTCGCCCAGAGATAACTATTCGTCAGCTACTAGCACACACATCGGGTATTGGTGACCATTACGATGCAGAGGAAATTAAAGAGATAAATAGTTTTTTCCTATCAATACCCGTTCAAAGTTTAATTTCTCCCCTAGATTATATCCCTCTTCTCGAGGAAAAAGAACAGAAATTTCCACCTGGAGACCGTCCTTCTTACTCAAATGCCGGATACGTGATATTAGCCATCATTATCGAATCTTTGAGTGCAATGTCCTTTCATGAATTCATTGAAAAACATGTCTTCGCTAAAGCTGAAATGAAACAATCCGGTTTCTTTAGATCCGACTGCCTTCCCCGCAACACAGCCTTAGGCTATCTATCAAAAGATGACTGGCTACGTACAAATGTTTTTAATCTCCCCGTTATAGGTTCAGGTGACGGAGGAGCTTATTCGACCCTTGCGGACATGAGTCGTTTTTGGAAATGCCTGAAATCTTTTCAAATTTTACCGGAGAAAACACTTAAACCCTTTTTAAAACCTCAGAATATTGTGGATGATGATTGGTATGGTTATGGCTTTTGGCTTAACCCAAAAGCCAATCAAATTATCCTTGAGGGATATGATGCGGGAGTGTCTTTTCGATCTGTTACCAATAACGAAAACGATAACGGATACACCGTTATCTCAAACACATCATCAGGAGTCTGGCCCATTGTTCGATTACTCAATGAACATTTTTAATAAAAGAGAGAAACCCTCATCCCTAATCTCTTAATCAATCTATTCTCCGATACTATCGAGACTGTCCAAACCAATCAAAATTTCACTCCAGTAATACCATGATAAGCATCGATGATATCGCGAAAAAATCCCGCCCAGTGATTATCACAGATTACAAAGTTAACTGGGCATCCGACTATCTAGCAATGGGTAATCGGTTGAGAAAACTATTAGGAGATACGGCCTTAAGAATCGATCATATTGGTTCAACTTCAGTTCCCGATCTAGCTGCTAAAGATATTATTGATATTCAAGTGACCGTGAGAGATTTGAGTTCCATGGAGTCCTTTGAAGAAAGAATACTTGGAGCCGGCTTTCAACAGAGAGGTAACTTCCACTATGATTGCTTTTGTGGAATAGATAAGGAGGAAGCTCCGGAACTTAAGAAGAAATACTTTAGAGAACCCGAAGGAGAGCAGCGTTGCCATATTCATGTCCGTCAAGAAGGACTACTAAACCAGAAATACGCTTTACTCTTCAGAGATTTCCTACGTGCCAATCCGGTTGTAAGGAAATCCTATGAAATACTAAAAAGACGCTTATCAAAAATATTTCCGGAAAGCATCAACGGCTACCTTTACATCAAAGACCCTTTAATGGATATCATCTTTTCCGGAGCGGAACATTGGGCATCAAATACACAATGGAAGCCAGATAGCGATTACCTCTAGAATTCAAATACAATCAAACACCTGAAATATTTTTGCACAAGCTAATACAATATATCTCTTCTATCCTGTTGATCCTGTCTAAAAACAACTAACACAAATTTCACGCTCGCTTCGCTCAAGACCCTAAGCCCCAAAGATAATAAATGCTCTACATTCGAAAAACCTTAGTGCCTTTGGGTCTTAGCGTGAGATACAAATAACAAACCATTCAAAAGAGCATCATGAAAGCCACTCACATTCTTGAAACTGTATTGTATTGTGAAGATCTTGCAGCAGCAAAGTATTTTTATGCAAACCTCCTCGGTCTTGAGTTATTTCGAGAGACAGAGCATTACTTGGGTTTTCGTTTACCACGCAGTCTCTTGCTCATATTTAACCCGCAAGTAAGCCGCAGAAAAGATCTACCACGTCCTCCACATGGAACGGAATCCAATACTCACATCGCCTTTAGCGCAACTCAGAAAGAAATACAGCAATGGAGAGCTCACCTCAAGGGACACAATATAAGAATTGAGGAAAGCCGCGAAGGAACTTCCTTGTATGTCCGTGATCCAGCTGGAAATCTCGTCGAATTCAATCAACCAACCGATTGGGGAATTGAGTGGAACTCTACAGAGGAACGATTTGAATAAATCATGATGCTTATTCTACGCCTATCTTCCGATCAAAAACGATGACACAGCCCAATATAATTTATATATTAGCAGATGATTTGGGATATGGTGATTTACGGTGCAATAATCCTGAATCACGGATACCGACGCCAAATCTGGACCGATTAGCGAATCAAGGCATGAGATTTACCGATGCCCATGCCGGATCCAGCGTCTGCACACCAAGTCGTTATAATGTTCTTACCGGTCGTTATTGCTGGCGCTCACGTTTGAAACAGGGTATCGTTTGGCAATGGGATGCTCCCCTGATTGAGCCAGATCAGAAAACCGTAGCCCAACTGATGCAGGAGCAAGGCTATCACACAAAATGCATTGGCAAATGGCACTTGGGATGGGACTGGTCCATGAAGGACGGAACTCACCCCAATGAGCATATTGGCTTCGGTGTTTTTGATGATCAAAAGCGTCAGGAAATAGGGAAACAAATCGACTATGAAAGCCCTATTGAAGGCGGACCCATTACCCGTGGCTTTGACTCCTACTTCGGGATCGATGTGCCCAATTTCCCTCCCTACACTTGGTTCGAAAATGACCGATTGGTGGAGGTCCCGACCATCGATAAACCTGACAACATCTACGGCCATCCAGGTATGGCTCTACCAGATTGGGAACTGGAGCAAATGATTCCCGAATTCACACGTCGGGTGGTTGATACGATTGAAGCACAGGTAAAGGCCGAAAACCCCTTATTCCTCTACTTTCCACTCACCTCACCGCATTCACCGGTTGTGCCGAACGAACAGTTCAAAGGCATGAGTGGAGCCGGCAATTATGGGGATTTTGTCTGCGAGGTAGATTGGGTCGTCGGACAAGTCTGTGATGCTCTCGAACGAACGGGATTGGCCGACGATACCTTACTCATTTTTACCAGTGACAATGGCCCGGAACATCGAACACGAGATGATATCGGTGTTTATGAAAGAATTAACGAGCATGGGCATTATAGCATGGGTGAACTGAGAGGCATGAAACGCGATGCCTGGGAAGGTGGGCATCGGGTCCCCTTCATCGCCAGATGGCCAAAGGTCACCCCTGCAAACATCGTCTGTAACCAACTCGTGACATTGGGAGATCTCATGGCAACTTGCGCAGAGATAACAGAGGCTGAATTAAAAGAAAACGAAGCGGAAGACAGCGTTAGTATATTGCCTTTATTAAAGGGTAACACGAACTCTCCGGTACGCGATTTTGCCATTCATCATAGTTGCAATGGTAAATTTGCCATTCGTAAAGGTGATTGGGTGCTTATCGACGATCCCAATGGAGGTGATAATATCGAGCCCGACTGGTTCCGTGAAAAACGAGGATACCAACCCCATGACTTTCCTGCTGAGCTATTTAACCTCAATTCCGATATCAGTGAGCGGAAGAACTGCTACGGCGAACGATCTGAAATTGTCGCGGAACTCACAGAGATTCTGACACAGATTAAAAGCAGCAGTCATTCCTCTGGAGCTTCACAGCTGCCCAATAGTTATTTGACTGAATAGTTTTTCCAAGGAAACGCTTCGAATAATTACTTTCGATAACCACGACTCCTCCAAGCCTCTAGAACCCGCCTTTTGCGTTGACAGATAGGGCTCTCTCTAACCTAATCGTTTTCATAGAGGACATGGGATAAAAAGAGGGCGGATTTTTATGTTAAGGCAGTTTTCACGTACACAATCAGTAAGAGGAAATGATGAACAACCATTATTTTCCATTCCAAATATTTTTGTTGATCGTATTAGCCTTATACTTACAAAAAAGAATATTAAAATTTCTAAAAATTAACAGGAGTTTAAACAAACGCACCACGCAATATCGAGGGGAATTGCCTTATGAAAATAAACAAAATAATCCTAAGCACATGGCTTCTTGTCATAGCAATGTTTATCTATATTGAAGCTAGAATACCTGCTGAAAAAACTGAAGAGGATTATGAATTGGCAGTTCCCATGGGAAGAATGCAAAATTACATGGACAAGTTGTATTTTTCAGGATCAGCAAAGAATTGGGCTTTGTCATCTTTTTACCTTCACGAAATTGAAGAACAAATAGAAGAAATTGCCCACTCAGACATCATAGAAAATGAAGCAGACATCAGCTTGCTTGCCAAGACATTGCTAGACCAAATCGATTTATTTGAAGAGGAAATCACGAAGAAAAATCAAGATGTTTTTATCCACGAATATACAAATTTAATGGGTAAATGTAACGACTGCCATATAGCCTCTAAACATGAATACATTAAGATTAAAATTCCATCGAAAAGTATGTTTGAAAACCAAGATTTTAATTGATAGGATTTATCATTCCACGCAATGATTTTCCATCAGACCAATCGGCTGGATAGCCAAAAGACACAGTTGATCGATAAATGATCATCAAACAGTACTTTACACATCCTGTCTTGTCAGAATTATAATCACCGAAAGATCCTTACATAAGGAAAAGAGTTAATTTCTGTAATTATTTCATCTATACGCATTGTTGATCAATTTATGAAACTTGGTTTACCTACCCCACTTCTTCGCATCTTCGACGAAACTAAAGCCAAAGAACATTATATTGAATTTCTCGGCTTCCATCTCGACTGGGAACATCGCTTTGCAGACGGTTTTCCTTTGTATATGCAAATTTCTCACGACGACTGCATTATTCATTTATCAGAGCATCATGGCGATGCCTGTCCTGGTGCGACTATCCGTATTGAGACCGGCGGGCTAGATGACTATTGTCATGCGTTAGCGGAGAAAAACTATAAATTTGCAAAGCCTGACATCGAAGCTACTCCCTGGGGAGAACGACAGATGCAAGTGGGAGATCCTTTTGGTAATAGACTTACATTCTATGAATCCCCAAAGGACTAACCGATGATATAGACTCATTCAACTATTCCCCTACAGTCAATATATCCTTTCGATCCTGTTAGTCTTGTCTAAAAAAATAGAAAGAAAATTCACGCTCCTTCTCTCCGCTCAAGATCCCAAGACGCAAAGAAAAGCATAACTAAAAATAAAAACTTTCGCGCCTCTGCGTGAGCCAAAAATAAACACTTCGACGAATACTCAAAAGAAAACCATGAACTCAGTGATCACAACCGGGAAGTTGGTAGATAATATCATTGATGTTCATGATGACATTGGAAGGAAATGGCTCGAGCAACTACCTGGAATCATCGCTAAATGCGCAGATAAATGGTCATTGGACATTTTACCACCTTTTGAAGAGCTGACTTACAACTACGTAACACCGGCTACTACTGCAGAAGGTATCCCTATCGTCATAAAAGCAGGCGTGCCGAACAAAGAATTAATAAATGAGATCGAAGCCCTTCGTGCATTTGACGGAAATGGTATCTCTCAACTGATTGATGCCGATACCGAGCTGGGGGTAATGCTTCTTGAGCGACTACAACCCGGAACGTTTCTCTCTGATCTGGACGATGACGAAGAAATCACTCGATGTGCGGTTTCAGTTATGCAGAAACTATGCACACCAGCACCAAGCAATCATCATTTTAAATCCGTGAGTGATTGGGTCAGTCGTTCATTTAGTGAAATCCGAACTGATTTAAAAGAAAGTTATAGATCCTTGCCACGCGATCTGATCGACAAAGCACAGAGCCTGTTCAAAGAACTGACAAACCCACTCAATGAGAAAACACTCATCCACGGTGATTTTCATCCTCAGAACATTCTCAGATCTCAACGGGCTCCCTGGCTGGCCATTGATCCCAAAGGAATCGTCGGTGATCCACTGTATGACATAGCCGTTTTCGTGTGCCAACCACCTCGGCAACCCACAAAATTAGATCAAAAACAATTTCTCGCCAGACGTATTGACCAATTGGCTGAAGAACTCTCAGTCGACCGACAACTCATTACCAAGTGGTGTCTTGCCCATTCTGTTCTGTCAGGGTGTTGGGCATCGGAGGATCACGGAAGCGACAGATGGAAACCTGCATTTGAACGCGCCAGGTTATTAAATTTTTTGCTAAAAAAATAATCAAAACACCATTTTCTTTACAGTTATTCCACAAGAGATAATCTTTCTCATCTCAATAACTTACAAAAATGTTATGAAAATGAGCATAAATACCATCATACGAATAATCACTTTCGCATGCACTATGTGTATTGTCTCTTCCACTTTCGCGGCAGTGCCTTCCTCACCACCCAGCACAACTGTAGAATTCGAAAACGAAGTTAAAACATTGGCGCAAGGATTTGCCAAAGCCTTTGCCAGGTTACCTATCGGGGCTAAGTACATTATCATCCAGAGCGATCAAGGACCGGCACACCTCCCCGGAAGTGTCAGAACTGTCAAGGCCTTCGACGGCGTTCTTCTCATCCAGATGGAAAGCGGATTGGTCCACGCTCTAAGTGCACGTGATATCGTAAGAATAACGACCGAAAAACCGAAACCCGATAAATAATCTAGAGGTTTTACCACCGATTAAATAATTAGGCTCAAGAAATGTGTCAATGAATGCTACCTGAGCCTATTAAGTTGATTAGCCATACTTAACTTCTGAGAGTCTAATTAATTTACCTTGCTCTCATTTTCGTTAAATAGTTTCGATTTTTTGGGTCGCGGGCTATATAAGAGGATTTCTCGCATCATTTTCTGCATCACTGTCAGGTATTGCTACCTCTAGATTCACAACACATAGGAATTAACATCAGCTTCTTGAAAGTTCAATAACTGGGTCCAATAAATCACCTTAAGACCTTACTTTGAATTCTACGAGTATGACGAAAAACGAAAGTCCTAACGAAAATCAAGATCATCAAGTAGACAGTGTTTCCATCTCAACAAATCAATCATATATCAAGACAGTGTAGATAATCCAACAGGTTGAGTACCTCTAAAAGACTGACTTAGATAATTTTCTAAAACTAAATGATATTCCGGAAAGTTGAGCCATCTGAACTCGATACCGCTTATTCAATCCATTGTGAAACTGTAGACTGGTTGTTGGCAAAAGGAGTGCGACAATGGACTAGACCTGTTCCCAAGGACATTTTCGAAAGCCGCCAAAAACAGAATGAGCTCTTTTGTTTGGATACTGACAAGACTATTGTGGCAGTCGTTTCTATCGCTATTCGTAGTAGTGGGAATTGGGAAAATGAACTCGGCCCAGGAAAATTTCTCTTCCTATCCACTCTTTCTACTGGCAATGCCTTTAGAGGGAAAGAATATGGAAAATTTCTACTCGAAATGACAATCCAGCATATTGAAGTAGAGCCTACCAAAGATGAAATATATTTGGATTGTGTAGTAGGCAGTGGTTTTCTTCCAAATTTTTATCGCACATTTGGATTTATTGACGTCGCAAGAAAAAACATCGAATATCCCTCGGGAATTTTTGATATGCTCCTCATGAAACGGAAAGTGAATCGACCTTCTACATAACCTCACTTAATCGATAGGATACATAAACTATACCCAATTAGGTTAAGCTCTACTTACTCATCCACTCATGGAGTTTGAAATCCACGATTTATTCGATCAAAACATTCTGAACGAATTCCTCCGCAGGTACCAACTCCCGGAAGACTCCGCTACACTGATACGAAAAAACAACAATTTTGCCTACGAGATTAAGCATAGGCACAATAATTGGATCCTCAGAATTACCCACGATCGACAAAAATCCTATGAACTCTTGCTCGGCGAGTTACATGCCATGGATTTTCTCAAACAGAACGGTATAAAAGTCGTTGAGACGATTCCATCACCTTCAGGCAACCACATTGAAAGTTTTGATGTTGGCCATAAAGGATCATTCCATGCGCTCCTTTATGAAAAAATAGATGGTGAGAAGTATGAACTACGCCAGATGACGCCTGAAATGCTCTATCATTGGGGTGAAATAACGGGAAAACTGCATTCCGTCTTTCGTCGATACTCGCCAGGTCGGAAAATAATCCAGCATCGTGAAGAGGAATGGCATTACGAATTTCTGGATCCCAAAAAATATCTTCCGGAAAGCAAACAATGGGTTATCGAAAAATATCAGGAAAACCGCGCTCAAATCGAAACAATCTCTCAAACAGAAGCGAACTATATTTTCGTCCACAATGACATCCAACCGAGTAATTTTATCAAGCGAGATAATGAGCCCGTGCTCTTCGACTTCGATGATTCCCATTTCAATTATATCGAAACAGATACAGCCCAAGCACTTTTACTAGTGTTGGATACTCCTTCCCTTTACCCATTCCGAAATTGGGGCCTATCACGAGATGAAGCCTTCGAATTGTTCTGCCAGCACTACTGGCCTGCCTATTATCAACAGGCAAACCCATCTCTTCTCCAATTCGATTTGCTCAATGCCTTTATCTACAGGCGTGTCGCCATTTTATATACAAACTATTATCGAAGTTTCGATTCTTCCAACTTCAACGAATATATCCGCAGAGGCCTCAATGGATTTGAAGATCTTTTACTTAACGAAACACCTGTCATCTCTGCAACCCAACTTGACCGCCTTAAAAGCCTTTCCCATTAAAAAGAATATCTACATATGCGAATCGTCATAAATGAAATTCAGAGACATCCAAATCAGCGATATACCTGAAATCTTTCAAGTGAGAGTCGCCACTTGGCATAACGAACATGGTCAAGAGGAAATGAAATCGAGAGGCATTACCCACGATTCGGTAAAAGAAATACTCGAGTCCGGTTCTCATCGAGGATGGTTATGTGAAATGGATGAAAATATTGTAGGTTTTGCCATGGGGGATCGAAAAAACGGGGAAATCTGGGTAGTTGCTGTTCTCAAAGAATATGAAGGAAAAGGCATCGGGCGAAAATTAATGAACTTAGTGGAAAATTGGTTATGCAATGAAGGTTGGAGCGAAATCTGGCTCACCACTGATCCCGATGAAACAACTCGAGCCACTGGTTTTTATCGTCATCTGGGTTGGCAAGACTGGAAAGTAGAAGGCGCTCGATATATGAGAAAAACAAAATCCCAGACAACATGATAGATAAAGCAAAGTGAATCTTCTCGTATAGGATTTTGATGGCACCCTGGCCTACCGCTCTAGTAAATTTGACAGCACACTTGCCACAATCATTAAACGCGAAATGTCTGAATCTTACTTTGAACGTGAAAATCTCTCATCATCTCTAAAATCAAGATTCTCACGACACATACCGGAAAAATCGCGTACCCATATTTTCAATTCTGATACTTAGTGGGAGATAATCTTTCCCACTTTCAAACGGGCGTTTAAGGCTGTTTGCGTTAAACGATCAATTGTTCACATTTCCAGGACCGGTCGAAACAATCAAAGCGATATTGATATATATCGCAGACAAAATACAGAAGAAGATGCTCTTATGTTGTTAAGTTACATGTCAAATCGATGCTGGAAAAATGACAAAATATAAAGCATTTTGAAAAATGATAAAAAAAAGCAAATCCTATCTATTATAACTACTAAACCTAATTATAATTATTAATATTTTGTTGTTCTTCCTTGGTTAATTGAAGCACTACAAGATTTTTCTGCTTATTTCACGGTTTATCCTTTCATCGATCTCCATAAGAGAACAATATATAATAACCTGTTTACAATATATAGGCCTATATTTTATTTTTAGTCTATTGACACAATTTATGTTTTTTGTAGTCTTTCTCTATGTCGGGAAGGGTGCTCACACTGCTCACCCAATCAACGGGCAGAAACAAAAAAATAAACAGTGAGTAAAATGAAAAAAAATATTATAAAAATATTCGCAATCACAGTTCTCTGTGTTGCCTCGATAGGTGCCCTCAATGCATCAACAGAAGCCTTAGATATTCCAAACTTCAATCAAAATACTGGATTACAAACAGGTTATATCTATGATATAAATGATGGTGTTCTACCAATAACTGATTACTACACTAGTATTGGCACAGTATCTTCACCTGGTGTTTATGTAGAATTCTATGGATCATACCCACCAACAGATACCCTTGAAGTAAGGGTAAACACAAACACCTCAACAGGTCTACATCTACTCTGTTATGTCGAAACCCTCTATGGACAAGATGAGCCTGTTTACGTGCGTATTAATTAAAATTATATGTTATAGTTAATACAATGATTTAAGCGCAGAGCTTACATTAGCTCTGCGCTTAATATTTATACATTCTTATAACACTGGCCAATGGCTGCTTTCTTTAGGATGACCAGGCAGACATTTTCGAAACGGACTCTTCAGCCAGTTTCCTTGCCTGATCTACATCTAGTCCACGTTGTTTGATAAAATCATCTGTATAATAATTGACGATGCCTTCAAAAGTTGCCGTTAGATTACCCTCATCGTCTGAGCAATGAACACAATACTTGTTTTCGAGACTTCGGCCTCCAAAATCTTCGATTTTTTTCATCGGCATTCCACATGATCCACAACTTGGGCATTTTTGTTCCATTTTGATTTCCTCGGTTATTTGTTTATATTTAGTAATTCCAAATATTCATTTACTATTTTTTTACCCAATTTTTTGAGCAGAGATTTATTGGGTGCGTACCAATTTCGATTGGTCATATAGTAATGTAGGAGAGCGAACCAACTGTTCATAATCCCTGACTCTCCTAACCGTTTGAATTTTGCCTCTTCCATCTCGCGCTTAACAGCGGGTAGCAGATAATGGGCAAATCCATTTTGTACTAAAAGAAGAGAGCCTTGTACATTTTCCGGCAATTTCGGGAGAACTAATAAAAGTTCAATATAGAAAGCTTCAAATTTGGTGAGAGCTTTAGTGAATGAGAGCAGAATAGATCGTGGAGTTCGGCTGTGACCGACACTTTTGGTAATGTGCACAGATAACTCCACTCCGAAATCATCGATCACCTTCAAGACAATTTCCTGCCTTGTTTTAAAGTGCACAAAAATAGCTCCATGAGACAGTTTCGCCTCGGAAGCGATATCCGCAGTGTTCGTTGCCTCGATACCCTTTTCGGCAAACTTTCGATAAGCCACCTCCAAAATCCGTTGCCGCGTCTGTTCCTTTTGCTGTTCTCTTTTTCCTCTTTCCATTTGAGTGAGTGACTATTCAGTGAGTATATACTTACTGAATAGTCAAGGACAAATTCGTTTTATTCATAAGTCTCTTCACAGTTTTTTACGAAATCTCCCACTCTGCACAAAGTCATAGAGAACGATTAAAAGAGATGAATTTTGGTGTATTTGAAGGCCTGACTTATGAAGAAATCTGTAAGAGATACCCGGAGG
>JANQKU010000128.1 GCA_028280955.1 Opitutaceae bacterium
GCTATGCAGATGTCAAATACCGTGATTTTTGGCTAGATTATCAGAAGAAGTGTGACGCCATGATTCAGTGCGCGGAGGACTTCGATCTCGATTGGGTTACGGTGATGTCCGATGCTTTTTGTGAAGCTTCGGCTTTCGGCCTAGAGATTGAGTATCCGGAAGATAACCTTCCGATTGATGCGAGCGGCCATTTGCCTGATCTTGAGGCAGTAAGGCGACTCCAACCTTTTGATACATTTAATCATCAACGTACTAAAAATCGAGTTAACGAAATTCGTGAGTTCAAGGAACGGGTAGGTGATCGGTATTTTATTGTTGGCTGGGTGGAAGGTCCGGTGGCCGAGTATGCGGATTTGCGCGGTGTCTCCAATGCGGCAATGGATTTTGTCGATGATCCGGACTCTGTCTTGAAAGCAATCGATGTTATAGTGGAGTCTGCCTTGGCGTTTATTACACATCAGGTTGAGGCAGGGGCTCATGCGATAGGAATCGGTGATGCTTTTTGTTCACAAATAGGGCCTGTACGGTATCGTCAATTTGCCTGGGAAGGGGAACGACGTATGGTGGAGCATATTCACCAACTGGGCGCGAAGGCTAAATTACATATCTGCGGTAATACGATGCTGCTGCTCCCGGATATGATCAAAACCGGAGCCGATATTGTGGATGTCGATCACTTGGTCCCCAGTATGGCGGAGTTTGCTCCGTTGCTCGGTCCGAATCAGGTCCTATCTGGAAAGACTGACCCGGTGAGTGTAATCCAGGATGGAACGCCAGAGCAAATACTGGAGAGTTTAAAGGATTGTCAAAAACAGGCCAATGGTCGTTGCATTATTTCCGCTGGATGTGAAATCACACCAGGCACTTCGGTGGAGAATTTTCAGGCTTTCCGAGCAGCAGCGAATTGATCGGCAAAAGTGATTGTTTGCTGATTACTTCAAAAAGGCAGTATAGAAAAGATCATGGATCTAAGGCGGATTAGGAATGAGGTAATGGCGTATGTAGAGAGTTTGCACTGTTCCGATGTCCCTTATGGGCATTACCGATTAAGACCTAATGGTGAGGTCGAGTTGTATGCCACCTGTGATGTTGCTATTTTGAGAACCGTCATGGGGGAGGACTTGAAAGAATCCATTACTGATTCACAACGCAGAGAATGGATCAATCATATCAATTCATTTGCTCAGGAAAACGGTGTTTATCGAGGAGGTCGTCATTCCGATGAGCATCGCAATGGAACGGTTATTGGCGCGCTCGGTGTTTTAGGTGGGAAGCAATTATATCCCGTTCAATTGTACCAAAATTTCAATACGGTGGAGAAAGTTGATAGTTGGTTGAATGCCATTGATTGGCCCCATCAATGGGGAGCTTCACATTTGTTTTGGGGAGGGATGCATTGCTATAGCATGAGCAAGGCCTGTACAGAAGATTGGAGAAATACGGTCTTTGACTGGTTAAATGAAAATCTTGATCCGAAAACGGGATGGTGGCGCCTGGGCGTTGAGCCTTCCGATACAGATCAGCCCTTGGGTGGTGGCGCTCATATATGGCCGATTTATCAACACAATGATCGAGCTTTTCCGTATCCCGAATGTTTGATCGATAGTATTCTTGCGTTACAGAAGTCTGATGCTAGTTGGAGGGAATTTGGCGATTATCTGGATCTGGATGCCCTTTATGGTTTGAGTTATATGCAGTCATTGGTTCCCGAGTATCGGAGAGATGATATCCAGAAGGCGGTGCAAGGGCATGGCGATCTGGTTGAAGAGAAGTTCCCTCGTTTTCTTTCTGAGAAAAAAGATATTCATCTGCTTTTAGGGGCTGTTGGTATCGTAGGGCTTCTCAATCAATTCGACCCGGATCGGTTTCATGATGACAGATCATGGTCGGACATCTTCAGTGATAGAAGGCTCTATCAAACAAATTTAGTAGAGTCTTTATAAAAAGCGATGCTTGATGTTTTCGCTTTAGAGACAGTCTCCTATCAATTTTGGCTGAAGATTATTTTCGAATCCCGATGATGATAATGCTGGATTCTTGGCCATTGATGAGGATGGTGAAGGAGCTTCCATCTGCTGACATATTTCCCACGATGGTTTCTTCGTTCTGTTCAGTATTTGGGTCGTCAGGGATAGAAATAGAACCATCGGGAGCAATGATTAAGGCAAAGGGTTCTTCGGTGGAGGAAAGCGGATCAAAGGTTCCGCCCAGAAATAATTCATTATTGAGAAGTTCGTGTTCAGGAACGGTTAAAACCGAACCGTCAGAAGCCGCTTCATAGGTTGTGGTCCGGTAGCTTATGGAGGAAATTTCCTGGTTTAACACATAATTTTCCACTGTTTCGCTATCTCCTATCTCAGTCGCGGAAAAATCCTGAAAACCGATTAAAGATGTTTCAAAAAAAACAGAGTGGTAGGTGCCTGAGTATTTATGGGCGCCAATAAGTTGTCTGTCTGCCAGTTCTGTTTCCAGAGCTGCGACGCGTGCTCTTAAGTTGGCGATAGCTATTTCGATAGCGGATTGGCCGTTGGTTTCGATGGTATCGCTTTCAGTTGCAGCTGTTTCATTTTCATCTGCCGCAAATCCGTTAAGAAGGGGAAAGGTTATCAGAGAAAGAGTTAGTATTCTTATGATTTTTTTCACTGCTGGAATCGTTGGTTTTAACAGATGTTTTATTCTGTTTTTTGCAATCAATGAAGTTTGTTGGTTAGGAATAGAGAGGCAATCAATTTAAATGGGAAGGCAATTCATCGATCGAACAGGCTTGTCAGGGGAAGTGCTTCTTTTCAGTTTTGCATGATCTTTTTATACCTGAGAGTTACGTGAAAAAACCGCATATCATCATTTTCAATCCGGACCAATGGCGTGGAGATACGCTTGGTCATATGGGCAATCCTGCTGCTGTTACACCAAATCTTGATCAATTGGTAAGGGAGGACGCAGTTTCTTTTTCCAGGGCGTTTTGTCAGAATCCGGTTTGTACACCCAGTCGATGCAGTTTTATGACGGGGTGGTATCCTCATGTGAGAGGGCATCGGACGATGTATCATATGCTGCATCCAGAGCATGGTGAACCTAATTTGCTGAAGATTTTGAAAGATAACGGCTACTTTGTCTGGTGGGGAGGTAAGAATGATCTAACTCCAGGACAGCAGAGTATCGATCCGTATTGTGATGTTCATTTCGAAGCCACAGAGGAAGACTACCAACGATGGCAATGCACACCGCGTGAGGGTAACCATGATGGTGATCTAGCCTGGAGAGGAAAAGTTGACGGAGACAATTTCTACAGCTTTTTCAAAGGAAAGTTGGCTAAAGGAGATGAACCTTTTTACTGCGATGAAGATTGGGCGATGGTGTTGGGAGCTCTTGATTTTATTCGTGACTATGAGGGTGATCAACCACTGTGCATCTACCTTCCGCTCGGTTATCCTCATCCGCCTTATTGTGTGGAAGAGCCATGGTATAGCATGACTGACCGAACAAAAATTCCTACCCGAGTTCGACCTCCGGATAACTGGGAAAATAAGCCTTCTATTTTGAAGGGGATTTTTGAGAATCAGCACATGCAGGATTGGAGTGAAGAACGTTGGACAGAACTCAGAGCGACTTATTACGGTATGTGCGCACGATCCGATCATCAGTTTGGATTAATTAGAGAGGCATTGCATGAGGCCGGTCTCTATGATGATTCGGCTGTTTTTGTTTTTTCGGATCATGGTGATTACACTGGTGATTTTGGAATTGTGGAGAAGACCCAGAATACGATGGAGGATTGCCTGACGCGTGTTCCCTTTATTGTTAAGCCACCCAAGGAGATTAGGACCAAACCACGTGTCTCTGATGCAATGATAGAATTGGTGGATTTTTCGGCAACAGTCTACGATTTGACTGGCATCAATCCTGGTTATGACTCATTTGGAAAAAGTTTATTACCTGTTATTTCCGGTGAAACAAATGAGCATCGAGATGCGGTTTTCTGCGAAGGAGGTCGCAGATATGGAGAGACTCAGGCGATGGAATGGGAAAGCACTTCAGCAAAGGATGGCCAGGATTCCACTGGATTGTATTCACCTCGCATACGTTTACATATCACGGATGAAGGTCCTTATCATAGCAAAGCTGCCATGTGCCGGACAAAAACACATAAATATGTGCAACGGCTCTATGAGCAGGATGAGCTCTACGATTTAGTACAGGATCCGAATGAAGAGCATAATGTTGCGGAGGATCCGGCCTATGCGGATGTGTTAAGCACTTTGCGGGAACGTCTCCTTCGTTGGTATATGGAAACCTGTGATGTAGTGCCACAGCAAACGGATAAACGTTAAGCCTGTGATTCGTGAGACATTGTCGATGAGGAAATGAAGATGAAAACCTATAAAGCTTTGCCAATAATCGCTATTGTAATGTTATTCATCAGTGGTTGCACATCATCGAAGCAAGAATTGGAGGTGAAAGCAGGTCAGTATCCACAGTTACTGGAGGATGAGATGAAGAAAACAACAAAGGCAAACTACCTACTTTATATTCCAGAGGAATATTCAGTTTCAGATGAAAAATGGCCACTGGTGCTTTTTCTTCATGGGGCCGGTGAACGTGGTAACAATGTGAAGAAGGTTGCCAGGCATGGACCTCCACGGCTTATTGCCAAAAAGAAAAAAGAGTTTCCGTTTGTGATTGTCTCTCCTCAATGCCCGGAAGAGGTTTGGTGGTCCCATAAAGCTCAAGTCGATATTCTCGATGCTCTTCTCGATGAGATTATCTCACGGTACCGTATCGATGAGGACAGAATCTATGTGACAGGTCTCAGTATGGGCGGTTATGGAACCTGGAGCCTCGCAGCAGAGTATCCCAATAGGTTTGCCGCGATAGCACCAATCTGTGGTGGTGGAAATCCGGCAGATGCGGTAAAGATCGCTCATTTGCCAATTTGGGTTTTTCATGGAGCAAAAGACTCCGTTGTGCCGATAGAAGAGTCAGAGGAGATGGTTACCGCCTTGAAAGCGGCTGGTAGCGAAGTTAAATTCACTGTTTATCCCGAAGCCGAACATGATTCCTGGAGTACCACCT
>JANQKU010000142.1 GCA_028280955.1 Opitutaceae bacterium
GTATAAGAGGTCCGTCTGAAGACTAATCCAAGTAGAAGCAAGTGTTTGAGGGCCTGCAATGACTCTTGCCCGGGTTAACATTTGTCGTTCCCAGCTTTGGGCGGAGTTCTGATAGTACTTTTGAGCTGCTTCCGGAGTTGTTGCCAGAGGGCCAGCCTCTCCATGAGGGCGGAGACGAAGATCTATTTCGTAGATACTCCCATCCGTATTTTTAGCGGCAAGAGTTTGCTGTATTTTCTGGATTTTTCGATTCGCATGCAGAGAGTCGCTCTTAGTAGCGAGGAAAAGAATGTCTAAGTCAGAACCAAAAGTGAGTTCATTCCCTCCATATTTGCCAAGTGCAATGACAGCGAGTGATTCTTCCGGATCGAAGCGTAGAAGGAGGTTAGTGATTATGGCATCCGCGAGAAGGCTCAAGTGGCATTCCACTTCTTCGATTGAGAGCATGCCAATTAAATGGCCAATAGCGATGCGGATTTGTTCGGCCCGAATATATAGCCACAACCATTTGGAGAGATCTTCCTCTTCCGAATAGGTATCCAGTTCTTTAAGGATTGTAGAGAGATCTTTTTTCTTACGAAGAATTTCCGGTCGTAAAACTTCCTCCATGATCTCCGGATGCTGACACAGAGTCTGGTAGATAAAGAGGCTCCGATCAAAAAGAAGAGCTAACACTTTGAAAAATTCAGGATTCATCGTGCAGGCACTCAAAAACTCTGTTCGACTCCCATAGTGTTCGCCAAAAGAAGAAATCTTCTGGAGAGTTGTTAAAGGGTTGGCTAATAAGGGAAGGACTGTGTCAAAGGATTTTGTCAAGGCGACAAAGCGGTGTACTTGTTCCTGCTTGAGTGGATGGTTAAGGTTTCCTCTAATGAAGGTTTGAAGAGCAGTATTGATTTTTTTTTCATCTCCAAACCAAAGTGTCATGCGTTTTTCGATACTTGGAGAGGAAAAATCTTCAGCGAAGAAAGACCACCATTGATCGAATTCACTCGTTTCGTCTTCGCTTTCAAACAAGTTACTATAAATGGTTCGGACTTGTGTCCTTAGACTTTTTAATTCACGGTCGAAGACGGTTAAATTTGGATAGTTAAGCGTTTGAGCAATTGTTTCTCTTTCTCTGATGTCCGATGGGAGTTCATGGCTTTGCTGCTCTTCTTTCATTTGGATGCAGTGTTCTACGCGGCGGAGAAGCCAATAGGTGTTTTCGAGAAAATGGGCGTTTTCTTGATCGAGGAGTTCGTATTTGACCAGTTGATGAAGGCCCTCAATGGTAGAGTGAGTTTGCAGAAAAGGGAAACGTCCAGCGTGTAAGAGTTGGAGAGTTTGCACGATGAATTCGATTTCACGAATACCACCGAAGCCGGATTTGACGTTTCTTTCCAGAGAGTCTGCTCCAACAATTTCCCGCTCGGTTCTGTTCTTCATCGAAGCGACTTCTGCCACCAATGATGCGGGTGGATGACGGGGATAGCGGAATGATTGAAGGTTTTCGAGGAGTTCACTGCCAAGTGAGGTGTCTCCGGCCACAGGACGTGCTTTGAGCAAAGCCAATCGCTCCCATGTCTGACCGGCAGCAGCATAATAATTTTCGACCGCGGCATAGGTAGGGGCTAAAGGTCCGTGACTCCCTCCAGGGCGAAGACGCAAGTCAGCACGAAAGAGAAATCCGTTTTCGTCTTTTTTATTTAAAAAGGCTGAGATAGTTTCGGCTACTTTTGTAAAATACTCAGCATTGGAAAATGACCTTTCTTTCCCGTCTTTCCGACAATGTCCTTCTCCTTCGTAGAGATAGATGAGATCGATGTCAGAAGAGAAATTTAATTCACATCCCCCCAATTTTCCCAAAGCAAGAGCACAGAAGCGCGCTGGCTGATCCAGGGTTTCGTCCCAGGGTTCTCCATAACGCTTTGTCCACTGTGAGGTGGCCAGGAGGTAGCATTCATTCAGACAAAATTCTGCTAACCGGGAAAGCTCTTCGACGGATGTTTTGGGGTGAACAATTTGGTTGATATCTCGGTAAGCGATTCGGAGGGAAATTTTACGGCGAAACTGCCTCAAAATGGTAAGGAAGTTATGATCAGTCCTATCGATTATCTGGTTATCTGTTTTGACGGTCTCCCATTCGTCCCTTAGTGCTTTGAAACGGAAATCTTCCTTGCGGTTTTGGTTATGCTCAAGCCATATCAGATATTCAGGATTATATTCGATCAGTCGTCGATAGAGTGGACTTAGGTGAGCCAGTTTTCCTATTCGATCGGGGGCATTTTTTGAGAGAGTTTCCCAGCGATCATCAGGGAAGGATTCGCGACAATAGGTTAAGACCTGCACTCCAAGGCTTCTGATATCTTCTGGAATTTCAGGTGACAGAGGAACCATTGAGCAGGAATCGATCGAAAACTTTTAAGGAAAAATTACAGCTATTAGAAAATAGAAACTGTGGCAGTTTTTTTAGCGTTTATTGAGGATATCTCTGGCAGCATCTAATGTCTTTTTTTCTTCATTTGTTAGAGAGCCGAACCCTTTTTTATTTATTTTGTCGAGAATGCTGTCGACGGTTGCTTGATCCACAGTTTTAGGCCTGGAAATATTAACTTTGAAGCTGGGTCCAGAGGAGGAGGTTTTTTTGCGACGAAACCACTTCGGGATTTCGATGGTATTTCCCGCAGAGGAATAGCTGCTTGTTCGCTGATGAAGGTATCTGAAATAAATCCAACCGCAGAGCATACCTCCTAGATGAGCAGAGTGAGCGATGTTTGAGGTTCCAGGGATTTCGGTAAAGAGTAGCCCCAAGATAGAAATGGCGAAAAATCCAATGGCTAGGTACTTAGGTTTTAAAGTTACCGGAATGATGAAAAAGAGTAAAAGAGTGATTTGACGTTCCGGAAAAAATGAGGCAAAGACGATGAGTAAGGCGGCAACTCCTCCTGATGCTCCTACCAGGGGAAAATTTCCCGGTGTGATGATGTTGATGAATAGCCAGATGATTCCACTGGCTACAATGGAGCCAAGGTAGAGGCCTACGAAACGTCTTTCGCCCAGAAGGGGAAGGATTGCTCGTCCGAGAAAAAAAACTCCTAACAGATTGGCCAAAATATGGAAAAGCCCCGAATGGAGGAATCCGAAGCTGAGGGGTGTCCAGATGAATCCTCTAGAGAGAGAGGTGGCCGATAAGGCGAAAAGATTGTAAATAACGGGGCTTTTAAACCAAACTTCAAAAATATTTTGGATGATGAAAGCCCCGACGGTAAGGATGATAATCCAGGCAAGGACACTGAGCTTTTTGGGCCCTGTAGGACTATTGTAGTCGTTTCTCATATAGGGACGATCGTAAATCATCTTAAAAAATAAAAGTGGTGAGTTTGTTTAGATAAGACAAGCCAGCAACCAAAGAGTGCTTGTTTGGTAATGGATGGGTAGAAAAATTATTCTTTAACGGATATCTATGGATTTTCAGAAGAACCAGAAGCTCCAATTTTTGAAAAAATGGATGAGCCAGCTCCTTTGATGTAGTCTTTCACGCCGCTGACAGCGCCGCCAACTTTGCTTTTAGAGGCTGTCCAAACGGCTGCTGAGAGACGTGAAGCACCTTGTGTCACGATGCCTCCGAGGAGACGGGCTGATTCTACGGTGGCTGATCTTCGAAGAGTTCTTTTTTCTTCAAGAACTAGGGCTGAACAATATGATTTTGTTATCATTCCTATTCGTAGAGTGAGGAATGAATTAGCGGCACCAGTGGTAACAGAGTTGATGAAGATAGTGCTGGCGTGATGAAGGCCGGGAACTGTGCCGGCGAAGGATCCAAAAGCGGTCGAAAGAACGGGTTCTATTTGTGCGCTTATATCAAGATCCTGAAGTTCTGAGGCGATGAAGGCGGTAGCGGCAACGTTGGCATAAAGGGTACTCATATCGCGAAAGGTAGGCCTCTGGTAATAAATATGGGCGAGTCGCCAGACTAATTTCGTTTCGGCGGCCAGAACGAGAAAGGCATCGAGACGACCATTTTGTGAGACAGCTGTCGTCAGAAAAACGGTGGAAGCTGTGTCTTTGATCAGCTTAGTGGCTTTCTCATTCAGGAGTGTGAGGGCTTCTTCAATCTTTTGGCGACTGGATAGATCTGGATTTTCAAGATGTGGGTTGACGGAGAGTTGGCGCCGGAGTGCCTCGAGATGCTTTTCAAATTCCGGTGAATCTTCACTTTGGGGAGGACTGAGAGGAGGAGGCAGGCGTAGGTAGATTATGAGGGGAACGAGAGCGAAAGCGATGTAGGTAATGATTAATACCCATAAAACAATTTGCCCGAAAATGGGATTTATCTGTGTGGCCAGAGTGGTGACCTGGGCTGTTTGGTTGATAATGAACAGAATAAAAGAGAGTATCCCTATAGCGGCGATAAACAGTGTTATTTTAACGAATGTTTTTTTCATGATACGCTTGGTTATTTGGAGAAGGTCTTCTTAAATAATTTCTAAGAAGAAGTCATTGCTTGTTCCGGAGTAGGGTCTGCCCAGCGTCCATGTTCTTTGATGAGATCGATCAGGGATTGATCGGCTTCATCAGCTGGTATGTTGTATTTGATACAATCTTTACCGACGTATAAATTTATCTTTCCCGGAGCGCCGCCCACATACCCGAAATCGGCATCTGCCATTTCACCGGGACCATTAACGATACAGCCCATGATAGCGATTTTTACGCCTTTAAGATGTCCGGTTTTTTCCCGGATTCTCTGTGTGGTTGCTTGAAGATCGAAAAGAGTGCGACCACAGCTGGGACAAGCAACGAATTCGGTTTTGGAAATGCGGGCTCCCGCCCCTTGGAGAAGATTATAAGAAACTTTGACCGCTCGCTCGATATCGTTTTCAGTTTCAAAACTCACAAAATCACCTAAGCCATCACAGAGGAGTGCTCCGGAAAGAACACTTGCTTCTAACAGGCGATCGAGAAATGTCTCTGAATGCTCAATGGCGTTCTTTGCAGTGTTTCGTATCCAGATAGGGGATGCAATACCCAGATTTTTTAATTTTTCAGCTAGTTTTCGATAAAGGCCCAGAGTATGGAACGGAGAGATCAACGGTTTATCGTTTTCGAGGGTGAAGATGAGCTTAGTGGGGTTGAGAGAGGTTAGAATCTCTTGATAGTGATTGATTTCATCTGGATGAATATCAATAGCTGCGAAAAATCCCTGTGTCTGACATCGTTGAGTGAAACTTTGAAAAGCTTCTTTTTGCCCTTTCGGAAATTTGCGGTGGATGACAGTGGAATTTCCTGTCTTTATCGAATCAAGGGGGATGTCCGATGTTGATGGGATAGAAAGGATGAGAAACGAGCCATTCGCATGAAATAAATGAGCGTTTTTGTGTAACGCCTCCAATTCTTTTTCATCAGTGATAGACAGGAAGATACCTTCGATAGGTGTATCTGTTAATTTGTTCTTTAAGGCAGCTAATTGGGTTTCAGGATCCTCATTGGAAGAAAATGCACTATCAGCGTTTACAATAACACGAGGGGGATGGTTTTTGCCTGTTTGGCATTCCTGAGAAAGGTTCAGTGTTTCTGTTTCTCTTTTAGTGAAATGATAAGGATCGATGGAGTCATGTTCTTCTCCAGAGGGTGCAAAGAGGGCGTCTTGCCACAGCTTCATCGTTTTCTGTGCTAGAGTCTGGGCGACTGGGATTTCGTAAACTGGATCCTCGGTGAGAGAAACCCGGATCGTATCACCAAGTCCATCGAGAAGCAGGCTTCCAATACCAATAGCACTTTTAATACGTCCATCTTCTCCGTCTCCGGCTTCGGTCACGCCAAGATGAAGGGGATAATTCATTTTTTCCTGGTCCATTCGATCCACCAGCAAGCGATAGGCTTCTATCATGACCTTTGGGTTGCTGGCTTTCATGGAGAGAATGATTTGCCGATAGTTGTGGGATTCAGCTATGCGGAGGAATTCGAGGGCCGATTCAACCATGCCAAGAGGTGTGTCTCCGTATCTATTCATGATCCTGTCGGAAAGAGAACCATGATTGGTGCCAATGCGCATAGAACGACCCAGCTGTCGGCATCGTTTCACCAATGGAGAAAAATCTTCGTATAGACGTTGTATTTCTCTTTCATATTCACCGTCTGAATATTCCTGAACGGCAAATTTCTTTTTATCTGCATAGTTTCCAGGGTTGATACGTATTTTTTCCACATGCTCTGCAGCTTCGAGAGCTGCGGAAGGAAGAAAATGTATGTCGGCTACGAGAGGTGCATAGATACGTCGTTTTTGTAATTTCCGGCGAATGTCTCTCAGGCATTTTGCGGCGGCAACATTTGGAGCGGTGATACGAATGATTTCGCAGCCAGCCTCATCCAAGGCCGCAGCTTGTTCGACGGTTGCCTCGACGTCCTGAGTATCTGTCGTCGTCATTGATTGAATACGGATAGGATTTTCCGCACCCACACCAATGTCACCGACGATTACCTCTCTTGTTGTTCGTCGAACTGTTTTGAATCGAGAGGCGCAGTAAGATGCCATGATAGAATTTTTAAGTGAAATTAATTAGAAAATAGCAGAGTCTATTGTTTGGGGGATTCTTCGGCGGTGAAAACAGGCTCTATGTAGGTTTCGGAAGGTCCTTCCGGTCGAAAAATTCTGGAGAGATCCTTATAGCTGACAAAAATGATAAGAGAAAAGAGAGCTATCATGAAAATACCTTGAGAAGTTGCGATGAACTGTGCAGGAAGTGCCCGGCCTCTTATCTTAGCAATGGTAGCAAAGACAATATGTCCTGCGTCAAGGACAGGTATGGGGAGGAGGTTGAAGAAGGCCAGGCTGATGTTGATATAGATAGTGAACCAAATGGCAGTTCTTATATCTGATTTGGTCAAATCGAAGAGAGCTTTGGCAATTCCCGGAGGTCCGCTCATGTGCTGAATTCCAACATCACTCCTTGGGTTTATCAGGGCCGAAAATGTTCGGACAATAGTGGAGAAAATATCTTTTATCTGGTTGAGTGGATTTAGATAAACTGTTTTTATAGGGTAAGCAAATTCAACACCAAGAGCGTAAGCGGATGTTCCTTCTTCTGTTATCTGAACTTTTTGAGGAGTGACGACTTTCTCGAGTATTTTGTCACCCCGTCTAAAGGTAAAGACGAT
>JANQKU010000171.1 GCA_028280955.1 Opitutaceae bacterium
TTATAACTATTTTCCCACATTCGTCGGCTAAGCAGAGCTACTCCCGGGACCCCTTGCTGATCCTCCTCCGGCCTAAAAAGACGACCTAGCATCGGCTTAGCCCCAACGATTTGTAAAGCCCTACTCGAAGGGTATGCTGCCAGAACTCTCTCCGATCCATCTGGGGTCTGAACAAAGACTGAGAGATAAAGTCCAATTTCAGCAAAGTCGGAAAAAACCTTCTGGTTTATCTTATATGCCTCCATCTCTTTACGCGCCGAATGGAGTCCACGAGGTCCCTTCTCCTTGGTCCGAGCATAACTCATCACAAAATATTCACCTTCTGGATCAAATTCCGGCTGCTGCAAAAACATCGTGTGAAAAAGAGACCAACTCAATAAAGAAAGCGTCACCGAGACGGCAAAGGTAGCAAACATCAATCCCGTTTGCGCACGTCTCCGCCACAGACGTCTGACACTCAATCGAAAATCCTGCATGATATTCATCAGGACTCGCCCTCCCCAAACATCCCGACAATCTTCTTTGATCGATTCAACATTTCCGAATTCTCTCAGAGCTGCAAGACGCGCTTCCTTATGAGACATCCCCTCTTCCATCAATTGCTCTATCTCTCGCTGCAAATGATCCCGCATTTCCTTATCCATTCTATGCTCCAATCTGGAACGGCGGAAAATTCCGATGAATCTTCGTCGAATAAACCAGCCCTTCATCTCTATATTTTCCGTATTCGAGGTCTATCTTCGGCCATCAAAACTATCATCAGCCTTCTGATTTTAACACTGCTTCAACGGCTGCTGAAAACTGATGCCAGGACTGTGTTTCCCCTTCCAATCGGACACGACCCTTCGGTAAAATCCGGTAAAATTTGGCATCCCTTCCCTTATCCGAAGTTCCGGTATAGCATTCCACCATTCCCTTTTTCTCCAATCGGTACAAAGCCGGATACAAAGACCCTACTTTAATGGTAAACACATCGGAGGAAATCTGTTTGAGGCGCTTGGCAATGCCCCATCCATGTCTATCTTCTACAATTAAAGTCTTCAGTATGAGCATTTCCAAGGCCCCCTGCATTAAATTATTCGCCTTCTTTTCAGTCATGACCTCCTTTTAAATATAGATTATCTATTATTTAGATAATCTATATTTAGAATGTCAAAGCATTATTAGCAGAAAATCTACAAAAAAGAAGTTGAAACCAGCATGATCACTCCGAAGCCAACGCTTCTCATACATCCTGTTAATCCTGTCCAAAATTTTCTTTAAACACTCTCCACCACTGCTTCCGAAAAGTTCAGCTTCACATCTGGATCCGGGCTCGGGATGGATGCCAGTAATCGTCTGGTATAGGGATGTTGCGGCTTTTCAAAAATCGACTCAGTCGGTCCTATTTCCACTAGTTTTCCCTGATACATAACCGCGACTCGATTACAAATATGCCTGACCACACTCAAGTCATGTGCCACAAAAATCGTCGTCAAATGAAACTCCTCCTGCAAATCCTGTAAGAGATTAATGACCTGAGCTTGTACCGATACATCTAAGGCCGAAACCGCCTCATCGGCCACAATCAGAGAAGGGTTCATAATCAAGGCACGGGCAATACCAATTCGCTGGCGTTGACCTCCTGAAAACGCATGAGGATACCGTTCTCGATGCTCACTTTTTAAACCCACTTTTTCCAGTAACTCTGTCACTATTTTCTCTAACGCTTTCCCGGAAGCTAATCGATGAATAAGCATTGGTTCACCAATAATATCACCAACCGTCATCCGTGGATTAAGTGAGCTGAAGGGATCTTGAAAAATCATCTGCATCTCCCGTCTCAGCAGCTTAAGCTGTTTTCCATTCATCTGAACCAGATCCACTTCGCCTAAAACTTCCGAATCAAAATGAACCGAACCAGCCGTTGCATCTAAAGCCCTCAAAATCACACGGGCACAGGTTGTTTTTCCCGAACCAGACTCTCCCACCAGGCCCAATGTTTCGCCACGATAAAGATCAAAGCTGACATCATCTACTGCCCGCACCTCATTTATTTTTTTGCGAACGACACCCTGTCCATAAACGGGAAAGAACTTACGTAAATCCCTGACTCGTAAAAGTGGTTTTGAAAGGTCATCCTGGCCTCCTTCTTCAGCAGGGAACGAATCATGTATGAATGCAGGGTACTTTGAAAAATCTTCGCTCATTTTCTTTTCGAGGATATCTTAGATCAAACGTTCAACTCTCTACCATACCCATCTCGGCAATCTCATCTGGAGGAAGGGAAACCAATCGACCATCCGGTCCTGGTCGTAAGGGATAAGGTGTTTCAATATCGGTATCTCCGACCACAGAACTAATGGTAGGGAGACGTTCTTGGGCAGACCCTACCCCCGGAATAGCAGCCAGTAGTCCTTTGGTATAAGGATGACAGGGTGCCTTTAAGACCTGTCTGACTGTCCCCATTTCAACAATACGTCCTTTATACATGACAGCCACATCATCAGCCATTTGCGCCACAACTCCCATATCATGAGTGATAAAGAGAACGGATGTTCCCATTTCATCCTGTAGATCTTTAATTAATTTCAGGATTTGAGCCTGGATGGTCACATCCAGAGCGGTTGTCGGCTCATCTGCGATCAAAAGCTCCGGCCGACAGACCAACGCCATCGCAATAACGATACGTTGCCGCATTCCTCCCGAAAATTCATGGGGGTACTGCCTCAATCGCATCTGAGGTTCCGGAATACCAACCTTGTCCAGCATCTCCACGACCAGAACTTCCGCTTCCTTTTTCTTCATCTCTCGATGCGTTAGGATAGCTTCACATATCTGATCTCCGATGGTATGAACCGGACTTAGAGCCGATATCGGTTCCTGAAAAATCATACTGACTAACGATCCTCGTAAATCAAAAAGGCGTGGATCTTTCGCACCTAGAGAATTCACTTCTACAGGTTCTTTTCCCTCGGGAAAAATGGTGATCGTTCCTCCTGTTATTTTTCCAGGTTTCTGAATCAATCGCATAATCGAAAAGGCCGTTACACTCTTGCCCGAGCCAGATTCTCCCACAAGAGCCATCACTCTCCCACGTCCAATCTCAAAACAAACATCCCTTACCGCCTTGACCACACCATTATCCGTCTCAAATGCAACGTGGAGACCATCGATTTTTAAAACACTTTCTTTCTTATCTGAAATCACTCACTCAAATATGATCATAGAACAGTCAATAGCCAATCATTATCTTCTTTCATGATTAGTATTTGAACCCTAAAACCCTGGAAGAATCTATGCTCAACGGGGTTTTCCCAATCTGAAAAAATCAGTAGACTCATAATAGAAAGAGCTTACCTATCTTTAAGCATCAAACAGTTTTTCTCGAAACATAAATTAAAGAGCTCTCATAAGGCCTAAACCGGACCAAAGGTAATCGAACTTGAGAGGTTCCCTGAGATAAAAGAATGCAAACGGAACAAACACCGATAGCGTGATGGCCTCCTGAATGATCTTCAATTCACCAACATTAAAGACAGTGTAGCCAATTCGATTGGCTGGGACCTGGAACAAATATTCAAACAGCGCAATTCCTCAACTGACCAAAACAGCTATAATCCAGGGTCGGCTGTTTAGCTTTTTTAAATGCGCATACCAGGCAAAAGTCATAAAAACATTACTCAAACAAAGAAGCAGTACCGTTAACAAAGTTACTTTCATAGATCCTCCAATTTAGACGCCGAAAGTAACCACTGTTCCACTATCTGATCGAGTGGAAAATCTGACCCAAGCTTTCTAAGGAGTATAGTTTGCCAGCATAGAAGACATATTTAACGGAGTCGATTTTGCTGCCAGAATATAAACGAAGTCATCCTTTTCCCATTTACTAATGGTCCAACCTTTCTCTCTTTCTTCATATTCGAAATTTTCAACCACTTCGAATTCGGCAAACTCAGTTTTATTGGCTATATACAAATGATAAACTTCCTCCGCATTGAAACAAAGGATGGCAACCGTACTTTCAGACCAATTCAACCGACGACAGCCAATGCCTTCTTGAGCCAAGAGTTTCGGAGGTAAATTCGGCGGAAGTTCAAAACCTTCTTCCGTCAGCCAACTGACCAAATCGCTTGAGTCCTTACTGAAATAATCCAGTCTTGGACCATCGACAGAATAGGCATAAGCCCGTTCTAAAAGCGGACCGGTGTAATCATCGCTGCGATCCACAATAAAAGCCGAATAGATGTATCCAATGAGGACCAAACTGGCTGCCATCGAGAGATAACGATATACTTTCCGCGTAATGACTCTACGACGTGAACCACTTTCCACTGTCGCCAATAAAGAGGCTCTTAAATCTTCCGGCGTCTTGAGATCATTCAACTTCTTAGCCATTCCAGCGTCAAAGCGTTTACTGGCTTCCCACCATTCCATCAATTCAGGATCATCCTTCGCCAAACGTTTTGCTTCGACAAATTGAGAATCATCCAAGGGCTCAGGTCCCATCGTGTGACTCGCTAGAATCAATTTTGCTTCGGATTTATCCATAATTTGGACTCCTTTCATTATCTGTAAATCTTACCAAATTACTTTGTTTTTCAGCTTGTTGAAGCTGACGTTTCAGAAGTTCCTTACTTCTGGCCAAACGAGACATAACCGTGCCAATTGGAATATCTAAAATGCTTGAAATCTCTTTATAAGTATATGATTCGAGATAAAAAAGAGTAATCACCTTTCTATATTCAAATTTCAACTTCATCAGCAAATCCATTATTATCTCCGAGTCTAAATTTTGGATATATTCTTCATCCATCACTTGTGTTTCCGGGTCGATTGAACTTTCATCGATAGCGACAAATCGATCACTCCTTCTTCGTTTTTTCAAAAATTCCCGATAAAGAGTTGTATAAAGCCAGGATTTCGTGGCCTTAAAAGACCGGATACTCGATCCTTTTCGAGCCCAAATCAAAAATGTTTCCTGCGTTAAATCCCAGGCCTCATCAGATGAACCCGATAAACTCCAGGCATATCGGTGAAGCTTTTCGTAATTAGCATCAATGACTTCCTGAAAAAGTTTGGACATAAAGAATAAGACTGCCGAAATATTTAAAAGACAAGCCCTGGATCCCATTAAAGATCCAGAGCATTATAGAAAGATGATACATCTATTTGATGATAAATCAAGAGATGAACTTGTTAACAAATCAGTGCCCTTGTGGAGTTGCGCTGGCAATGACGCCTGCAGTTGTGCAAGTCCAGTAAATCTTTCCGTTGAGAGCTACCGTAACATCTGCCGGGAGAGGAAACCCAGCTGCGACAACACTCTTCTCCATTGTGTTTAGATTCAATTCCATCACCTTGTTGTCACCATCAAAAACGCCAGGCGTAGGCAATTCTGTGTAGTAAAGATTTTCGCCTTTTCTATCCAGAGCAATGCCAGTGGGTTTTGCCAAACCATCCAACAATAGGCTGATAACACCCGCAGGAGATCTTTTAAGGATGACGCCAGCAGTGCTACAAGTCCAGTAGGCAGTTCCATTTCTAGCAATGACAATATCAGTTGGAGCGGGTTCTCCATCGGAAATAAGCGAAATATGTTCTCCATCCGAAACAGAAACAGAATTAGCTCCAGGCGTTCCCGGCATTGGCAATTCTGTGAAAAGGACATCTCCATTACGATCAACCGTGATACCACTGGGCATCATAAGTTCATCCAGAAAAAGCGACTTTCCGTAATGCCTATTATATTTAAGAATCACACCAGCCGTCTGACAGGTCCAATAAACGTTCCCTCTCCTGCCCAAGGCAATGTTTACCGGATTTGGCTCACCCTCACTGATCACTGACACTCTCCCATTTCTCAAATTAAGAAATTTGACTGTATTACTACCACCTCCGACATTGGGAGTCGGAATCTCTGAAAAATATAAACCTTTTGCAGAACGAGCGGCAATCCCTGTCGGGCTGTTTAATCCCTCCATAACGATATCCACTTTGAAATCACGAGCACTGGCCCAGCTAATCCCAAAGGTCATGAAAAAAGCTGCTATCACTATCTTCCAAAAAGAGAACTGGAAGATATATTTAAAATTATTATAAATCACGATATTTCCTTTCGTTTGGTTAAGACAAAGATCAGTGAATCTGAGCGACTCATCAATCCATGCGATTTCAGGGTTACGAAAAGAAAGAGACCCAAAGCCTGAAATTTATTCGAAAAAAATTCAGGAAAAGAAAAAACATCTTATCAATTCTCTCATTTATGAAGTGGGTTTCCCAACCTCTGAAGCTTCAGGGATCTCCATAAGTTTTCCCGTTTTGCAATCATAAATGTATCCATAAATTGGGATATAACCTGGAACTAAAGAATGGTTTCGAATACGTCTTACATCCGCCAAAAGACTTTTTTCCTGATTATCAATGGTAAGCCAATCGATAAGTTTCCCCTCATTCGACCCGGGCCCGTCTCCCGAATCATGCCAACCGGATGTCTCCAAATTCGCAGGCTTTAAGCTTCTGGCCAGAAGATCGCCCATAATCTGATTCGTGAAAGTTTCCATCCCGCAATCGGTGTGATGAATCACAAACCACTCTTTCGTTCCCAATAGTTTATACGAAATAACCAAAGAACGGATGGCATCATCACTGGCCCTTCCACCCGCATTACGGATGACATGGGCATCCCCCTCTGTTAGCCCGGCATATTTCGCCGGATCGAGCCGCGCATCCATGCACGTCAAAATGGCAAAATGCCTTCCCGGATCTGGCCGAAGATTTCCTTTATCGCCAAAATTAGCCGCATAATCAATATTTGCCGTTAACACTTCATCATGTATCTGAGTCATAAAATCTTTTTTTGCTCTAGTTCTCGCACAGTAACTTCAGTTAAAAATAGGAGATTCGACAATTGGGGTAAATTATCTCCTTACTTTGCGATCTCTTCGCTTAGGGGTTATCTTTTGGCAAAATCGAATGCTCTGATTGCAGTAAAATCAACCTTCTAATAAGATTCATGCATAAAACACTTGAATCAAAGTACGAAAAATCCACAGCCACAAAGCACTTGACCTCAAAGTGAACAAAGATGTGCCCCGGGAAACATTGGACCTGTTACTTCCAATCCATCTTCAACGCTCCACTTCGCCACCACCAAAGAATTTTCCAAGCTCTCTTCTATGCTCAATTCAGCCGTCGCCACCGAATCTCTTTGACTGAGTAACTCCATCCCGGCTCCTGCAATGACAGAGCCCATCTCGGCAAAATGAAAAACCTTGGAAGCTCCCGAATAACAAACCGCATCGACATAGACAACCTTATCATTTCCCATTTTCTCCTCTCCCACTTCCCATTCGATAGCGCGGTCACCGAACTTACCGGCCATGGCATGAACAACTAAACGCCTATCTCCAGCAGAAAGCTCAAACTGCATCTTATCCAGAACACATATTCCCACATCCTTGCCAATCAGCTGAAATCGGATACGAAAATCTGACGCCTCAAAAACTCCTTCAACCTTCGGCTTATCCAGATGCTCGTGCCAATCTCCCTTATGAGTCAGTAAAGAAAAAATAGAAAGAACCCGATTCTCTTTCTGAACACTGGAAATATAGGTAGAGGCAAAATCGATTCCATTTTTCAGAAAGCGAACTCGAAAACAAACAGCCGGATCTTTTTCCGTCCGCCAATAACTTAAGACCGGACGACGTTGATCCCAAAGATTATCTCGATTGACCGATCCGAAACACGCTTCCTCATCCATCCAAGTTGTCCCTGAAACGACGCTTCCATCAACTCGTTTCAGGTAGTTATGTTTACGCTCAACCGGAGCAGCTTCGAGCTGAACAAAGCTTTTACAAAATTTTTCTGGACAAGGAGAAGGGGTCACAAAATCAAGGAAACCCAACGAGAGGTCCCCCTTTTCATTACCTCCGATTTGCTTTCGATGCGGAATGGAAACCTCCGCCCTATTTTCCAAATAGCATACTGCCCTTTCCACCATAAACTCATGATAACTTCGGCTTTGCGGGCCGGCCAACTGTCCAGTGCCGGGATGAAAATGGTCCGCATAATCCTTCCAGACAAGACATCGCATTTCCTCAACCATACGCAACACCTCACTATCACTAACCACATCAAAGATCCACTCACACCAGTTTAAGCACACCAACGTATACCCTGGGCTATTGTATTCATTAAAACCTTCATGAAATGCATAATGTTCTATCATTCCGGCCAATAACTTTTTCCCGTATTCTACTAGAAATGGTTTCCCATGGAGTTCTCCAGCTGCCACTGCAACTCCCGCACTGGGAAAAACCACGTTAGTATAACCCGGCCCGCTGTTCCGTCTGAAGATCGACCACGCTGCATCCAACACTGCATCTTGCATATCTTTACGTAAGCCGGTCGGAAAGACCGATGCATGTCGACGCAGCAAGTAAATGAGTTGGGAACCCACGAAACTGGCATAGTTCCAATCAGGAACCTTCATCACGGAGAGAGGTTCTTCCAAATACAATGGCCAAATGCCATATGTTCGACTGATTGGATCCCGGTCCTGAAGCTCAAGAACTGCCTTCACAATATCACAGGCCCGGGCCTTTCGCTCATCCACTGGATCCAATTCAAGCATATAGACCACATAAGCCAATGATCTTCGCCCAAAATGCACAAGACTCCCTACGGGAAGACTACAATGATAGGCTCCTTCCGGCGCCTCTATCTTCACTAAATGATACTCCGGATCATATTCCTGATCAAAATCTTGCAAATACTCTTGCAAATCCATCGCTACGAATTGGTTAAGCAGTCTTTTAAGGAATTAGATAGATATCAAAACATTTACCAATGTTTGTAGTTGAAAATAAAATACATATGGATATCGCATATTTTGTGATTGAAAATATCATTTTATCATAGCAAATGCCTTCATTAGGGGGAGGTCAACTACGTGATACTGGGATAACATATGAAAACTTGACAATGTAACCTCCCTAAATGAGAGCAAAGGATACGCTATAGCATGAATTTTAACCGATCCACTGCCCCGCACTCATTACGCCTATACAAAGTATCCCCATGCCAATACCCAACAACTTCCTTCGGGAAAGAGATTCCTTGAGAAAGAAAACTCCCAAGACAAACGTCCCCAAGAAACTCATCTGTGCAATTGGCAGAACGACTCCAGCCTCTCCGTATTGCAGCGCCAACGCCATAAAAAAAACAATTCCACAGACCAAGAGCCCAGATAAAACGCCATACCCCCAGCTCTTTCGATTCCCAAACAAAACCCCTTTTTCTCGAAAGAGTGCATAGGCGATTCCACCCACAATCCACAAAAGCCCATTTAAAGTAATGAGACCACTTCTATCAGCCTGCTCCAAAAATGCTTGCTTATAACTCAGCCCCATCCCTGCTCTGAACAAAGCTGCTAACACCGCCAGAATAATTCCCTTCCGAAGAATAATATGAAGTTTTTCTCCATCCGAACGCAGGAAGAGAAAAACCGCCACAACTGCCAGAAGAATACCGCCTACTTTCCAAAAAGTCAGAAATTCCCCCAGCCATAAAAAAGCTCCAAGCGCAACAACCACCAGATTCAAACGATAGATAGTCGAACAAACGCCCGCATCCTGTAAGGTCATTGCCTCAACCAGAAGAATATTCGCCGCAACTGACAAAACGCCAGAAATGAGACCCCAAGTGAGAGTCACCTCCCAATGCTCACTGCTGAAGTCGAAAAAAAGACAAAAAAGACTAAACCAAATCATTCCAATAACAGCGATGTAAGCACCACGAGATCTTTCTTTCCGGGCATAGAGCTTAAAAACAAAGTCATTGAGAGCGGAAAAAATCAGGCAACACAAAGCAAAGACAATCGGCATCATAGACGCCTGCCTTTTTATTCAGTTTTTACTGAAAAAGTCATTGTAAATTTTACTATTTGTATAAATAAATATTTAATTCATCAATTTTTCCCTACATTTTTTACAAATAGTAAAATGAGAAAGGATCTTGTAAAACTGGGTTCCGCCATCAAATCATCCCGCAAAGAACAAGGTCTTACCCTAAAAGAACTTTCCGAGAAAACAGAACTGACAGCCGGTCTTCTCTCGAAAATCGAAAACTTCCGCACTATTCCTTCTCTCCCCGTTTTAGTAAAAATCGCAACAGCCTTAAACGTGCAGCCCTCCAAACTTCTGGAAGGAATCGGCGAAGACCACCCACAGAAATGGCTTCGAGTCAAAAAAGAGGAACGCTCTGTGGTCGAACGAGAAGACAATACCGGCTTTATCTACGAAACGCTCCTGGATACAGACTGTGCAGGCATTAATCTACAAGCAATGGTCGTTACCATCCAACCTGAATCCAATCGTGAGAGAGTGACCACAGAAGGAGATCAATTCATCCTTATGTTAAAAGGCGCTATCGACTTTTGGCTGGACAATGAAAAAGTCGTTCTGTCCGAAGGAGACTTTCTTTTCTTTGATGGAAATATCGAACACGTCCCTCAAAACTCAACTAACAAGCCCGCTGTCTTACTGGCTGTTTACCTCTTAAAAGCTGCCTGAAAAATTTCAATATATCCAAAAAAGATACAATTTATGAAAAAACAAATCAATCTCTTCGGCAAAGAGCTCAATTGCTATAAAACAAATCTGCACGCCCACACAACGAATTCTGACGGAGTTCTTTCACCGGAAGAACTCTGCAGCACCTACGAACAGGAAGGCTATGATGTTCTCGCGATAACGGACCATTATAAGACAAACCAAGTCAGCCAAATCGAGACCGAAGAAATGCTCCTGATCAGCGGAATGGAATATCATCCAGACGGCCCCCGGAATATCACTCTACATCTGCTCGCTCTGAATATACCGGAAGATTTTGAACATCCCTCAAAGCTTCCCTTCCAGGAATCAATTGAAGCTGTTCGCA
>JANQKU010000011.1 GCA_028280955.1 Opitutaceae bacterium
GCAGAACTATCTCCATCTCTTGGCTATCAAGCGGGTCTTTTAAGCTTAGTTGCGGTCCAAAACGAACCAGAGGATGCGATTGTAAAACATTGTACAGAAATCGCGAAAATAATGCCGATCATTGGATTTTATCTTCAGCCAGCCGTTGGTGGGCGGGTTTTGCCTTATAGTTTTTGGCGAAAATTTATGGAAATCCCTCAGGTCGTTTGCGTAAAGATTGCTCCGTTCAATCGTTATCAGACAATTGATGTGGTTCGGGCATTTGTCGATTCGGGACGGACGGATGTTTGTTTGTATACGGGAAATGATGACAATATCATTGTTGATTTGTTGACTTCGTTTTCGTTTGGAGAGGGTAAGAGTGGACGTATTCTAGGCGGTCTTTTGGGACAATGGGGAGTTTGGACAAAGACAGCTGTCGACTTTTTGGAAGAAATAAAGGGAGCTAGAGAACAATCAACTTTGTCAGCTGATTGGTTGGCTCGGAATGCGGCTCTTACAGACATCAATGCAGCGGTATTTGATGCGGCGAATAACTTTACGGGTGTTTTACCAGGTATCCACGAAGTCTTGCGACGTCAGGGGTTGATGGAAAATACACTCTGTCTCGATCCGTCGTTAAAGCTTTCGAATGGACAATCTGAAGAATTGGATCGGGTCATCAAAAATTACCCAGAGTTTATGGATGATGATTTTGTTCGTGAAAATCTGGACCGTTGGTTAAACTGATCATTCTGAAAAGTATTCATAACGGCCTTGATGAAGGATTTACTGAAAAAACTGATAAGTATTCCAAGTGTTAATCCTTCGATGGGAGGGACGGGTGAGGCAGCTTTGTCCACATTTTTATTCGATCGCTTGTCTGCTTTGGGGGTGGAAGTGATTCGACAAGAAGTTTTTCCAGGTAGAGATAATATTGCTGCCAGAATAGGTGCGAAGAGTGAACCAGCCATTTTGCTGGAGGCTCATATGGACACTGTGGCAGTTGATTCCTGGGCAAAAGGTGATCCCTTTTTTCCACAAGAAGAAGATGGTCGTATTTATGGTAGGGGATCTTGTGATACAAAGGCTTCGATGGCCGTATTTCTATCTTGTTTCGAATATTTTGCTGCCAATGTAGAGCAATTAAAGAGACCACTTGTTTTTGCGGCTACAGTTGATGAAGAGGAAAGGCAGAGCGGGGCCTATAAACTGATGGGTTTGGATTGGCCTTTGTATGGAGCGATAGCGGGAGAGCCAACATTATGTCGTATTATTAATCAGCATAAAGGATGTGTGCGATTTGCGATAGAAGTTGCCGGGCTTGCGGCTCATAGCTCATCTCCTGAGTTGGGTGAAAATGCCATTTCCAGGATGGGCGAAGTCATTCGACGGATGGATGCCTATCGAGATAGTTTGGAATCTTCTGTTTCATCGAAGATGGGTGGTCCGACCGTCAGCATTGGCACGATTAGAGGTGGCGCGGGTATCAATATTGTTCCGGATTCATGTCGTATCGAAGTGGATAGACGAACAGTTCCTGGAGAAAAACCAGAGGAGATATTGGCCTCCCTTATTTCGATGTTCTCTGATCTACCTTGGGTAAAGGTTGTTCCTGATTTGGTGCGGCCTGCAATGGCCACTTCCGAAGAGGATGGTTTCTGCCAAGAATTGGCGGAGGCCATTCAATCTCATGGAACTTTTCGAGGGTTCGAATCGGCCAGATATATGACAAATGCCGTTGCGTATTCAGATAAAGGAATTTCATCCCTGGTTTTTGGCCCAGGGGATATCTCAAAGGCTCACATGAATGATGAATTCGTGGAGTTTCAAGAACTGGAAAATGCTAAAGCAATTCTTATTAAGCTTCTATCGCAGAGTTAATCTGTTTAATGTCCTTAAAATATGAATGCTCCTCTCAAAATTGGTCTTATCGGTTTGGACACATCGCATGTTGTCGGATTTGCCGAAGAATTTAACGATGCAACATCGGAGAATCATCTTCCGGGTGCTCAGATTGTAGCTGGTTTCCCTGGAGGCTCGCCGGATATGGAGTTAAGTATCAGTCGAGTCGAAGGGTATACGAAGACGTTAAGAGATAAATATAATGTGAAGATAATGGATTCTCCAGAAGCTGTGGCTGAGAGATCTGATGCCATTCTTTTAACGACTGTGGATGGTCGTTTGCATAGAGAACAGTTTTCCCAGATTATCGATGCAGGTAAGCCTGTTTTCATTGATAAGCCTTTTGCTGTTTCGAGTGAAGATGCAGAAGCGATGGCAAACATGGCAGCAGAGAAGGATGTCCCACTAATGACCTCTTCTTCACTTCGTTATTCAGTCGCTCTTACGGATGTCCTGGAGAGAAAAGGCAGGGAGAAGGTCACTGGGGCTGATTTTGCGGGACCGATGGCACTTGTTCCACAATGTCCCGGGTATTTTTGGTATGGGATCCATACGGCAGAACAGCTCTACACTTGTCTGGGAAAAGGATGTGAAAGAGTGATAGCCAGTTGTTCTGAAAATCATGATTCCTTAACGGGTGTTTGGAAAGATGGTAGAATAGGTACCTTGAGAGGGAATCGAGTCGGGAATGATCGATTCGATGGGATGGTACATTTTGCGGATGAAATTTGCCATATTGATGTAAGCGCTGCGAGGAAGTCATTTACCCAAAGTCTTTCCGAAGCGGTTTTGGCCTTTCTTTTGGAAGGCAAATCTCCAATTGATCTGGAGGAAAGTGTTGAGATTGTTCGCTTTCTTGAGGCAGCGAATGAAAGTAGAGAAAGCGGCAAAGAAGTGTACCTATAAAGGGATTGCACAGGTTTTTTAGAAGAAATCTCTCTACTTTTTTCCTCAAATCTTATTTAGAGCAGAATAAATTTTTTTCGAATTCTTCCGTAATTTACATCTATTGTTGGATAAGGCTTGACGAATAGGTGGGGCGCTTTCAGGTGAGATGTAGGTTAGTAAGGACTGCGAGATGATTGAAACGATTAATCTTGTGGTGATCTGACCAACCATTTCTCCTCATGAAAAATAACCAAAATGATTCGTCGTCAGAATTAATTAAACGGGTTACCTATCCTGTAACTCATTTACCGGCTGAAAAAACTTCGGCTGAAGAGTTGGGTATCTTGTGTGATGCCGAGGTTTCTTCAGAAAAAACCCCTGGCAAAGGTGTGAGTGTGTATGTCGGCGGTCGTCAGTGGCCTCTGAATGTGGATGCTGTCAAAAATGTTTCTGGAGCCTGGATGTGGCTTAGAATCACTGAAGATGGAAGTGGGGAAATTTCTGCCAGTGATACACAGTATCTTTATGCTGCGGTTCGTTTCTTAAGCGATGGGCTTTCTGAAAAGTTAAAGGAAAACCTGGCTGAGGGTATTCTTATCGAGCCGACTTTCTCATGGAATCGACCTCTTTTCGATGGAGCGTTAACCCAGTATTGGAGGTCTATTCGTAACTTTGATGAAGAAGCCTACGTAAAGAGGTTGGCAGAGTGTGGCTTTACTCACTTAGAGGTAAACGGTTTGCAAGCGCATCAGGCGATGGAAGAAGGTGTGGTCGATGAATTTTACCCTCAGTTTTATAATTATGCGGCAGGCTTAAACCATTTTGTAGACACTCGTTTGACCAGAGGTTTATGGCCGACTCAGTATCTTGAAGCGAACTTAAATAGGTTGAAGTACTTGGCTAGTCTTGCGCGGAAATATGGTTTGAAACCGGGGATTGCCTGCTTTGAACCACGTAGCCTTCCAGAGAAATTTTTTGCTCGTTATCCTACGTTGAGAGGCGCTCGAGTGGATCATCCGTTTCGCTCGCGACTGCCACGGTATACGTTGGCCCAGGATCATCCAGTGACGGTAAAGCATTATCGAGAGTTGATCCAGAATTTGATGAAAGAGGTGCCTGATCTTGGGTACATTTCTATTTTTTCTAACGATAGTGGCGCTGGTTTTGAACATACAGCATCCCTGTATGTGGGAAGAAATGGTGGACCATACATGATTCGTGAATGGAATGATCACGACGCAATTGCCAAAGTGGCGGGAGAAAGCATTGTTCGTTATCTTCGGCGGATGAAAGAGGCTGCGGCAGAGATTAATCCGGATTTCAAGGTATTCCTTCGAGTTGAACCTTTTAAGGAAGAGCATGAAACCATTCTCGCTGGCATTGGTGATGGTGTTGATCTGGAGGTGCCGACGATGTTAGTTCGTGGGTACGAGATGCCTTACTCCCATCCAAAATATAAAGATCAAAAGGGAGTTGCTTTCAGTATCTTCCATCATCAGATGGATCCGGAAGAGTCAAAAATTTTGACTGATTATCGCAGCAAAGGAATTGAGCCAATCTTACATTACTCACCAAGCGGATTGTATAATCATGAGCCGTTGATGGGCATTCCCTTCCCTCGAATGGTTGATGCGCGTCTTCGATCGCTGGTGAAGCTGAAGATTAATCGAGTGAGTGGTTTTGGGGGCCTAATGAATACGGAAAAAACTCCTTACTGGCCAGTTCCAGAAGTGATTCGTTCGATTCAGTTTACGCCGGAATTGAGTGTGGAGGAGGTTCTCCTTCGGTCTGCCAAAAAGTGGGTTGGAGATAATAGGGCTGGGGAACTTGTCGGACTTTGGACTGATTTTGAAGAGGCTTTGATTCACCAGCCTTATGTGCCGCACTATTGTTGCCTTGGGTTTATCTGGCAGCGTACCTGGGATCGTCCCTTTGTTCCCGATATTGAAGCTATTCCTGTTGAGGAACGTCGCTACTATGAAAAGTTTGCCTGTGTGCAGGATAATAATCCTGTTATCAATGACTATGGTAGAGATGTCCTCTTCGAATTGATCGGCAAAGATGACGCTTGGAAATTTTTGAAAGCATTTGATGTGGAGATGTTTCCTCGATTGTCAAAAGTGTTGGAGCAGGCCAAAAAGTCTGCTGAATCGAGTGGTGAAGGTTCTGAAGTGTTCGTCGATCTTTATGACCGTTTTGTTGCTTATGAATGTTGGGCTACTGCTGTTCGCAACGTTTGTGCGTGGGTCGGAACGGTTTATACGTACCTGGAAAGTGAAGATGATGCAGAAAAATCGAAGATGGAAACTTTTCTTCAGGAATCCATTGATTTGGAATTGGCCAATACCCGTAAGTTGCTGGAGCTTTGGAATACTTCGTCCACAGAATTTATGGTGGTATCTGGGATTGCTGAAAATGGATTCATCTATGGTGAAAACTTTGGAGAGTTACTCGAGCGTAAGATTGAACTGACAGAGAAATATCGGAATAATCCACCTCGTATTGATAAGGATGTGCTATGGCGGATTGAACCAAATCGTCAGTTGTGGGACTAGGCGAATTCCTAAGTTGTTTTGTAAAGCTGCACCGGAAATACCGGTGCAGCTTTTTATTGGCCGGACATTTTCTTTCGATATTCGGAAGGAGGACATCCGACGATCTTTTTGAACGCTTTAGAAAAATGAAATTCATCAAAAAATCCCAATTCTGAAGCGATTTCTTTTAGACTTAATTCTGCTTGATAGAGACAAGCACAGGCATAATCGATTTTTCGATGTTTCTGGAATTGTCCAGGGGATTGTCCTGTGCGGGTCGAAAATAGTTTCCGAAAGTTATCATAAGATAATCCTATTTGCGCCGCAACTTGTTGAACAGTTAACCATCCGGAATCATTGTGAAGAGAAAGGAGCTGCTGGCTTCTTGTGAGCCATTCGTAACGTTCAGATTGGGCAGGCAGATATCGGTTTTTAGCGAGAATAGTGTTAAGCAGCTGGATAAAACGGCCTAAAGCTTGAAGTGGTTCGGTTGGATTGTGTAAATTCTTTGGGATGATGATTCCTTGAAATGAATCATACCATTTTGTGTGGTGTCCTAAGTGAAATACCGGTTTTTCCGGCGAAAGGAGGCCTTTATCTCTCCAGAGCTTAAAGACGGGGCCATCAAAAACAAAATGAATTTCGTTCCAGTTTTGTTTGAGGGTAGGTCCATAAGTATGCCCTATTTCGGGAAATATCAAAATGACATCACCGGAAGAAACAGAGATGTGGTGGCTGTGAACATCTTGGTAAGTTCCGGATCCTCGGAGCAGATAAATAAGGGCATAGTTTCCCAAGATACGGCGACTGGTAGGTTTTAAACCAGTATTGTTTTTTAAAGATCCAGCCAGGAGGATATTACCAACAGATGTTTTTAAAGGGCTGTTTAGCCAGCTCACGGTTTTGAATGAAGGAGGTAAAGGGGGAGGTTCTGCAGGGATTGGGGCAGGTTTCATTTGCAAAAACAGTTAAGGATCAAGGCGTGAATTTTTTTCTGGTTTTCTTGAGTAATCGGTTAAGTGGAAAATTCCAAAATTTACATGGCAAATCCCATTTAGTCTATTTCTTTTTAAGAAATTAATGCTAGCATTAAGCAAATATTATGATGTCGACCACTACTTTACCCCGGCTTCAATCTTTTGAACACATTTTGGATTCAGATGATGACAAAATCGGTGTGCTCAGAGACTCTTCTGATATCATCAATGATTTTGATGCTCTTCGCCAACGTTTTAAGGATGAAGGCTATCTCTTTCTTCGAGGTTTTCATGATCGTGAACTTGTTCTTGAAGGTCGGCGTAATGTGACCGACAAAATGGAGAAAGAAGGAATTCTGAACCCTGATTATCCTTCGATAGAGGGAGTTTTGAAGGAGGGTGTCGAGATTGCCTTTAAGCCTGAGTACACCAAGGATAAT
>JANQKU010000020.1 GCA_028280955.1 Opitutaceae bacterium
GGTGACATTCTCCTTTTGGATGCGGCTCGGGATCTGGTTTTGCTTGTAGAGCTTGATCGAGGAAATGGTTTTGTTGATCGCATCCTTATCGATATCCCAAGATCTGCGTTTTATCCGAAGGTCGGGATTTTTTAGCAGGAATTTAGACCCCTTCATTATATCACCACCCGTATAGGGAATACCCGGATGTTCCCTGGCTTCTTTATAGTAGGGAGAAAAAGTCAGCCAACCACCTTGCTCTTGCGGACGCATAACAGCCACCGGCTCCAGGTCATTCGCCTTGGCGGCCTCCACAAAGACACGGCTATACTCAGGCATATTATTGGCCGTTTCGACCGTACCACGATAAATAGGCGCATTGTGATCCCAATGACCGCCATAATCACGATTGCCATAGTATTGTAAATACATGCGCGTGACGCCTGCCTTCTTCAGCCGAGCCATCAGTTTATACATCGTTTCCTCGTGATAAACATTTAAGGCATCATCCGGAAAGTCAGAGAGTGCTGATAATTCCATAATAAAATCGCTCAAAAGTGGATAGTGCAGGAATCCATTTGGCAATCTTTCCGTAAGATTTCGTCATAAAATATTATGAATCGATCAATCACCATTTCCTCTTGTAGTAGCTTGACCCTATTTTTTTTATTCAACAGATTCTTCAGAAAGAAACTACACCACAACAAGGTAGTCAGGCGAGATTACGGCACAACTGACCAATAGTATTGGAAAAGATATGAGTAACGAAGACATTAAGCAGTTAGACCTCTTGTCTATATTTTCACTACATCCTCGGTGGAATCATAGGCTTGTTCTCATGTTTCAGGAAATATTTACTCAACAATCCTCTAAAAACAACAGTCCCAAGAGCACACTTTAGAAATAGCCTTCAAAAAAAATCAACCACACAAAGGATTCAAATATGAATGATACAAGTGATAGGAATAAATGGTTAGCCGCAGTTCTGGCATTCTTCTTCGGAGTTTTTGGAGCCCATAGATTTTACGCTGGTAAAACAGGCACTGCCATTGCCCAAATCTTTACTCTCGGAGGCCTTGGCATATGGAGCACTATCGACTTGGTAATTATTCTCTTTGGGGAATTCAAAGATATAGATGGTAAAAAATTAAGATAGGCGATTCACAGGCGCTACCAGACTGCAAGAACAGTAGAGACAGCGAATGCAACTTGTATTCGAATAAAAGTAGCTGATATGAAAACAAGTGAGCCATTTAGAACGGGATATCTTCAAACCAGCGAAAGCAATGAAATCTACTGGGAAACATGCGGAAATCCGGAGGGCAAACCTGCCCTCTTTTTGCATGGAGGCCCAGGCAGTGGCATTAAGCCCGTGTATAGAAGCCATTTTAATCCGGAAAAATTCTTAATTGTTTCTCTTGATCAGAGAGGATGTGGCCGCAGTCGACCCTTGGCAACCGATCCAACAACTGATCTGTCCACAAATAATACAAAGGCTTTGATAGCAGATATAGAGGAACTGAGGAAATCTCTGCAAATCGAGGCTTGGTTAGTCTTAGGTATCTCATGGGGAACAACGTTGTCCATCGCCTATGCTCAGACCCATCCGGAAAGAGTAACGGAGATGGTTTTAGCCGCCGTCACCACAACTTCGAGAGCCGAGATCACCTGGATAACGGAAGGTATCCGTAAAATTTTTCCAATACAATGGGAGAAATTTAGAAATGCAGTCGAAGTAAAGCCGGGCCAACGCCTAATCGACGCTTATTATGAACACATTACGCATCTCCAACAGGAGATCCGAGAAAAAACAGCAAAGGCGTGGTGCGAATGGGAAGATGTTCACGTCTCGATGGATCCCAACCACAAACCATCTGCACATTTCAATGATCTCGAGTTTTGTCTTCTATTTTCCACACTCGTTATCCACTACTGGAAACACTCCGGTTTTATGCGCGAAAATGAAGTGCATGAGAATATTCATCGCATTTCTCATATTCCAGCGACCTTAATTCATGGGCGTTTAGATATTAGCTCACCTCTAAGCACGGCTTGGGAACTGCACAAAAAATGGAAAGCCAGTGAGCTAATCGTTCTAGACAATGCCGGTCACGGCGGTGTCCAAATGAAGCAAGAAATGGATAAAGCAGTTGCCAAATATGAAAACAGATATTGAGCAAGACATTCGTTAAAGAAATAATTTTCACGCAAAGCCCCAAAGATCCAAAGTAAAAGAGAAAATCTTTGCGCCTTAGCATCTTAAGCGAAGCGGGCGTGAGACAAAATAGAATTACTTCTTAAAATAGTACGCCCTTGACATCTCAGATACGAGGCGTTCTCTTACCTCATTCTTCAACAAGAAGATCATAATGAAGCGTTCAACTATTTAAGCACAGGATCTACCAAGAAGATGAATCGAGAAGTGCGTGATTCTCTTCATGGTGGGTTCATGAAATCCGACCTAGAATGACAGGTCGCCCAAGCTCTATGCCCGCACAAGACGGAGCAGACTTGGTAAACCGTGACCATCCTTTTGGTGGTTTAGCTTAAATATACTTACATGTTGAATACTGAATAATGAAAGTGAGGTTCGTCGCTTGTACTGACGCCTAGATCGAGCACTGAAAGTTAACCAGGCCCGGTCAGATTAAACCCTAGAGAGGGCACTCTACTTTATCAAAACAATGAAGCAGAAATTTGTGATTTCTCGAATCGAGAAGTTTTTATCTTATTATAAACCCTATTTAGGGTTACTTGTGGCAGACCTGATCTGCGCCATGGTGGTATCGACCATCGCCCTGACCCTACCCTTATGCGCAAGACACATCACTCATAGTATCTTGGATGTTGCTGGATCTGATGCATCGAGCCAAATCTACTTAACAGGAATGCTCATGCTTGCATTGATTATTATCCATACGCTCTGCGGCATGTTCATTTCTTACAAGGGGCATATGATGGGAGCACTGATGGAACGCGATATACGAACTGAGCTGTTCGAGCATTATCAAAAACTTTCATTTAGTTTTTATGATGATCAAAAGGTCGGTCAGTTGATGAGCCGAATCACCCATGATACCTTTTCCCTCAGCGAACTGTATCACCATGGGCCTGAAGACATCGTCATCACTTCCATAAAGTTCATCGGTACATTCGTTATCCTGATGACGATCAACGTTCCGCTGACTCTTATCGTCTTTGCCTTTATCCCTATAATGACTGCCTATGCCTTTTACTTTAATCGGAAAATGAACATCGCGTTAAGAGTAAGCAAAAATAGAATCGGAGACATTAACGCACAGGTTGAAGATACCCTAGCGGGCGTCAAAGTCGTCAGTTCATTCACTAATGAAGCCCTCGAACAAGAGAAGTTCTCTTTTGAGAATGACCGTTTTGTCGAAAGCAGAAGAAAAGACTATAAAAGCGCAGCCTATTTTCATGACGGTGTAGTGGCTTTTACCCAGGTTTTTACCGTTGCAGTGATCGTTTTTGGTGGGAGTCGCATTGCAGGCGGCTCTCTGGGATTGGCTGATTTAGTCACTTATCTGCTCTACATCGGCCTGCTCGTTGAGCCCATCCGCACTTCGCTCAATTTCGCAAGACTCTACCAGGAGGGTATTACAGGATTTGATAGGGTTATGGACATGCTTGAAATACAACCGGAGATCCAAGACTCCAAAAATGCCATCGAACTTTCGAGCGTTCAAGGGAACCTCGAATTTAAGGATGTCGGCTTCAGGTATCAAAAAGACCATGACCATGTATTTGAGCGTTTCTCTCTGAATATACAAACGGGAGAGTTTGTTGCTTTGGTAGGACCATCCGGCGTAGGCAAGACGACCTTGTGCTCCTTAATCCCCCGCTTTTATGAAATCGACGAAGGCTGCATTAGGCTCGATGGCCAAAACATCAGAGACATCAGTTTACGCTCCTTGAGAAAAAACATAGGCATTGTTCAACAAGAAATATACTTATTTGCCGGAACAGTTGCTGACAATATCGGCTATGGTAAACTGGGAGCAACCAGGGCTGAAATCATCGAAGCGGCTAAAAAGGCCAATGCCCATGATTTCATCATAGGCTTACCAAATGGGTACGATACGGACATTGGTCAACGTGGCGTCAAACTCTCCGGTGGGCAAAAGCAACGATTGAGCATCGCCCGTGTTTTCCTGAAAAATCCACCTATTATCATTTTTGATGAGGCGACCAGCGCCCTGGACAATGAAAGCGAAAAGGCGATTCAGGATTCCCTAGAAAAACTGACGAACAACCGCACAACACTGGTCATCGCCCACCGTTTATCAACTGTCAGAAACGCCCAACGAATTATTGTTTTATCCAGTAAGGGAATCGATGAACAAGGAACTCATGAAGAGTTAATCGCATCGGGTGGATCCTATGCGAATTTATACAACGTACAATTATCAATTTAGAATTAATCGGGGAATTTTATTGAGTTTCAGCTCTCTCAACGACTGTTTGTCACCACTTCATGTTTAAATTCAACTCCACTCTTAATCGTCTTCGTGCAATCGGTTTCATAGAAGCCATTTCCTTTCTGCTGCTTCTGGGAATAGCCATGCCCTTGAAATACATCTGGGGACATCCGGAAATGGTCCGAGTTGTTGGCCTGATCCATGGCATCCTCTGGATGATCTATATCGGCCTCGCTTACCTTGGACAACTTGACTACAAATGGTCATGGAAGACGACCGCCCTGCTCTTCATCGCCAGCTTGCTTCCTTTCGGCCCCATCATTGCCGATGCCAAGTTACTGAGGAAAGTTGCCAAAGATAAAAACATCACCCTCTAATTTCCAAATCCATTCTGTCATCAATTTTTGATGGCACTTTAATCCAGTGGCTGCCAATCCAGTGGCCAGAAAATTGGAAGGAATACCATTACAGTGATAAAAACAACTAAAGCCAACGGGATACCGAGTTTTAGATAATCCACAAAACGGTAACCACCGGGCCCCATGACCAAAACGTTGGCCGGGTGAGAAATCGGACTGGTGAAACTGGCGGAAGCAGCCATGGCAATGGCCATCATTGCCGTGTAAGGCGATATACCCAACTCTAAGGATGACTGGATCGCAATGGGTGACATAAGAACCACGAGAGCTGCCGTGGGGATAATGGTGGTGGCTAAAGATGTCATAAGATAAAGACCGGCGATCACTACCCACGGCCCCTGATCACCGATCACCGCCATTAGAGCATTGGTCAGGTACAAAGCTGCACCAGTGGACTGCATGGCGGTGCCCAACGGCAGCATGCCGGCTATCAGAAAGACTGCCCGCCAATCAATGGCACGATAGGCATCCTCCATCCGCAAACATCTGGTCAGCACCATGAGAGTCGCTCCGGCAATGGCCGTCAGAGCAATCGACATCCATCCCAAAACAACCGGCAAGATGACACCGACCATGATTAAGGAAGCGATCAATGGTTTTTTTGCACTTCTCTCCTTCTCTTCGGGAAGTTCGCCAAGCAACAGAAAGTTTTTATCTCCCTTGATCAGCCCGAGTTTTTCCCTCGGCCCCATCAGGAGCAAAGCATCTCCATATTGAATAGGCATCTGCCCGAGATTGGAACGATACACCTTATTGGCACGAAGGATACCCAGAAGCTGTATGCCATATTGACTCCTCAGTTTCATTTCGGCGGCAGTTTTGCCGGCATAACCGGAATTGGGCGCCAGGGTGGCCTCAATCAGTTCGATTTCGTCAGCCTCCAGCAGAGAAGCATCGGCTTCATCGGACATTTCGATCTTCAATTGTTGCAGGCCGCGTAGGATATCCAAATTTTCAGGACGGCTGTGCAAAATCAAAACGTCTCCTTCCTTCAAGGGTAGATGCGGATCGGGCAAGAGCAATTCTTCACCATTTCGTTTGATTGAAATAACGTGAATATCAAACAATTGCCCGAGCCGACTATCGGAAAGAGCTTTATCCGACAACCAGGAGTCCCGGGGGATCTGCACCTCGAAGAGTTTCCGATTGACCGTGCGGAACCGTTCGATGATTTCAGGCGAAGCTTTCTGCCAGTCTTCAAAGGCTTCGTTTGACGCCAGGGCTTCAATCGTTTCCTGCGGCCCCAGCAGCAAGAGGCGATCTCCTTCACAAAGCCTGTGCTGGGCCAGTTCATCGGCCACCACTCTTCCCTCTTTGGAAACCTTGATGATGTTGAGGCCATATCTTCGCCTGAATTCTACTTCCCGGATACTCTTACCGATAAAATCCGCTTTCCCCGATACACGGGCTTCTACCATCGGAATCCCGTTTTCCTGGATGAAATCCTCATCTCTCGACTGCAGTGGACGGAGATCATGCCAACCGACCAACTCATCCAGACGCTCCGTTTTGCCCTGAGTATAAAGCCGATCTTCCTCTCTTAAGATGGTTTCAGAGCCCGGCGAAAACAGGGTATCTCCAGAACGCTGCAAAGCGATGACCTGCAAGCCGAGACTGCGTCCAAGATTGGTTTCACCCAAAGTTCTACCGGCCAGAAGAGACCCCTTTTCGATTTTGACAAAGACAGCTCGATCACTGAGCGCATATTGATCCTTCAACGTCAATCGATCGGATACCGCAGATTCCGATGCTCCGGGATCTCTGGTCGGCAACAGAAAACGAGCCACAAAAGCCACAAACAAAATACCAACGATCATGATACTTCCACCAATGGGCGAAAAATCGAATAATCCAAAAGGTTCGTAACCGGCCTCACGCAATCCGTTACTGATGAGTAAATTCGGGGGAGTCCCAATCAAAGTCGTCAATCCTCCTAACAGAGAACCATAAGCCAACGGCATGAGTAATCGGGATGGCGCCAGACCAGTCGTTCGCGCAATCGTGATGACCACGGGAAGCATAAACGCCGCCACCCCAATGTTATTCATAAAAGCGGACAAAACACCCGAAGTCAGCATGATGACAATGGTCATCCTGAACTCCGATCTTCCCGCCATTTTCAACACTTGTTTCCCGATAAAAGATGCCACTCCCGTTTCCGTAAGACCTTCACTTAAAATGAACATAGCCCAAACCGTAATGACAGCCGGATTGCTGAAGCCAGCCAGGGCTTCCGTTGGTGAAACCAACTGGGTAAAGGCAAGAGCCACCAGCACCATCAGCGCCACCACATCCATCCGAATCTTTTCCGAAATAAACAGAACCAATGAGATAAAGAGGATAACTAAAACGATCGCGATATCAGTCGTCATAGGGGAAGATAGATAAGACTCGTTGGCATAGTGGGGATTTTGTCCCGGGGAGAGAAGCCTTAAGTCATCATAAAAAAGATGCTTCTCAAATAATCTAGCTCTTTCAGAATTGAGGAACTCTCATCAGACCGACAGGTCTTTGTTCATCTTGAATTAGAGAAGCAATGATCTGCGTTGCTCTTGGGAAGAATCGAACTTATACTTCGCTTATAAGCGCATGAACATTACCTCATGGTTGGAATCCAATGAAATCCTTGTGGCTTGGATGCTGGGGATAAGCCTGATCACTTTTTTGATCACGTTGATTGCCGTTCCTGTCATCATCATCTGGATGTCTCCCGACTACTTTGTAAGAGTTGAAAAAGCAGGTCTACCAAAGGCACCTTTACGCATCTTGGGACGGGCTATCAAAAATATTTTGGGGCTGTTTTTTCTTCTCATGGGCCTTGCCATGCTTCTGCTACCGGGCCAAGGCCTGCTCACTATCTTCGTCGGCTTAAGTTTACTCAATTTTCCGGGAAAACGAAAACTCGAGTTGAGTCTCTTTCGTCTGCGAGGAGTCAGAGACTCCATCAGCTGGCTCCGCCGCAAAGCCAGAAAAGAGCCACTGGAAATTCCAGCAAAGGACTCAAAGCCTTAGTATCTTAAACAAAGCATGCTTGCTCATTTTGTTACCAATCAAACTTACGCTTCGCTTTGGCATTTCGTCTATTTTGAATGGCTATCTCCTTGAAGAAACGTTCTTTATCCTGATTTTTCTTTTGCTTGGCATTCATCGTTTTTTTCCGAGCAGCCTGGCGCACCCTCGCCCTCGAACTTTCACGTCTCAGTTTCATGAACTGATGGTAACGATCTGACTCCAGCTGCCCATTCTCGATCGCTTCCGCCACCGCACATCCAGGCTCTCCCTGGTGGCGACAATTCCGAAACCGACATTGATTCACAAACCTTTCGACATCCGCAAAAGTTTTTTCGATCCCACCGCTTTCTCCCGTCAATTGCAGCTCACGCATGCCGGGAAGATCGATCAACATACCACCCCGCGGAATCAGTAGTAACTCTCTCCAAGTCGTCGTATGCCGACCACGACAGTCCGCAGCACGAATCGCGCGAGTGGCCAATCGCTCTTCCCCTAATAACGCATTCACTAAAGATGATTTACCAACGCCCGAAGATCCCAGCAACACAACCGTCTTCCCTTCCTCAAAAAAATCATCCAGGCACCTCAAACTTTCAGGGACCATCGCACTAATAGTAAAAACTGGAACACCCATTGCCATCTTCTTAACCTCTGAAAGAATTTCTGCCAAATCCTCAAGCAGATCGGCTTTATTGAGGATAATCACCGGCTGAGCCTGACTGTTCCAGGCAAGGCTCAAGTAACGCTGAATACGACGAAGATTAAAATCACCATCCAATCCACTGACCAAAAAAAGATAATCGAAATTAGCCGCAACGGACTGGTTTTTCGATTCGTTACCGGCTGCCTGTCGCTCAAAGAAACTTTTTCGGGGCAAGATAGAATGAATCACCAAATCCTCGCTTCCGGGAACCCGCTCTACTGCCAACCAGTCACCAACCGTAGGAATGCCACTGGAAGTCATAGCGCCATGGAGAGCAACTCCCGACATTCGAGCGACGCTCTCGCCGTCTCCTGTATTCACAATATACTGCCCCTTATTCTCACGAATCACTCTCGCAGGAATAAAAGCACCATCATTGATAGTTTCAAAACTGAGCTGAAATGATTCATCCCAACCCAAACGTCTTAACTGTAAATTCATTGTCTTAAAAAAATTTGATTTATCGTTTATCTATCTGACGGCATCACCTGACGAGATACCGCTCTGATCAACGCACACTGGGAAAAAGACCAAGCCGCGGAAAATGCGGGCACAAAAAAGCCGCGCGACAAAGTCGTTCGCGGCAAGCATTCGGCTAATTAAGCAAACAGCTAATCAACCAGCAGAAGCGAACGACTGATCCATACAATTTCAGTTATGATTCTATTATTCATTTCGTTCGTCTCCTTTCTAAAAAAGTCTTCGGCTTGATTGGCTACCTCAAAGACTCCTGAAACGCTGTAAGAAACCGTCCACAAGTCAAATGGAAAGACATCATAGAAGACGAGATAAACCATATTAATAGCCAGATTTTAAATTTATCGTTTCTC
>JANQKU010000046.1 GCA_028280955.1 Opitutaceae bacterium
CCCAGCCCGCTCTTCCCCCGGGGCTGGGAGAGGATAAACCAAAATCGCCTCCCTTACCTCCCGGTCTTTCCCCGAGCGACGCCGAAGACAAGGTGGAAGCACCCAAGCAGATAAAGCCAAGGTTGAATCTGAACGGCTCCTACGAGATCCGTATAGGTACTCGCCTGCAAAATGATCCTGTGTCGGAGGACATCACCCTGGCAGAATTCCGGCTGCAATTGCAGAACCGGGGTCGTTTGGGCGATTGGAACTACCGCCCGACCGGGGACTTCCTTTACGATTCCCAGGCGGAGACTCTGCGCACTGACTTTCGAACCGGAGAAGGGATATTTGACCTGCGAGAGGCAACATTAGGCGGCCAGTTGAGTGACAATCTAGACCTGAAAATAGGCCGACAAACCGTAACCTGGGGCACTAGCGACCTCTTGTTTATAAACGACCTCTTCCCCAAGGACTGGCAGTCTTTCCTGCTGGGCCGGGATGAAGAATACCTGAAGGCTCCGGGCGATTCCGCTCGATTTAATTTCTTTTCGGAAAGCATCAATCTGGATGCTGTGATCTCACCTCGTTTTGATCCGGATCGCTTTGTTACCGGTGAACGACTATCCTATTTCGATCAGGGATCGGGGACGCTAGTTGGTCAGAACAACGTAGTGCAGGCCAAGTATCCCGAAGATCATGAAATGGCTCTGCGGGCTCACCGTCTTATCGGAAATGCCGAGGTCGCTTTTTACTTCTATAATGGATTCTGGAAAAGCCCGGCCGGGCAAAGCTTGGATGGACGAGCCTCTTTCCCCGCTTTACAAGTGACAGGAGCCAGCTGGCGCCAACCGGCAATAGATGGAATCGTGTATTCAGAATTTGGTTACTACGATAGCAAAGACGACTCATCAGGCGATGATCCAAGAATCCGCAACTCAGAAACGCGCTGGCTGGTAGGATATGAACGAGAGCTCGCCAAAGATCTAACCGGATCCTTTCAGTACTACGCTGAACACAGGTCTCATCACAGCGCATTTGCAGCAAACTTTCCGGAGAATTCCAGAGTGCCCGACCGAACGCGCCACTTGCTGACAATGCGACTGACCAAACTGGCATTGATGCAGAATCTTAGACTGTCGCTATTCGCCTTTTGGTCCCCGAGTGATGATGACATTTACATGCGTCCCTATTTCAGCTACCAAATAGATGACCACTGGACAATCAGCGGAGGCGCCAACCTCTTTGAGGGAAAAGAGATCTCAACCTTCTTTGGTCAATTCGAAAATAACTCAAACGTGTATTTGGCAGGTAAATACAGCTTCTAATTGAGTGGCTACTCGGGATTATCGCCAATCACTTCGATCTCGCCCATTTCAACGATGAATTTGTCGGTAGCGCGCTTAGAAATGAGATCCTTCATATTGTGCCCAAAAAAATGGCCTGCCACAATGTTCATTTCTGCAATGGCTTCATCAAATGTTTGCCCGATTGACCGAACGCTGTAGCGGGTAGTCCAAAGAATATTTTTCTTACCCTCTCTAAGTAAGGGAAGATCGAACGCAGTGATGACAGTGAAGTACCGGCGTTCACGAATGAGTCCACCTAGAATAAAAGCCTCGTAAGAAGTAATATTCGATTTTAGGCCTTTCTCCATTCCTAGCATTCTCGCCCTAAAATAAGCTTGTTTAAGCCTCAAACGATCGCTTGGAAATGCTGCCCTGAATTCTGGGATCGAATCGTAAGCAGAGACAGATTCATTGGAAGATTCGAAATCGAGGTTATCCTCTGAAAAATGCTCCCGCATCTCATCGTAGCTTTCGCTAAAATTGGTTACTCCATAATGAACCATAATGAGCAAGTCACCAGCGGAGGGGTCTTCCTCGGGGAAATAATTCTGTCGTTTCAAATTCAGGGCAACGTGCTCGGCAATTTCTTCAAAGCTCATCCAGTCCAAGCTAGCATCTGCTACATTCCCGCCAAAAAACTTTCCTTTAACCAAATGGTAGGTCTCTATTTTTTTACGCTCTCCATTTCCACGGGAAATCAAGTATTCTTTTGACGCTTCAGCTTTGACCGCGACACGGTTCGCTTTCGCACGGAGGTCAATTGAACACAAACATGCCAACAGCACGATTAACAAGGAAAGCTTTGAGAGGGGGCCTAACATACTACTTAGGGAGAATTGCCCCCCAGGTTGTTTAAGTCCTGTTGATCGAAGATCGACGGCGTATCCTCAATCACTTCAATATCACCAAATTCCACGAGAGAGTCATCAGTGGCCCGTTTGGAAATGAGACCCTTCATATTTTTACCGAAGTAGTGGCTTGCGACGTGGTTCAACTCTTTAAGTGCCTGGGCATAATCCTGGCCGACTGTGCGGATGCTGTAGCGAGTGGTCCAAAGGACTTTCTTTTTTCCCTTCTTCAGAAGCGGTAGATCGAAGGCAGTGAGAATAAAAAAATATCGGCCTTCCCGAGCCAATTCTTCCTGCACGTATGCCTCGTAAGAGGTGGTATCGGCGCTGAACACATCGTCCATGCCAAGAAGCTTTGAACGGACGTATTTTTCTTTCAGCAAATTGCGATCTTCTCCCGCAGGAGTGAGACCCCAGAACTTTGGAATCGCATCGCGAGAGAGTTGATATTCATACACCTCCCCATCAGCTTTTTCGACCGGAGGAAAGTAGTCATCGAGGTCAAACACATCGTTCTCTTCGATATCTCCCATAAAATTGGAGGCTCCATAGTGAACCATGATGAGCAGATCTCCTTCGTCCGGATTTTCTTCGGAGAAGTAATTTTGCCTCTTTAGATTGGAAGCAAGTTCCTGAGCAAGCTCCTCAAAAGTCACCTCTTCCAAGCTGGGGTCATTCACATTGCCACCAAAGTACTTTCCTTTAATCAAATGATAGGTCTGGACTTTTGCTGCTTCATCGCGGGTGCGCGAAATGGTATATTCCTTGGTCGCTTCCGCTCGGACCGCAACGCGATTCGATTTCTTGTCGGCAAATAAACCGACAACCAAAAAAAGCGGAAGAAAAGTGATTAGAGTCTTAGACAAATTGCGGCTCATAATAGCATGGGGTTTGTAATGGCATAACATGGTTGCGGTAGAGGATGGGCCAATGGTTGATCAGTCATCCGAATTCCTCTTTCCCTCATCGATAACCTCGATCTCACCTACTTCTACCAGAGACGGATCGGTTGAACGTTTGTTGATAATATGGTCGAAATGTTTACCGAAGTAGTGCCCTGCCACCGTGTTGAGTTGTTTGATTGCTTCTTCAAACGACTGGCCAATCGATCGAATACTATACCGCGTTGTCCAGAGGATCTTTTTCTCGCCCTTACGCAATAGTGGAAGATCAAACGCGCTGACATAAATAAAGTAGCGTCCTTCACCAGCCAATTGCCTCTGTATATACGCTTCATAGGAAGTTACCTTAGAACTGTAAACACCTTCGAAGCCAAGGACCATGGATCGAAAGTACTGCTCTTTCACTCCCATGCGCTCACTAGGCAGGATCGTGCCCCAGAACTTCGGAATAGCCTGTTTAGTGAGCGGGTAATCATATACCTCACCGGATGGCTTTACAACCGGGGGCAATATGTCTGAGAAGATGAATCCATAGCGGTCGCGATCTCCTAAAAATCGGGATGCTCCGTAATTAACCAGTATCAACAAGTCTCCAACATCATTGGTCTCAGCTGGGACAAAATTCTGACGCTTAAGATTGAGCGCCAATTGATCGGCAATCTCTTCAAACGTCACTTCATCCAAGCTACTGTCAGCGATATCACCTCCAAAAAACTTACCTTCTACAAGATGATACGACTGAATCCGTTTGTCATCCTTGGCGCGATTCTGTCGGAACTCGATGCTAGCTTCCGCCCGCACCGCAACACGATTCACTTCACCGCTCAGGCCCTGCAGCATTACGCATCCCAATAAAAAAACAAAGCCAATACAAAAAAAGGTGCGAGGGTTCATAACTGATTACCCATCAAAGATAACCAACTATGTCATGAGGTCAAATACGATTTGATGAGGGCTACACCCTAGAAAAACTTTACTGGCCTGTTCCAGCCGGAAGCTAGTTGGCCGTGGGCTCTTCGTTCTCGATCACTTCGATATCACCGATCTGAACTTCAAAATCATCCGACGCACGGCGATTCTGCATGCCCTTCATGTTCAGGCCGAAGTAGTGGCTCGCCACCG
>JANQKU010000264.1 GCA_028280955.1 Opitutaceae bacterium
ATCCAGGGACCCATAACAAATCCGATGAACAATGCGGTAGACGCCGCCATCAAAGTTCTCAACGTGATGAACCTCAATAGCCGCAACGGGCCAAAAACATGCTCATAATCGGCGAGATATGTCAGCATAAGGCATTGACCCTTTCTTCTTTCAACAGTGTATCCACTTCAACGATTTCTTCTAAATGATAGCGCCGGCTACCCTTCAAAAAAACAGCCCCTTCAAATCCATCTAAATAGTGTCTTGCCGAATTTATATCTGATATAACTTTCACCCTGTCGCTGTCATTCCCGGCTTTGAGCAGTCCATCCCGTAATGCTTCCGCTTGAGAACCCATGATAACAACCTGATCTCCCTCCGAAAGTATCCACTCCTGCCCCAAAGAAAAATGAAGGTCATCGCTCTTCTCACCCAATTCCTCCATACAACCAATGAAATAAATCCGGGGAGCCTTTTCATTGGTAAGATCAGAAAAAGTTTTAATAGCATCTCTCATCGAGTCCGGATTCGCATTATAACAATCTATATAGTATAGGTTTTCGTTCTTGTGCAGAACTTGCCCCCGCATCTTTGCCGGTGCCCATTGCTCCACTCGCTCTGCAATGACAGATGCCTCCACTCCCAGTTCCAACGCCGTAACAATGGAAAGAGCCACATTTGAAATCATTCCATCGGAGACGCTCCGCAACCGAATCCTAGAAATAATTCCTCTTTTTTGAGAGCGGAGAAAAAGATAACTCCACTCGCCCCTCCGACGAACACTGTAAACACAGTCCGGTAATCTGTCTTTAACAATTACCTTAAACCCTTCTCTCGCCACACTTAAAACAGGCATCTCAAGTGACTGAAAAGCGGCAAACTCAAAGCACTCATACGGGAAGACAACCAAGCCATCCGGCTTACCTGCCAAAGCTAATTGTAGCTTCTCATCTGCCACATTTTCCAAAGACTTCAAGCCATCCAAATGAGCGGCTCCTATCATCGTCACAATCGTTATATCTGGGCGAATCAATGAACCGAGCAGCTTCATTTCTCCCATTAAACTGATACCCGCCTCAACAACTCCAAATTGATGCCTTTCGGGATTTAGCTGCAATAAGGTCAGAGGCACACCTAGAGTATTATTTAAGTTGGCATGTGTGCTGAGAACAGATTCATTTCCACCCAAAAGAAGTGCGACAATATCCTTGGTCGAAGTTTTACCACAACTACCTGTTATACCGATAATCGGTCCTGGGAAAAGACTGCGATGTTCGCCCGCCATTGCTTGAAAAGCCTTCATCGAATCCTCTACCACCAACTGGGGTAAACCAACATTACCGACTTGCCTGTTAACCAATGCGCCTACCGCTCCGGCATCCTTTGCCTTGGCCAGAAACTCATGACCATCACGATTCTCTGTTTTAAGAGCTACAAATAGATCTCCATCCTTCAGTGTGCGTGTATCAATCGAAAACCCTGTGACTGACCGATGGGGAAGCGACGCTTGCCACTTCCCTTTCGTCCATTCAGCCAATAAAACAGGATCAAATATCATCACAGCTCAAACCCCTGACTTAATGTTTTTTACAGCCATTAACTCTCGGGCCACTTGTCGGTCATCAAAAGGGATCACCGTATCTCCAAACTCCTGAAAAGATTCATGTCCCTTTCCCGCAATAAGAATAGAATCACCTTCCCTTGCCTCATCAAGAGCCAAGCTGATCGAACGCCGCCTGTTCTCCACAAACTCGATACATTCAGGTTGACTGACTCCTTCTCGCATATCTTCAAAAATCTGAAGTTGAGATTCTTTTCTTGGATTATCCGCAGTGGCCCAGGCAAAATCTGCTTTCGCCTGCACAGCAGCCGTCATGGCCGGGCGTTTTGTTCTATCCCTATCTCCTCCACAGCCAAAAACGACTAACAAACGCCCGGGAGTAATTGCCCTCAACATTTCCAACGCATTGACCAAAGCATCATCCGTATGCGCATAATCAACCAGCACATTGACACCTGGCAGACCTTCGACTCTCTCCATGCGCCCGGGAACACCCATAAAACTCTCCACCCGCAAAAGAACTTCGTTGAGATCCATTCCCATCCCGAAACAAACAGATAAAGCCGCAAGAATATTACTGACATTATAGCGACCGATCAGGTTCGTTTTTATCATACCCTCCCCTTCCGGCCAAATAACACGGAATGTCGTTTCTGAAAAACCCAGTTCGACATCCTCCGCCCGGATATCCGCATCAGGCAATAAACCAAATTTGATCAAACGAGACTCAGCGGGGAGCATCCCCAATAGACGACGACCGTATTCATCATCTATATTTATAACAGAAACCTTCGGGATAGCTCCCGTCTCACCTGTAAACAAACGAGCTTTTGCGGCAAAATATTCGCCCATTGAATGATGATAATCCAGGTGATCCCTCGTTAGATTGAGAAAAACAGCGACATCAAAGGCCATCTCATAGACCCGAAACTGATCGATGCCATGCGAACTCACTTCCATAACTGCACGACGGCATCCCGCTAATGACATCTGCGCAAACATGCCATAAATATCCAGAGATTCCGGAGTTGTTCTGAAGGCAGGAACTGATCTTGAACCTAGATCATACTGAATCGTTCCCAACATTCCCACTGGATCTTCCCCATCTGCAAGGAAGTGTTTCACCAAATACGAAACCGTGGTCTTCCCGTTCGTTCCCGTGATTCCAATTAAATCGAGATTAGAGTCGGGTTCATCATAAAATCGCCGAGACACCTCAGCTAAGACCTTCCTCGGATGTTCCACATGAATAAAAGTAACCTTCGGAGGAACAAACTGCCTCTCCTCATTCGATACAATCGCCACAGCTCCCCGGTCAACTGCTTCGTCAATAAAGAAGCGACCATCCGAACGGAGCCCTGGAAGTGCAAAATAGACACTGCCTGGAACAACCCTTCGACTATCTATCACCAAATGATTGACCTCCTTATTCAGATCACCCTTGTGATTGAGTATTTCTGTACCGGAAAAAATCTCTGTTAACGTTTTAGCCATTGGATGCCTTTTATTCCGTCCACGGATAATTCTCCGCGAACGCTCTAAGATACCATAATTGTGGGAAGAGGAAACTGATGAATCTGTGTTAATGTATTCAATCATAACGACCTCTTTCAGCCAGGGCATATGTGTTGATAGGTTCGATGGGATTAATCCCCAAATATTGAATGAGCTGTTCAGAAATCACCTTAAATGAAGGAACCGCTACCGTGCTTCCATAGGCAGTTCTCCCCTTAAGTTGGGCATCATCAACAATTACAGTGATAGCTACCCGAGGACGGCTTGCCGGGAAAAATCCTGAGAAAGATCCCACATGATGAGAACTGGAGTACTGCCCATCGATAATCTTCTGGGTCGTACCCGTTTTACCAGCCACTTGAAAACCTTCGATGGCCGCTCCATTGGCAGTTCCTTCGGGAGAAACAACACCCGTCAAAAGCTTAGCCATCATCTCAGCAGTCTGTTTGGAAATAACTCTGCGTTTTTGCGTCGGTTCAAACGGTAAGACAGACGCGCCATTATCATCTACAAACACAGGCTCCGCTTTGCTCACAATCTGGCTAACCACCTGTGGTTTCATTAAAATGCCTCCATTTGCGATGGTAGACATCGCAAAATGGATTTGCATGGGTGTCACCCCGACTGCGTGTCCCATAGGCAATCGGGTAATCGTTAGACCATCCCATTTCTTTACTGGATGCAACATTCCCCGCACCTCTCCACCAAAAGGAAATTGAGTTTCTTCTCCAAAACCAAAAGCCCTTGCATATTTATATAGTCGATTGGGCCCAAGCAAAACCCCTAAATGAGCAGCCCCACGATTGCTCGATTGCATCACAATTTCCTCAACAGACATCATCCCATGATCATGCGAGTCACGGGGTAGCCTTAGCGCTTTTCCCTTAGCCCAAATAATATCACTCCCGCAGTTAAACTGCGTATCGAGAGTCACCAGAGATTCCTCTAAAGCTGCACTGGCTGCCACTATTTTAAAAGTCGAGCCTGGCTCGAAGATATCTGTGACAGCTATATTTCGCTGATTCGCAAGATCAGCCTCATTATAATAGTTCAAGTCAAAGGAAGGATAATTAGCCAATCCCATAATGTATCCAGTTAACGGATCGCTTACGATAATTGTCGCTCCCTTCGGATTAAATTTCTCTACAATATTTTCCAGTTCCCTCTCCACGATATGTTGGACAACCATATCAAGAGATAACCTAACGTCATATCCATCTGCCGGAGGAATTTCCGAAGAACGAAACTGAGCCAATTCACGACGTCTGCCATCACGTTCAGATTCTCTCCATCCATCCTGACCTCTTAGGTAAAAATCCATATAGCTTTCCACTCCGGAAGTCGCAATTCCCTCTCGATTAACATATCCCAACATATGAGCGGCCAGACTACCCCCCGGATACGTCCTGCGAAAGTCCCTGTTTCCGTAAACTCCCTTGATCTTCAATTCCAGAATACGATCATAGGTATCCTCTCCCACTGATTCGCTCAATTTTCGCCAACGGATTTGTTTCGTTTCATTACCGTTTTTTGATCGACGAAAAGCCGTTTTCTTATCAAACGCAACCATCACTTCCGAAACCGGAAGTTCCAGAAGATTAGCCAATTGAGGTAACTTTTCGACATCTTCTTCTAAAGTCGAATGAGGATCCACTCCCACCTCGATAAAAGATCGGCTCGAAGCCATCAAATTTCCATGTACATCAAAAATGCTTCCTCGCCGAGCCTTTAAGACAACAACCTTTTTCCGAGCTTTCTCGACCTGCCTTACCAAATCATCTCTTTGCACCACCTGCAAATGGACCAAACGGGTTGCGATCCCGGCAAATCCAACCAGGACAGCTATACAAACAATCCCAAGCCTAAATGCAGATATAAAGCCCTTTGACATCTACTCTACTACTGAGTGAGTTCCAAATGTTGAGAAGTTGAACTAAAAAGACGCTGGTTGCTTTTTTTGGCCAAACGCATCTCCACATCCTCATGAATCCGCACAACCTGATCCTCCAAAGGACGCATCAAACCGAGGTTGAGATCATCATTCTTCGAAAGCAGATTCTCCATACTGACCGCCACCGCCACCTGTGCATTGACTTCCGATACTCGCCTTTGCAAATCCGTCAATCGCAACTCAATCATCTTGTTATTATTGGCTGCGACAGAAATTTGATGGCGCAGCCAAACCGTCGCAAATCCGATCGACCCCGCGAAAACAAGAAAGAGAATGGTTATGACCAATAACCGATTTAAAAGAGAGGTGGGTTCCTGTCGTGTCATGGTATCTATAGTTTTTTGAGAGCTCTCATCTTTGCAGATCGGCTTCTCGGGTTGAGGGATTGCTCCATTTCTCCTGCCAAAACGGGCCGCCGAGAAAACATCTCCGCTTTTTTTTCCCGAAGTTGCATAGGAGTACTATCCGAAGCATCGACCGGAAGCCCGGCCAAACGTCTGAACTGTCTCTTGACAATTCTGTCCTCCAGAGAATGGAAACTGATAACACAGACGACCCCGCCCGTTTTGAGTTTATCGAAAGCTATAGGTAAAGCATTGCTAATCGCAGCCAATTCTTCATTTACCGCAATACGGATTCCCTGAAACGACCTTGTCGCCGGATGATTTTTTGACATCCGTTTCACTCTCTCCGGTGTCACATCCTCTATCAACGAAACCAGACCAGCTGTCGTCTTTAACTTTCCGGATCCTCTGGCCTCCAAAATCACTCTAACGATGGAACGCCAGTTCTTTTCTTCGCCAAAATTACGGACCGCATTGACGATCTCCTCAGGCTCTACCGATTCCAGCCAATCAGCAGCTGCCAAACCACTCCGGGGGTCCATCCGCATATCAAGAGGCGCATCTTCCCGAAATGAAAAACCTCTCTCTCTCTCATCCAATTGGAAAGACGAAACACCCAGGTCAAATAAGATACCATCGAATTCCGAATCCTCCAGGCCTTCCAGTGCTCCAAAATTCATATCCACAAATGACAAACGGCCGGAAAATTCGGAGAGCATTCCAGAAGCTCTTTCCTGTGCTTGAGGATCCCTATCTAAAGCCACTACCTTAATGGAATCATCTCTCTCCAGCAGAGCCCGTGTATGCCCCCCACCACCAAACGTGCAATCAAGGAACTTACCTCCCGCCTGAGGAGAGAAACATTCAAGCACCTCATCTAAAAGAACTGGAATATGAACACCCATCCAAAATGGAAATAAGATATTAACTGGCGACCACTGCATCCTCATATGCCTTCAAGCATTCACTGTCCGCATGTTTACCCTTCAAATAACCTTCAAAACCTACTGTGAAAATATGATTGAACTCCTTCATCAAAGACCGATCTCCCTCATCAAATCTCCAAGATTTTCCCCCTTCGTCTGAGGATCAACCGGGGCCCACCGATCGGGACTCCAAATAGCAAATTTTGTCATCGTCCCTACCAATACTGATTCCTTCTTGATCCCAGCATGCTTCAGTAATTCATCCGGCAGGCCCACTCTACCCTGTTTATCAAACCCAAATGAATGTGCCTGAGAGAAAAACTTATTCAAAAACTCCTGAGCCGCCGCATCACTCAACAATTTAGCTGAAACACGCTCATACAATTTATCCACCTCTAATGGAGGTAATACTGTGATGTAACCATTCGGATCAGGCAGAGCCAAGTACGTCTCTTTTTCATCACCCGCAAACCGCCACTTGGACGGAATTGTCAAACGATTCTTTCCGTCCAAATTATGACGAAAAATACCGACGTAGTACTGTTTTGTTTCGCTACTCAACTTATTAACACCTCTTCACTTACACCATTTCGACCCATTTCTCCCCATTTTAACCCATATAGTCAAGAAATCTTACCCTTTATTGTCATAAAGTTGCCGACAGGTTATTCACATTTTGTGTAAATAACCCCAATTACCTATAATTCTGCTCAAAAGAGCTCTATTTTGACTATATTTCTGAAAAAAAGAACCATTTCTGATTTTCAGAAATAAATAGAAACATCAAGACATTTCACGAATGCCTTCCTCACTAAAAAGCTCATCCATCAGCAATGCCCTTACCTCTTAAAACTCAACCGATACGATCAATCACTCATCCAGGAGATTTCCCAAGATGTTCTCCTAATCAACCTATCTGCCCTCACCCAAGCTGCTGAGGAATAATTCCTCCCTTGGCTTCTTCGGGAATTGCCAGCCAACGAACATCATAAAGGCCAGTTTCCGCATCACAAACCCGCCCATCACGCAAAACATATTGATTCGGCGTGCTCGGACGTTGGCCAGAAGCAAATTCAAGCACTCGTTCACGATCAATCCGAATCTGCTCTCGAACCTTATCCCAATCAAAATCTCGATGAAGAACAGCCTTCATCTCTGAGCAACGCTTCTGATGCGCTGGATCATTCGCTAAATTTCGTAATTCATCTGGATCATTTATCAGATCAAATAACAAAGTAGCCCCACGATCGATTTCCACAAATTTCCAATCAGCCGATTGGATCATGCGCATAGCTGCATGAGCTTCAGTCTCGTCGACCCGATTGTGATTAATCTTTACCCCATAAGCAAAAAACGATGAAGGCGCATACTCCCGAATGATTTTACCACTATCAGGACTTGCCAAAAGCGCACTTTGATCCACCCCATCGAGACCCTCAGGAACCGGCAAGTCTGCCAACTGACAAGTCGTCGGGAAAAGATCGACCAGAGAAAATGGTTCCCGTACCAAATGATTACCTGGACAAATTCCAGGACCAGAAAAAAGCAAAGGAACCCGAACCGAAGGATCATAGTAAACCTGTTTCCCCCACAGACCATGCTGCCCCATCATCTCTCCGTGATCACTCGTATAGACAATGATCGTATTTTCCAGGAGCCCTCGCGACTCCAAGCCTTGGAGCAAATCGCCGATACAATCGTCCACAAAATCCACACAAGCATAATAAGCTTCCAGAGCCTCCTTATGCTGCTTATGACTCAGCGCCACTCTTCTACCGCATCGCATAGCGAAAGGTTCCAATTTTTCATCCAGATTATCCGGTAAAGGCACCCGATCCCTATAACGGCGTAAATAACGAGCTGGTGCCGTAAGTGGACTATGGGGACGACCAAACGAAGCACAGAGAAACCAAGGTTGATCTGGATATTGATCCTGATGCTCAAGTAAAAAAGCCAGGGATTCACGTGCAACGACGACATCCTGCGTCATCGATTCCGGAATGTCAGTAACTCCGGCGCTGGTAGCATGAGCATAACCAGGAAACATATCAATGGGATCCGGCTGATGCCCCAGCCCATGCCTCAGGTCACCATATGGACGATGTTGAAATCCATTATACTGATCTTTTCCTCCAAAATGCATCTTACCCACTAAACAAGTTCGATAACCATGAGAGGCAAAATGACCAGGCCACGTAATATGCTCGGGAAAAATCACCCAATGATTACTCCAGGCCGAACAATGATGGGCTTCCTTGCCCGTCATCAAACACATCCGTGAAGGTGTACAAATGGGAGAAGCACAAATAGCTGTCTCGCAAACAACAGATTCATTCGCTAAACGATCAAGGTGCTGCGTCTGCACAACCTCATTACCCGCAAAACCAGCCACACTCGGAGCATGTTGGTCAGACAACAAAAATAGGATATTCGGTCTCATAAACTGGAATTTATTTTTGTATCACATCACACTGGCGAAGCAAGTTATCACTATATCTTAAAAAATGAATCTGTTCCGATAAGTGTCTGCTTCAAAAAATCCCTTTATCCAAATTGCTTGCGCCATTGGCCTGGAGTAAAGCCTGTCTCTCTTTTGAAGAACCGACAAAAATAAGCCTGGTCCTTAAAACCAGACAACGTCGCCACGTCTCCAAGGGACAGCTTTGGTCTTCGTAAATAACGAATCGCTTCTTTCGTCCGTTGGTAGTTGCGAACATCCTTCGGGCTCATGCCAGTCGCCACCTTAATCCGGCGGTACAGTTGAAACCGAGACTGTTGATTCTGCTCAGCCCACCCACCCTTATCAATCGAGAGTGCCGGATTTCGAATGACCGGTTTCAGCAAAGCATCTTTACCTTTTTGATCTTCTGCTCTGGGCGAATTTCGAACCCCACTAACGGAACACTCCCGCAAAAGAGGAATGAGAAGAGAAGAGGCTTCCGCCACGTTTTGCCAGGGATCAATCTCCTCATCACCATGCAGGCTAATCAATGTTCTCAACTGTTTCAGCAAATCAGTATCCACCATCCGATCAAAAAGATAAACCGGTCGACTGAGAGCCGTTTGACAGATGGAAGAAATGGTCGGACCGGCAAAACCACCCACACAAATTCCCAATACTCTGATTCTTTTTTAAAATAGTAATTATGATCGCTCGGCAGTTGAGCCAAAAAACTCGACCCTACAGGAACTGGACGAGGACGACTTCCGTCTACCTCTATATGACCACATCCAGACAAAGTATACTGCCATAAAAGCAGTTGAGCAGGACGTTTTTGACCCGGATTTACATACTTTTCCGAAATGATCTTCTCATGTCCCACCCCTCTCCAGAAAAAAGGTAGCCCTTCATAAAAACGGGAATGAAAATGAATAATATTGGAAAAACTCATTGATCGCACAAAAAGACAAATTCACATTTTTCCAAATGAAATCGTCTTCTCTTTCCGCTACAATTATCTCCCATGGCTAAAAAGAATTTTAAAATATGTTTCATCGGGGCCGGTAGTGTCGGATTCACCCGGATTCTCATTCGCGACCTTTTAACCGTTCCCGAATTTCAAAATATCGAAATAGCCTTCACCGACATCGACAAAGGAAACCTCGATCGTGTCACTCAATTGGTTCAACGAGACATCGATGCCAACGGACTTTCCATTAAACTGAAGGCGACAACCAGACGCCGGGAAGCGCTCAAGGATGCCAAGTATGTTCTCTGTGTCGTTCGCATTGGAGGATTAGAGGCCTTTCCCAGCGACGTCGAAATACCTCTTAAATACGGTGTGGATCAATGTGTCGGCGATACTCTCTGTGCCGGTGGGATTATGTATGGCCAACGTGGAATCGCTGCCATGCTGGACTTCTGCCGAGATATTCGCGAAGTGGCTGCCCCCGATTGTCTGCTCCTCAATTACGCCAACCCCATGGCCATGCTCACTTGGGCCTGCAATCAATATGGTGGCGTCAATACTGTCGGTCTCTGCCATGGGGTCCAGGGAGGCCATAACTTGATCGCCAAAGCTTTCGGGCTTCCACAAAAAGAAATCGATATCATCTGCGCCGGGATCAATCATCAAACCTGGTACGTTTCTATCCTGCACAAGGGAAAGGATATGACAGGAAAGCTTCTCGCTGCGATGGAAGCCCACGAAGAAATCTCCATTCAAGAAAAAGTTCGAATCGATATGCTCAGGCGTTTTGGCTATTTCAGCACTGAATCAAACGGCCATCTCAGTGAATACGTTCCTTGGTACCGGAAACGCCCTGG
>JANQKU010000098.1 GCA_028280955.1 Opitutaceae bacterium
GCCTACCATCCGGCCACTCATCAGCACATTTTCCAAGGCATTTAACTCCGGTATCAGATAAAACGATTGAAAAACCATCCCAAGAAAAGACGCCCTTAACTTCGCCTGATCATTTGATCCCATATATTTTAGATTATAACGCCCCCATTCAATCAATCCATCATCCGCTGACTCCAGCCCTGAAAGAATATTAAGTAAAGTTGTTTTTCCACTACCCGACTCCCCTCTTATGCTTATGCTCTCACCGGCATTCAATCTGATATCGACCCCATCAAGCACATCAATCGAACGATCACCGCTCACAAAGGATTTTTTCAATCCTTTGGCCCAGAGAACAATATTCGTCACATTACTCACTCCTCAAGGCCTCCGCTGGCCGCATTTTTGCGGCCCTCCATGCAGGAATCAAACCTGCAAATGTTGATATTACGATAGAAGCTGACCCTATAATCACCAAATCCTGAATACTGGTATAAGAAGGAAGATCGGAGAATTGATAAAAGCGTAACAACGCTGCTTCACTTTGTGTCCATCGTGCAAATGTATGAACGATGTCATTGCGATAATGAAGCCCCAAAAAGGCCAAACCAAAACCCAAACCTGTACCGACGATTCCGATAAAAAAACCTTGAACGCAGAAACACATGCCAATCTGCCATGAACGCCCACCCAAAGCTCCCAACAAACCAATCTCCTTCATCTTTCGGACAACGGTAATCAAAAGAGAACTGGTTATCGCAAAAGCGGATACCAAAATGATAAACAATAAGAGAAAAAAGAGGATATTTTTCTCCATCTGAATCACGAAAAGAAAATCTCTATTCGAATCCAGCCAGGACATAACATTATAAGAAGGTCCAAGCAAATCGGACAGACTCGGAATAACTGAGTATATTTCCACTCCAGGTTGCAAACGAATCTTCAAACCATGCACATTCTCGTCTAGCCCATACAAGTCCTGCATCAAACTCAAAGAGCAAATCACTGTGTTTTCATCAATCTGGTTCCAGCCCGTTTCATAAATGCCGACAACCTGCACACTTCGCGGTAATAGAATTTCATCCTGAGTCAATCTATCCAAAAGCAAAGGTGAATAGATCTCCACCTCCGATCCAACACCTGCCCGTAATCCCAAGGCAAGCGACGAGCTTAATAAAACTGAATCATCATCCAAATCACGAACAGAACCCGATCGAATAAATTTCGAAAGCTCAACTACCGTAGCTTCCCTTTCCACATCGATTCCTTGAATGATGGGAAATCTGGGTTGATTACGAAATTGGAGCATGACAGGGCCCTGGGCAAACGGCGCAACCCCAACTACCTCATCGCGAGATAATAGTTTTTCCGACAACACTTCCCACTCCGAAATAAAACCAGACGATTGAACTCGAAGATGTCCCTGTGTATCAACAATCTTGGAACGGATCTCATTGCCAAAACCATTCATCACACTCAAAACAATAATGAGAACCGTCACACCCAGCATAACACCACAAACGGAGACAAAGGTAAAAAAAGGAAACCGTCGCCCTGAAGGGAAAAGTTGTTTGCGGGCAATGTAGATATACCAAGGCACGATCTATAGCAGATTACTCAAATTGGATCAAAGCCACAGAAGTTAGTCACCACTTTAACACCATGGTTCCCAGACACCAAAACAATCAAATCAGAGTAGTATTTCATTATTTTCACTCAGGCCTCAATTGAGGAAAGAGAATCACATCTCGGATCCCTTCGGCGCCTGTAAGCAATATAACCAAACGATCGATCCCAACTCCCATGCCTCCGGCTGGCGGCATTCCATACTCAAGCGCTTCGAGAAAATCGTTGTCGATATTCTGAATCTCTTCTCCAGCCTGAGCCTCAAACATTTGCTTTTGGATAAAAGGATCATTCTGCTCCGAATAAGCTGGCGCAATTTCCATTCCACCAATGCAGAGCTCAAAAACATCAAGCGTCGTCGGATCTTCTTTACTAATTTTAGCCAGCGGGCAGAGCTCCTTCGGTAAATGCGTGACAAACGTTGGTTGAATAAGATGAGGTTCAATCCGTTTACTGAAAATTTCATTTGTTACCTCATAATCTTCCCACTCAGGGTCTATCTTCACACCGATTTTTTCTGCCTTCGTCATCTTCTCTTCTCTAGAAAACGAAAACCAATCAGCTTCTCCTGTCTCTTCTCTCACCAAATCCTTGTAAGTGACTTCTCTCCACTCTCCTCCCAAATTGATAATGGAGCCATCAGGACTCTTCATCTGCAGAGTTCCTAATACCTTTTCCCCGATGGCTGTGATCATATCCTTAATCAGAGTCATCATACCTCGGTAATCCGAGTAAGCCTGATAAACCTCTAACATGGTAAATTCAGGATTATGTCGCCGGGACAACCCCTCATTGCGAAAGTTTCTTCCAATTTCAAAAACTCGATCAAATCCTCCTACTAATAATCGCTTAAGATAAAGCTCTAAGGAAATGCGCAGGACAAAATCACAACCTAATGAATTAAAATGAGTCTCAAACGGTTTGGCCGCAGCACCACCGGCAACATTCTGTAAAACCGGTGTTTCCACCTCGATAAAAGAGCGATCCTCCAAAAAATGCCTGATGGTTGAAACAATCTTGCTCCTCACAAAAAAGCGTTTTCTCGATTCTTCATTAACAATTAAGTCCAGGTGGCGGTGACGATAAATCTGTTCCACATCCGAGAGACCATGCCATTTTTCAGGTAAAGGGCGGAGAGACTTGCTGACTAATTCATATCGAGCGGCCCGAACAGAAATTTCTCCCGTCTTTGTCTTAAAAAGCTCTCCTTCAACTCCTATAATGTCCCCCAAATCCAGCCGTTTAAAGCGATCATAAGCTTCGTCTCCAATCACATCCTTGCGAACATAAAGCTGGATAATTCCCTTCTGATCCTGGATCTTGACGAATTGGCTCTTACCCATAGCACGGATCACGATCAAACGACCCGCCACCGCTACAGTGGCTTGTTTCTCTTCTGAATCATCCTTATACAAAGCCTTGGCCTCATCTGAAAAGTGTTTCGGCTCAAAAACAGTCCGATAAGGATCAATTCCGGCAGCCCGGAGATCCTCCAGCTTCTTTAGACGGACCGCATACTGGTCGTGAGAAATATCAGATAAACTAGAGCTCATGGGAAACCGAAGACTGTAGGCCCTCTCAGGTGAAAAAATCAATGGATTTATACCTGACTTCACAAATTCTTCTTTCCCCCTCTCTTATCTCCAAAACACAACTTCCCGCTTTGACATCCACTAGACAGCTTCTAAAAAGATCAGTTTATACATTATGGAAACTCGTAAACCATCCTGGCTACGCGCAAAACTACCCAATGGCCCTGGCTACGCCCATGTCAGAAAACTCGTCGACGATAACGAGCTTCATACCGTCTGCCAGAGTGCGCAATGCCCCAATATGGGGGAATGTTGGTCCCGGGGAACGGCGACCGTCATGATCCTCGGCAATGTCTGCACTCGTTCCTGTCGATTCTGTAATATCGAAACCGGTCGTCCGGCCGAAGTCGATCTGGGAGAACCAGCCAGGGTGGCAGCTGCCGTCGCCAAAATGAATCTCAAACACTGTGTCATCACATCAGTCGCACGGGATGAGCTGGAAGATGGCGGTGCCGCTGCATGGGCCGCAACCATTCGCACAGTTCGCTACCGCAATCCCTCTTGTGCTATTGAGGTTCTTATTCCTGACATGAAAGGTAAAACTAAAGACATCGATACCATTCTCGACGCCAAACCTGATATTCTAAACCATAACATCGAGACGATCGAACGCCTGCAGAAAGTTGTTCGGGTTCAAGCTCAGTATGAACGTTCTTTCTCTGTCCTCCGGCATGCAAAATCTCGCGGATTTACCACAAAATCAGGTATCATGTTAGGCGTTGGAGAAACCAAAGAGGAAATTGCCAAAACGCTTCGCGATCTTCACGACAACAAAGTCGATATCATTACCATCGGTCAGTACTTGCAACCAAGCCCTCAACATTTGCCGGTCGATCGGTGGGTTACTCCGGAAGAATTTATCGAATGGAAAGAATACGGCTTGTCCATTGGCCTAGGGGTGGTCGAATCAGGCGCGCTGGTTCGCTCTTCCTACCACGCCGACGAACAATCAGCCAAATACAGGATAGAGAAACCTTCCGATTTAGCCAGTGCCTAAATTTATCCGCTCGATTGATAAAACAATCGGATTATCCCAGGACTGAAATGAGTTAGAATCAGATTAGTTTCAGACTGCCAAATTCTTTTCATTCGACATACTCGAAAAGAGCTGGATCTTTTGAAGAAGCTCTTGAGAAACACCATGAAAAAGTTGATTCTACTACCTCTCCTTCTAACGACACTGACCTTTTCCCACGATGGCAATCACGACGCCATCGAACCAGCTTTTGAGCTCGATCAAGAAGAAGCCAATGCAATCTTAACCGTTGACTTGGTTGATGAGCCCACGCCCTGGACAAACCTCGAGTTTAATAACGACCCCAAAGCTTTTCAATTTGCCATTGTTTCGGATCGCACCGGAGGCCATCGACAGGGAGTTTTTGAAGCAGCAATGGACAAGCTGAATTTACTCCAACCGGAGTTTGTGATGAGTGTTGGAGACCTCATTGAAGGCTATACAGAAGACGAAGAAATTCTAAATAATGAGTGGAATGAATTCAGCGGATTTGTCGAAAAACTCGACATGCCTTTTTTCTACGTTCCCGGAAATCACGACATCACCAATTCTGTAATGGCCAGAATCTGGAAAGAACGTTTTGGAAAAGCTAATTATCATTTCCTCTATAACAACGTTCTCTTTCTCTGCCTCAATAGTATGGATGGAGACACCCATCAAATCCAACAACCACAAGTTGAGTGGATCAAAGAAGTTCTGGCTGAAAACGAAGAGGTGCGCTGGACCTTTGTCTTTGTTCACAGTCCATTATGGGACTATCGTGAAGATGAACGCAACGCCATGTGGACCCCTATCGAAGAAGCTCTGGAAGATAGAAAATACACTGTCTTTGCCGGTCACTTCCATCGCTACGTTAAAATAACTCGCAATGATCACCGCTATTTTACCTTGGCCACCACTGGCGGTGGCAGTCGTCTTCGCGGGCCATCTTTCGGCGAGTTTGACCACGTTGCC
>JANQKU010000108.1 GCA_028280955.1 Opitutaceae bacterium
ACAGTTCTGCATCGGTACGCTTCTGACTTTCGCCTTTTACGATCCTTGTTAAAAAGCCTATAGCATAGAGACCAGGTCGAGGAAATTGGATTAGGACGACTTTAGAAAAGACCGCTTTGTTTTGTGTACTGAAGGTATCAACGATTTGTCTGACAGTGTTGTAGACGGCGTTAATGAGTGGCACATTTTTTAAGATGCGCTCAGTTAGTCTGATAATATACCGGCCTATGAAATAGCGTGAAAAATAGCCAAGCAGTGTGACAAAAAATAGCACAACCACGGTGGCCAAAAAATTCCAAAAGATGACCAGGTTTGTTTGTTCGAGCAGGTAATCCGGAAGGAAGAAAAAGAAGTCTTCCCGGAAGCGACCTCCAATTTTTTCAACAAACCAAGTAAAAACGATAAAGGTAATACCGAGAGGAGCGAGGACGATGACTCCAGCAACAAATGCTCCGCGTATAGATTTAAAAATGGTGTTGCTCATATGAGGCTGATCACTTTGAGAGAATGATCGAATGAGTGCAGCGTCAAGTTTACTGGTGTGTTTTACCTCTTTCTTAACGTTTTTTTTTAGTTTTTTCAAAAAGGGATTGATCCCGGAATAGAGAGGGCTACGATTTTTCCTTTAATGCAGATTCACGGTCCGAAGAGGGTTTATACCCAAGGGTCTCTTGAGTTCTGGTTTGGGAAGCTTGAACTGCCGTGGGACTCTTTTTTCCCAAAGGAACACCTGAAGTCGGGTAGGGAGCTCTATCGCCATGGAGGGATTCGTGGTGTTGAGTTGGGAACATGTGATGCTATTATTCATGTAAAATTCGATAAAAAAGAAGAATACTCTGTTATCGAATGGAATGAAAATGGGTTGGTCGTTCGTTCTTCGACTGCGGATCCCGTTTTGGCCAATACGATTGCGATTGCGGGGTTACATGAAATAGAGGAGTTAGTGGCTGACGAAATATCGGCTGTTCTGGATGTTGAAGAGGGGGAGAAAAGGATTCAGAAGGGAGAAGTTCCTCCAACAAAAGAGAGAAAAGTAAATGGGGCATCCAGAAAACTGGTTTTGATTTTACAATCGACGTCTGACGGTTTGATTTGTGATCCATATTGGGTCGATAGGCATAATCGTCGTCAAAAAGCCTTGGGCAATGGGGTATCATCCAATCAGTTTGAAAGAGAAAAAGTGATTTCGTTAACGGCTCAGGCTCGTAAAGCTCACTTAAAATTCTGTGCGGAAAAGCAGGCTTTTGTTCTCAATGAATCAAAGGAGATTCCTTTTTTTCTCAAGAATGTTCTGGATAGCTGGAAGGGAAAATTTGCAATCGAAAAGGATGAAAATGTGCTTCTTTTGCAAAAAGGAGTTCGTTCGGTGCAGATCGAAGCGCAAGCCCGACATAGAGAGGGAAATACTCTGGATTTAGAGTGGATTTTCAAAAGTGGAGAGCAGTTACTTACTGGAGATCAGGTAAAGCAGTTGCGTGCCAATCAGGGCAAATCGATGATTATTCCCGGATTGGGCATGCTGGCATTGTCGGAAGAAAATTTCGGACGAATGGAAACTTGGGAAACAACTGTTGAGCAATTAAATTTAAAAGAGCTGCCCGCTTATATGCTTTTTTCGCTTTTCAGTGAGCAACATTGGGAAGTGAAACTTTCCCCTGAATTACAAAATTGGAAAGAATCCTTGTTTAAGGGATATGAGAATAAGTATCGGTTTCCGTCGATTTTGAGGCCTTATCAGCGGCGTGGGGTTGAGTGGTTAGCTCAATTATGTGATTTGGGATGCCATAGTCTCCTGGCAGATGAAATGGGGTTAGGTAAAACCTTACAAATACTTTCCTTGGTTAAGTGTCGCCCGGAAAAAAGAAGACCTCATCTGATTGTTTGTCCGGCGAGTGTTGTGCCCGTTTGGTTGCAGGAGATCCGTCGATTTTTCCCGGGGCTGAAATATCATGTCTTGTCGGCAGGATCTAATTTTTTGTCAGAAAAAAAACCTGGAATATGGATATCGAGCTATGCACAACTTCGCAATCACAGGGAGATGTTGGCCGATGTGGAATTTGGGTATGCTGTTCTGGATGAAGGGCAGTTTATCAAAAACCCTGATGCGAAGGTGACTAACACGTGCTTTGAAATAAAGGCGTTACACCGGATTGTTTTAACAGGAACTCCACTGGAGAACCGTCAATTGGATCTGTGGTCTTTATTTCACTTTCTTTTGCCAGGATTATTGGGTACTCGACAACTATTCGAAGCTTCTTTGACTGACGATCATGGGGCGACGATGGAACGGCTTCGTGTTCAGTTAGCACCTTTTATTCTGAGGAGGACCAAAGCACAGGTGGCAAAGGAATTACCTCAGAAAGTAGAGACGAACCTTTTGTGTCCATTAACGAACCTGCAAAAACAGGAATATGCACGGATTTGTAATGAAGGTCTAAAGCGTCTCGGAGAGGATATTGGAGAGGCGATGGAAAAGCGGAGTTTCAGTTTTTTGAGTTTGTTAACTCGGCTTCGTCAGGCCTGTTGTGATGCACATTTGTTGCCCTGGGTTGATTCTGATATAGAGGAGAGTGGTAAACTTGGGATGTTGGAGGAGAAATTGGCAGAAGCTGTTAGCGGTGGGCATAAAGTGGTGATTTTCAGCCAGTTTGTCACTCTTTTGAGGAGAGTGGATGAGTTATTAAAGACACGCTTCCCGGATTTGCCTCGCTTTCAGTTAACGGGTGCTTCGATTGACCGGCAGAAACCGGTAGAAAATTTTCAGAGAATAGAGGATTCGGCGGTAATTTTGGTCAGTTTACGGGCTGCGGGAACTGGCATCACTCTCCATACTGCAGATTACGTCTTTTTGCTTGATCCTTGGTGGAATCCTGCGGTGGAAGAGCAGGCAATTGACCGGGTTCATCGTATTGGTCAGACAAAGACGGTATTTGTCTACCGAATGGTCACAGAAGGAACAGTTGAAGAGCGCATTCAGATGTTGAAGGTAGAGAAAAAAGCATTGTTCGACCGGATAGTGGGCAGAGCAAGCAGTCGACCCGATATTCGTAAACATTTCAAAAAATTGGATGATCTGATTGGTCTTGGTTAAAAAGAAAGAAAATCTGAAGAAGGTCTGAATTCTGACAATTTGTTCGGCTCTCGTTAGGGAATTGACAGCGAGCATATATACCATGGCGGTAAAGGTGATTAAACGGATCTCCTTTTTATAAGGATAATCGATGGCTTTAATAGATGCGCGAAGCATTAATTATGCAGCGTTGCTATTAAGATTGATCCTTAGGAGGAAGCGTTGTTTGTAATGAAAGGAGTGAACGGAATTATTGACAGCCATATTCATTTGTACCCTCCAGAGGCGACGGTTGATCCGTCTGGCTGGGCAAAAAAGCGAGGAGAGTTTTATTGGCCTTCGTTGGTGATGCCGAAGCTGGGGCGTCGATCTTCTCAGGGGTGGGTGGATCTCAACCGCTTGCTCAGGGATATGGACGAAGCAGGTGTCGAAAAGGCTGTTTTACTGGGTTGGTATTGGGAAAACCACGAAACCTGTGTTAACCAGAATCGATTTTATGGGAAGTGTATCCAAGCGCATGCAGATCGCTTAATGGCATTTGCCGCTATTTGTCCTTCCAGTGGTGCCGAATTGAGTCTGACTGAATTGGAATGGTCTCGTGATAACGGCTTTATCGGAGTGGGGGAGCTGTGCCCTTATGTACAGGGAGGGTCGTTTGACGATAGAGACTGGGGAGCTGTTTTTACATGGGCAATGGAGAATGAGTTTATTGTCAATTTGCATGTGAGTGAACCGGTTGGTCGAAATTATCCGGGGAAGGTTGAGACACCTTTACTTGATTTCCAGAAAATGATCGAAAAGTTTTCTGAATTAAAATTTATCTTGGCTCATCTAGGAGGAGGTCTTGCGCTTTATGAAGCGAATTGGGCCATCCGGAAAACTTTTAAAAATGTTTTTTATGATACGGCTGCCTCTCCTCTTATCTATCGGCGAAATGTCTTCGGAGCAGTGGCTTTGTCGGCTGGGCCCGACAAGATGTTATTTGGGTCTGATTATCCTTTGATTCTTTATCCCAAAACGGAAAGTGAACCGAACTTGAAGCGTTTTGTGGGAGAAGTGAAGAGTAGTGGGTTATCACAACTTGAGATCGCTAAGCTTCTTCGAACGAATGCTGAAAAAGTATTTGGAATATCCTGAAAACAAAAAAAGCCTGAATGAAAACATTCAGGCTTTTGAGAAAATTAGAGTAATTGAAATTCTTCTTAGTAGCGCTGGGCATCTCTAATTAAACGCACTTGTTGTAGATAGCGTCCTACGTAGTCGCGGGGTTCAAGATTTTGTGCCCGTTCCAATAATGGGACAGCTTCAGCATATTTCCGCTGACGCACAAGCATCTGGGCTTGTCCTCTGAGGGCTTCCACTTCATGGTCTGCTACTTTACGCGCCCGCTCAAAGAAAAGAGTGGCTCTTGCATATTCCTGCTTACCACTGTAAGACTGGGCTAACATGATGAGAGCATCTCCGTCGAGAGGATCACGTTCAACTATTTGCTCTAATATTCCCATCGCTTTGTCTTGATCGCCTTTTCCGATGGCAATACGGGATTCAAGTTTAAGCAATGTGAGCTTGTCGTCGTCTTCAATTTTATTTCCAACCCGTTGATTTACTTTCGCAATGTAGGTGGCAGATTCATCGAGAGCGCCTCTGTCTGCGAGGATTTTGGCTGTTCTAATGGAAGCGTTAATGTTAATTTCAGATTCTTTTTCAAGAGCGCTTAGATAAGCTTTTAAGGCTAGATCAGGGACGTTTTCTTCCATGTAAAGATCGCCAAGTTGTATTAACGTGCTAGTTGTTGATTTTCCAATACGGTCAATAATCTCGTAATTGGCACCTGCTCTTGAATACTGATTTGTAGAAATATAAGCATTTGCCTGTAGGGCGAGCAGTTTATCATCTTCTGGCTTGGCCATTAACATTTCCTCGAGCAGGGCAATGGCTTCAGTATACTTTTGCTGAGACATCAAAGATTGGGCGAGGCCTCTTTTCCAATCTTCATTTTTAGGATCAAAAACAAAGGCCTGGGAATAAGCAGCTTCAGCAGAGATGTTCTTTTCTAAATTTAAAAAGCACAAACCCAACAGGCCATATGTCATGTTATCCGGGCCTCCCAGTTCAATTGTTTTTGTAAGAAAAGGAATGGCTTCTTCAAATTCCCCAGTTGTCGCTAAGAAGATACCTAATCTTTGATTGGCCCGAAGATAGTTTGGCCATTTTTCGACGGAAATTCTCAGGTTTCTAATAGCGTTGTCCATCAAATCCTGCTGAACTTGAAGCATCGCAAGAAAGAAATAAAGCGGAGCGCTAGAATTATTTTTTACTTGAGGCTCTAATGTCTGAAGGGCCAGTTTAGGATCCACTTGTGAGAGATCTAGTATTTCTCTAAAAAGCATGGTTTCCTCTTGAGGAACCTTTGGTTCCAAATCTCCGTTATACCCATAGCTTCCCAGTAAGCTGTTAAGCATAGATGGGTCTTTCCACATTTCGTTGTAGGCAATTTCAGAGGTTTGTGCAGAAGCGATACTTCCTAGTAACAAGGTGCACAATAGTATAATGGATGTCCTTATATCGATGCGTTTGATCATGGGATTTTTATAGAGTAATTTTATTGTATAAATTGAATGAAGAGATTGTGAATTTCTATATTGGGTTTGCCGAAATGAAAACGGCCCGGGCTTTTCCGAGTTTTGCCTCGTCGATGGCTCTTACAACCAAAGCTCCCGGAGCACTTTCATCAACTTGAAGAATAACGGGGAGTTTTTCTTGGGCACAAAGTCGTCTGACTGTAGGCCGAATGCCGCCAATTCCTATTTGCCCTCCTCCAAAGACGATTTCTCCTTTTGCGGTGATGGCGATCAAAATGCTGTTTTTCTCGAGATCTTTTATTGAGGCGGCTTTGGGCTTTTGAACTTCAACGCCTGGCTCTTCTACGAAAACGGTAGTGACGATGAAGAAGATAAGAAGAATGAAAACCATATCAATCAATGGAGAAATATTGATTTCCTTAAGTTCTTCGCTGTCACCTAAGCTTTTGCGACTTTTCATAAATTATATGGAGGTGAGTTATGTGATTTCACGTCAATTAAGTAAACTTTGTCTGGGAATGGCTAACTGCCGGCTAAACTTACGTTTTTTGCACCTGCCAGTCGCGATTCGTCGATGACTCGAACGAGTAAACCTGCACTTGCTTCTTCGCCAACGGTGATAATAACAGGAAGATCTTGGCCTTGAATAAGACGACTTACCTGAGCCCTTACAGCACCGAGGCCAATGTTTTTCCCGTTCATGAGAACTTGAGTCCCTCGGAGCTCGAAGTTGATACTGTCTTTCTCCATTGTCTGGACAGCTGATGGTTCTGGTCTGCTTACCTCCATCCCATCTTCTTCAACAAAGACAGTTGTAACGATGAAGAAGATGAGAAGAATAAAGACCATATCAATCAACGGTGAGATGTTGATTTCGGTCATGTCTTCCGAGGAAGCAAAGTTGCGCTTAATTGCCATAAGTTTATTGGATCGAAGATACCTGGCTATTGTGGAAGTATCTTCTCATAATGGTAGGATGTATTTTATTTCCTACTGTTATTTTCTGTGTTAAGAAGATCATTCTGAGTAGCAGGTTACCAAATGTAAGTTAAGCTATTCTTTGTTGGAATTCAAACCGTTAACGAATGCGACAGAGGTTTGTTCCATCTCACCAAGGGTGCCTTTTGCTTTTCGAGAAAGAAGTGCTTGGAATAAGAGAGCGGGAATCGCAACCAAAAGTCCGTATTCAGTCGTAATAAGTGCTTCAGAAATACCGGATGAAAGACTCTTTGCATCACCAGTACCAAAAACAGTGATCAATTTGAAGGTTTTAATCATCCCTGTAACTGTTCCGAGAAGCCCCAATAGAGGAGCAGCTCCAGCGGTCAAAGCGATGAAGGCAAGGAAGCGTTCCAGTTTTGGTTGGGTTGCCAAGAGACGTTCGTAGAGGATTTCTTCCAGTAGCTCTTTTTCCTGGTCGGCATGTTTCACCCCAGAAACAAGAAGTTCGCCGAATGGACCCGGAACAGATGAAGCAATAGAAAGTGCTTTTTGGTCATCACCACTGTTAAGAGCGTTCAGGATGTTCTGCAAATCTCCAGGTTGGGGACGTTTAACACTGCTAATTTCAAACCACTTGAAGATAGAGATGAAGAGAGCTGCTACGGCCAATGCCAGGATGACGTAGATAACTTGACCACCCTTTTGAATATGCTCAACGATCGTCTCTTCGGTCTCTTTAATCTTAAGGGCATTTCCCATGCTCGTATCAATAGGTGCTTCGCCAGCAGAAGTATTGATCAATGTATTGAGTGCTTCGAGATGAGATTCTCCGATATCAGCAACTCCAGGGTAGATACTACTAATATTTCGTTGAGCCATCCCACTGGCTGAATTATCAGCTGAAGAGAAATAAGCTATTGGGCCTAGGAGGGCAAATTTTCCTTCTTTTTGGAGCCCATTTTCCGCAATAACAGCTGACCCTTCAAAGGCATCACCACCAATGACTATATCAAGACGAGCCAAGGTTGTAGAGATAAGCGCGAGCTGTGCGTTGAATTTTTCAGCAGTCGATAGGTTAGCATCTTCTGTTGCATTGTTTGCAGCAAGTATCGTGTCATTATATAGTTGAAGTTCAGACTGATGGATACGTTCGCCAAATTGACGGGCATAGTCTTGCAGAAGGCTGCGCATGTAATCAATGTTGTCTGCTCGTGCCTCTACTTCTTTTTTGAGAGCATTCAGATCGACTTGTCTGTTTTCGACGTTTCCAGTAGCCCGTTGTGCATCTCTTCGCAGGGTAAGGAGTTCACTCTCAAGAGTCGTCATTTCTTGAGAAAGAGGGATTCTTTCATCCGCGATTTTGTTTCGTAATGCTGCCAGTTCGGCTTCTGCCGATTTGAGGTCTTCGAAGGAAGAGGCAGAAGCTGCTTGGAAAGTCTGAGCTGAGGCAAATCCTGTTAGGGCCAGAGCAGAAAGGAGTGAAATTATTTTAATTGATTTCATGAGTATTCTTTTAAATGGATCCTCTCTTAGTTGATTTCGAATGGAAGATATATAAATTCAGCTACTTTTTGATTTTGGTAAACGTCAATGGCATCACGAATAGCAGAGGCCAGTTCAGGTCGATCCGTTTTCACCCAGCCGTCTGGTCCCGGAGTCAAGATACCTGCATAGTCACCTGTTTTGTTAACGTAAAATCCTCTGCTTAAGCCTATGTAGAGAGTATCCACTTCTGAGATTTCGCCAGAGGGAACTTTTTGAGAATTCTTATCAACAGTGATAGTGATATCGAATTTTTCAATTTGGCCAAGAATACCTACTACAGTGAGGAGACGTTCTGTAAGGGCAGCTCTGCTTCTGACCCCTGGCTTGGGGATTCGCTTTAGAAGGGGTTCGAGATCCTTTTGAAGTTTCTCGGGCAATCTTTTTGCAATATCAATGATTTCTTTCTCAAAACCAGGGAGAGCATTACTGATAACGGAATCACCTTGAACGAGGGTTTCTTTTTCTTCGTTTAGTTTTTGTCGTTCTTTTTCGCCGATGGTCATGTTCTCTTCGGCTTTCAGGATTTTTTCTTCCAAAATTTCTTTTTCTTTTTTGTAGAGATCAATGGTGTCTTGAATCGTGACTTTATCGACTTTCCAGCTGTTGGTCTCTTCGGAAATTAGTTTGCGAACTTCGACCCACTGTTCCAAAGCAGTGCGAGTTTCCTCGATTTTGGTTTCGGCTCCAGTTGCTACGCTTCCTGCAAAACTTAAAGCAGGCAAGAGGGCGAGTTTAATGATGGTTCTTTTTCTCATTGGTTAGGTGTTCTTCTTTTTTAAAGAGAGGATTGTGAATAGTGTTAAGGAGATAAAAGTTAAAAGCGCTCTAAGTGTTAGCTGAAAGTTCTTCGATGGAAAAATGTCAAAGAATGTTGAGGTATGAACATTAAAAAAGAGGTGAAATGGGGTATGATCATCATGCTTAGCAAAGGATGAAGGGCTCTAGCAGGAGCTTTTTTTGTAGTCTCTGCAAGAAATTTAAATCTGTTGGAAGTGAATTCATAAGAGAGGGCGCAGAGTTTCCTTGTGTTAATAAAAATGTAATGGGGGAGTGTCCTTGAAAAAGCGAAAGATCGGAAATGGTCCTTTTTGATGAAGTGATCAAGTGAAATGTGGCTAAAGTGGCTTCTTTTTTACGTTTTGGCTGATCTTATTTGGATTGTGTCAGAATATAGTTACTTTTTCGCAAAAAGAGGCCAAAATTAGACTTAGTCTGCTTTAACTTTGTTCCATCAATTCTCTACAGGTAAAGCAGTCTTTATGATAAGCGTTTTGGGGGTAATTTCCGGTTTGAGCTGAATCTGAGATAAGGCAGATGAGTCTTGCAGAGATATTTTCATCCTTTACTTGATGGGTTAGCTCTAAATTACCCATGGAAAGGAGATCGTCTTTTGTCAGTTTAAAAAATATCGGAAAACGTTATGGACAAGGTCCTTGGGTTTTAGATGATCTGTCCTGTGAAATCGATCAGGGGGAATTTGTTTCCTTGATTGGTCCAAGTGGCTGCGGAAAATCCACATTGTTAAAGCTGATCGCATCTCTGAGTCCCCCTTCGAAAGGTGAAATAGAGATAGAGGGAAGTCCATCAGAAATGGCCAGAGAACATATGGCCTTTATTTTTCAGGAGGCGACTTTATTGCCTTGGTTGAATGTTTGGAGAAATATTGAAGTGCCGCTCAGGCTGAAAGGCCTTCCTCAGGAAGAAAGGAATCAGGTATCACAAAAACTGTTGAAATTAATTCGCTTGGAGCATGTTCGGGAGCATTATCCCAGGCAACTGTCAGGAGGAATGAAGATGCGGGTCTCTTTAGCGAGAGCACTTGCTTTGTCGCCTCATATTTTGCTGATGGATGAGCCGTTTGGTGCTCTCGATGAAATGACCCGTAATCATCTTAATGAAGAATTATTGGCATTGCGGGAGGTGGAGGGTTGGACTGCATTTTTTGTGACCCATTCAGTAGCGGAGGCAGTTTTTCTTTCATCACGGGTTCTCATTTTGGGCGTTGGGGTAGCTGGCGTGCATGAAGATATAGCGATCAATTTGCCTTATCCTCGATCTGCTGAAACGAGGGAATCTGAACAATACCAACTATTGGTGAGGGAAGTATCCCGAAAGTTACGTGCTGTGGAGTCCTTGTGATGAGTTTTTATCGTAAAATAGGATTACCACTGATAACGGGCCTGTTCTTAATTGGAGCTTGGTATGGGTTTGTTCTATGGACTAATGCGCCCAGTTGGAAATTTCCGCTGTTGCATGAGGTTCTTATGGCAGGTTATCGCGAACGGACAGTATTGTTTGAGGGAGCTCTGGAAACGTTGTCTGGAGCATTTTTTGGGTTTTCCTCTGCGGTTGGTTTGGGTTTTTGTTTTTCCGTGATGATGGCTGCGTCAGTTTCATTTCGCAGGGCTTTTTATCCTTATGTATTAGCTCTTCAGATGATACCTGTCATCGTGTTAGCCCCTGTCTGTGTCTTATACTTTGGCACAAGTGTTTTGAGTGTAACGGCTATCGCGTTTTTGATAAGTTTTTTTCCTATCGTTGCCAATACAACGCAGGGTTTGATTTCTACGGATCAAAATTTGGTTGATTTGTTTAAAATGTGCAATGCCAGCCGGATTCAAGAAGTTGCATTGTTGAGGGTTCCTTACGCATTACCACATTTTCTCACGGGTATGCGCATATCAGCTACGCTTGCTCCGATTGGAGCAATTGCAGGTGAATTCTACGCTGGTAGTGCCGGTGGAGCGGGTGGTTTGGGCTTTTTAGCGATTGTTTATAATGCTCGTTCACAGGTCGCTGAATTGTATGCGACTGGATTTATCGCCTGTTTCTGTGGGTTCATTTTTGTGTCCGTGGTTCTCGTTCTTAACTGGTGGTTACTTCATAAGTGGCACGATTCGATTGAGCGAAAAGATCTTTGACTCCTGAATTCAAAAAAATACCGACACCTTTGTCAGAATGTCGGTAGCGGAGAGTTTTTAGAGTAAACTTATCGTAATTCAACGATAACTTGTATCTCAACTGTTGCGTTTTTAGGAAGTCCTGCCACAGCCACTGCCGCGCGGGCATGTTTACCACCTTCTCCAAAGACTTCGACAAAAAGATCAGAAGCACCATTGATAACGGCAGGGCTATCAGCGAAACCACTGATTCCATTTACAAAGCCGGCAAGATAAACGATACGTGCTACTTTATCTAAATCACCGGTTGTGGCCTTGATGTTTGCGATAGCATTCAGGGCACAGACTCTAGCGGCTTTATTGGCAGACTCAACAGTCTGATCTGCGCCCACCTGACCTTCATGGGTGATTTTTCCCTCATCCATTGGTAGCACGCCTGAAAGATGCAGGAGGTTTCCCGATTGTACTGCGGGAAGGTAGTTTCCTGCTGCAGCAGGTGGGTGGGGAAGGGCAATGCCCAGTTCACTTAGTTTGTTTTCAATTTGCATGGTGAGTTTCTAGTATTTCGATTTCGTACTGTGAGGCTATCCTTGTTCCAATTGATTCAGGAATGCAAGTGCCTCATGATCCTGTGCTTTGAGGCTATTCCAGATCTGAAGCGTAGAGAAGGTACTGCTATTAAAATAACAAAATAGGTTGGCTATTTTACAAATGTCCCGCTGCCCGGAATATTTTCAGTTGTTCGCCAGTCTTCCTGCCAGTTCAGCTGGGCTGTGCCCAAATCATCGTGGTCCGTATCATCAATTTGAACATTCAATCTGATGTTTTTCCAATCTCCTCCCGCTATCGTTTGAATGGCATCGATGGGTATGGCGATTTCTGCCGTATATCCTGAGTCATTGGCAAGGCAGATAAATTTAGTCCCTTCAGGCGAACTGTTTTCTGAAACCACGGGGATAGAACTTTCGCTGAAATCGCCTGGGCTGATAGCGACCAATATAATATCGCTTCTCGATCTGTTATGAACGCTGCGTTCCCGAGCTTTTCGAGCATCCAGACGCACTTCGATCCCATCTTGGGTCCAAGGTTCTACACCGGGCTTTGCCACCATTTCATCGTCGATTACTTCTATAGCACAATAGAAGTAATCAGTATCGTAGGTAACTGAGAAATAGTATCGGCAATCTTCGACCCCAGTCCATCCATCGGAGTCTTTTAAAATCTGTTTTGGTTGGGTTACCTTGAAGGGAAGACTGCCCCATTCATTGATTAGACCGTCTAGAATGATTTCTGTTTCAGTTGCTTCTATCCGATTGGTTTGTACGGCGTAGAGAGCAGAAGTTCCCTTTAGATCAAAGCTTTCCTGAGTTAACTCAGCATTGGCGGACCATTCAACGTCCAAGAGTTTAAGATTGTCTTGGAGCATTTCAGCAGGACCATGCAAAGTTAGAGAAATCGATTGAACAGAGTTGGGAGGAACGGTTAAACTAATACTGTCTTTTCCTTCAAGTTGAGTGTGCTCTTGAGGTAAGAATTTTGCCGTATAATGAGTGGGCACATCTAGGTCGTTACTCAGGATGAGCTCTTTTGTCACTGTTCCCAGTTTGGGAGATGTCAGCAAAAGAGGGTCTATGTAATAAAAACCACTTGAGATAAGACTGTCCATGGAAGTACGAATTTCTTCTGTTCGGACATTTTCATTCCAAATACCATCGAGCA
>JANQKU010000111.1 GCA_028280955.1 Opitutaceae bacterium
AGCCGACGCTGATCTCAGAACCTACTACCGCTCCTGCGAAAGATAACCGCCTGCTGATTTATCTGGGGTTTGGCTCTGCGGCGCTACTGATGTTGGCTGGTATATTTCTTATATTTGCCCAAAAGAAAAAGCCAATTGAGGAATCATCCGAGGATTCAGAGCCAGACGACTTTGATATTTCAGATCGATTTGCCACGGCCGACGAGTCCGAGGAAGTTGTGCCCCCGCCTTTGGTGAACGAAAAGCCAGTTGTTTACGGCTTCATTAAGGAATTAGATTCGACCGAAACTGTCCATACGATCGGCACTCGTGCTTTCAGAATCGGGCGGGATGATGTGAATGATTTAATTCTCGACCACGCAGCCATTTCCAACGTTCACGCTGAGATTGTTCGAAAAAGCGATGATTCCATGGTCATCAAAGATCTGGATTCGACGAACCACGTATTCGTAAACGACTCGAAAGTAGAGACACACCGGCTGGTCTCGGGCGATCTGATAGAGCTGGGGCCGATAAAACTGATGTTTCTGACGGAACTGGAAGGAGAGGCCAATTGAAAACCTATACCATTGGAAAAGGCAAACTGGCCGATATCAACGTAAGCGGTGGTGAGAATGCACGGACGGTGAGTGACTACCATGCCGACATAACGGTTTCCCAGGGAGGCGATACTTTTCTGGTTGTGGATCGGGTTTCGACCAATGGAACGTATTCAAAAATGAATGGAAAATGGAAAATCATTGATGCTCAGAGAATCCTTCGCCCATTCGATGAGTTAATGCTTGGACGATATAAAACCTCAATCGCTGAATTATTTGAATCTGCCAACCTGGCTGTCTCAGGTTCCTCCAAGAAGATAGGCGAAGGTTCAGAAAAGAAGTCGCCTGAATTTTTGCACAAACCCAAAGCTACTCCCAGTAAATTGCTGAAAGGAGTAAAGCCCTACCGGGATCCTGAAGGAGGCCGGGTAATTGAGTGAGAAATGATGAGCACTGATACATCAACCAGACTTGTTATCGCTGCAGCCTCCGCAGTGTGTGGTATGGTAGTGGTTGTATTGCTAAATTTAATACCTATGCCCTACGCTCTGGGGAAGTTCCTGGTTGATAAAGGGGATGGGGTAAATGTTTTTGCATTGCAGAACGCCATGTGGATTGTGTTCGCCATAGGTATAGGCGAACTGGTTATCCGAGTCCGGCACGCTAAAAGGGAAGCAGAAGAGCTCAACCGCAATTATTTGCCCGAGGATGAGCGGACCATCTTAACCTTGGAAGACCTGCCGGAATTTTATAAGAAATTGAGGGGGTTGAAGCAGAAGACGTTTTTGACCCGACTCATACCGCGCATTATTCTTCAATTCCAGAGTTCTCGTTCCATTGAACAATCGACAACGATGCTGAATTCCAGTCTGGACCTGTTCCTTCATGAAATAGATCTGCGCTACAATATTCTCAAATATATTAATTGGCTGATTCCCAGTCTGGGTTTCATTGGAACGGTTTATGGTATCGTGCTCACTCTCGATACAGCCGGAGGAATGGAGCCAGATGATGCGAATCTCTTGAGCTTTCTTACACGAGACCTGAGTGTGGCTTTTTATACAACGCTGCTGGCACTTCTCATGTCGACGCTTTTAATGCTGTTGAAACATATTGCAGTTGGTAAAGAAGAAGCCGCTTTGAACAGTTCAGGCCAATACTGTTTGGATCACCTGATTAATCGCCTCTATATTCCTGCGTCTAAAGGGGCAGCTAAATGAATCTTTGTTTATCAAATTCAACCTCAATAACACAAAACTATGGGAGACACATTAGTAGTAGACAACGATCCGAATGACAAAGATTCGGAAAACAAAAAACCCAAGACGGAAGTTCATAAGCGATCTTCAACGAGGCCAAAGACCAAAGTGTATCGAAAAGGAGTAGCGGATGAGAAAGAAGAGAAAACTGTCAACGTCACCGACGATTTGGATGAAACTTCTGTTGATCCGGTTGTTGGCTGGCTGGTTGTGATTGATGGTCCCGGTAAAGGGCACAGCTTGGAAGTGAAAGTAGGTAACAACTCCATAGGTCGTGGAGAAGATTACAGCATCTGCCTGGATTTTGGAGATACTACAATCACAGCTAAAGAAGCTCAGGCGAATATCATATTCGATGAAGCTAACACAAAGTTTCATATAACACCATCCGGAGGGCGTAACTTGCTTTATAAGTTATCTGGCGACAAGATGGATCCAATTCTTCAGGTAGAAGAAATTATTGGGGGAACCAATATTAAGATGGGTGCCACGACCCTTCGATTTGTTGCTCTCTGTGGAGACGATTTTAAGTGGGACTAGGTGAAGCCTGAAATCCATTTTTCGGGAAGAAAGATGTTGGGTCGTCGGGACCGGCAGGAAGACTGCTACGCTTTCTGTGAATGGGAGTCAGAGCCGGTTTACGAGCCCTTGGTCGGAGTACTCGCGGATGGAATGGGAGGGCATGAAGGCGGAGATTTAGCATCGAAAATCGCGCTACAGTTTTTTATAGATGTCCTTCCAAATGAAAGATTGGAAGACCCAGTGTCTGTATTCAAGGACGCCTTACAAAGGGCAAATGATGTAATTGCAGAAAGAACGCAGGGGGATGACTTCGGAGGGACGACCTTAGTAGGCTTCTCCGTCGCCCAGGATCACTTGCACTGGATCAGTGTGGGAGATTCCTACCTTCTATTGTTTAGGGATGGTAAGTTAAGGAGGTTGAATGAAGACCACTCCATGCGACCTGAATTGCTGATTGAGTATGAGGCGGGAAAAATTTCCAAAGAAGGGATGGAGAGTCATCCGGATCGTAATGCCCTACGCTCCTATCTAGCGGGTGTCGAAATTCCTATGATTGACCAGAACCAGGAACCGTTTGCGCTTCAGAATAGAGATATGTTGATCGTAGCATCCGATGGAATCGATGATCTTGTGTATAACGATTCACTGGAACAGCTTCTGGCAGAGTGGAAGGAAGAGGACGCGTCTTCGATCGCTGATCGTATTATGGAAGCGGTGGAAGCTCTTGAAGATGATGAGCAAGATAACACCTCAGTAATGGTCATAAAAGTACCTTAAGTATCAGCATATGAGCAGTAAATACTACGAAAGAGTCTGGGCGGATTTGAAAGAGGCAGCGCGTGTTTTTGTAGAATCGATAGGGAACGCTACAAAGCCAAAAGAAGGAGAATCGGCTGACACAATTATTTTGAGTGGGTTGTATGGCGCTGCATTTCAGGAGCTTTTAGAGTCGCTGGCCCATGATAAAACTAAATTTAAATGCTGTTTGGAAGGACTACATTCTTTGCTTGATAGAATTCGGCTAGATATTGGCACGTGCAGAGTTGTTGGTGTTGGGCAACACTCGGTTGTTTACTCCCTTTCCATGGACGAAGTTGTTAAAGTTAGGAATCAAGGAGACAAAAACCGCCATTGGACAAGACCGCATACCCAACATTTTCCTCGCAAGAGAGAAAATGACGAGCGCCAAAAACAAAGTTTAATTCCCTCGGTCACTAGGTTATTCAAGGAAAATGACATACAGACTGAACGGAGTATTCTGCTGAAAGCTAATCAAGTTAATGATCTTTTTGTGAAAAACAAACGTGCGACCGTGGTAGATCGTCAATGCGCACTAGTCCTGGAACGTCTACATTCTTTTGAACCTTCAACGATTGATAAAGTGAAGATGTCCCGGTTCATCGAACGGTTTGAAAACAAATTTTGGAGCTTCATGAGCATGGTATCGCCCACGGGGATTTGGGGGCTCGGTCAGTTATTGCTAAATCCGGAGGTCCACCATCAGCGACAATTCGTCCAAATGTGATACTGACCGAGAGTGGCATCCGCTTAATTGACGCTGGATGGAGCAGGTTAAAGAATGAATGTGATGAAGAGGAGTTTAGAGATGTGTTGAGCCGGGATTTGGATGGATTGAAGTATTGGCAGAAAAAGTTTCTTGATCGTTGATATAGGAAAACTATCACGCGCCTATACCTTGAGCTGAATTAATATAAATCAAATTCCAATTGAAACAAAATGAATCTCCTAAGATTTTTCTCCTGTGCACTGTTTAGCAGTTTCCTGATTTCATGTGGAAAGTCTGGAGATCCAGCTGTGTTGGAAGAGGTTTTGCAGAATCACTTTGATGCAGCAGGCACTCGTACTCTTCTGCAGAAGTCATCTTGGGAGTTTGCAACCGAGCTTACTATGGAAGTAGAGGAGGCGGCAGTAATCATAAATTCTACAACCTTTTTCAAAAGACCACATCTGATTAAAGCTGTTATCAGCACCACAATAGCCCCGAATATTGACCTCGGTGAAAGCGTTTTCGTATATGATGGTCATAAGGGATTTATGACTAGCGATTCGGACTCGCCTTCGTTTGAAGTTGGAGGTCAAAATTTGGTGAAGATGACGCGTGAAGCATTGCTGGAGGGCGAATTGTACGACTACAAGGAAAAGGGGCACGAACTAACCTATTTCGGAGTATATCACGATGAGTCCGTGGATTATCATAGGCTTAGGTCGGTAGAAAAGAGTGGCTGGAGACATGACTATTTTATAAACAGCGAGACCTTTCTTATTCATCGTGTAGAAACCTCAGGAGGTGGCATAAAAATGCAGGCGCTCTTTACGGGATATGAAGATTTTGAAGGTGTC
>JANQKU010000269.1 GCA_028280955.1 Opitutaceae bacterium
CGACTCTAGGACAATTGCCATTTCCACAATCCCGCAGCTACCGAGCGTATGCCCCAGGCTCCCCTTCCAGGAAACCAGTGGACTAAAAGGAAAAGCTTCTTCGAATGCTTCCGCCTCCAAACGTCCCGCGTCCAAAGTTCCCGTGCCGTGACCTTTAATCCAAACCGATCGCTCCTCTGCCATCTTTTTCAGCCACTGCGCTGCCGCCTTAAAACCACTGCCTTCCGGATCATTCGCTGTAAAATGATACATTTCATTATGAAGAAAGTTAGACAGTATCCGACAAGAAGTATCCGACTTTGATAAGACAACAAAACCGGAACCATCTCCAAGACCGATCGAACCTGTCTCTCGATTCTGATAAGGAGCCGGAAATTGTTCATTCAAAATTTTCAGTGAATGAAAACCGCCCGCCACAAAAGGGCTTATGTAGTCAAACGTAAAAACAAGCGCTTTTTCAGCAATCCCCAGGTTTAGATACCGTGAGGCCATTTCAATCCCCAAATGAGCCGTTACACATGCGTGTGACAAGGCCACAACATTTTCTCCCCAACCATAACGCTGTTTGAGATAACTTAAACTATTGGCCGGTGTCCCAATTTTAAGATACTCAGTGTTTCCGGAATTCCGGTAAGCATACAAACTCCCTACATCATAGTTGCTACTGGTCACAAAAACAGGATATTTTGCCGACCCCCATGGAGCATCCGGAATTTCAGCTGCAAGATTGTCGAGCAGTCCCTCCCATCTAGGGGGTATTGTTTCGTCATAGCCACCCGATGAGGCAAGCGGCACCATATCGCCACCATCTTTCCCCAGAACCGGCGTTGGTTGCAAAGCTACCACACCCTTGCTCAAAGCCGCACAACTTTCCTTGGCCTTTCCCAAAGCTGTCAGACATTCACTGACCTCAATACCGATCCATCCATCTTCTTGTTTGCTCATGAAGGACAGCTTCTTATCCCTTCAACACTTACGCCTTGCTGACAATCAAATCAGCCAGCTTACTGACCGACTCCAAGGCAGCCTTCGATTCTTCACTGCTCCCAATTTTTATGTTATATTTCTTTTCCAGGCTGACGACTAACTCGAGAGCATCGATCGAATCCAAATCCAGTCCCGATCCAAACAAGGGTTCGTTATCTTCAATATCACTTGGTGCAACATCATCCAAGTTAAGAGTTTCTACAATCATACTTTTCAGATCAGCCAATAACTGAGTTCGATTGATAGAATTTAGAGTATTACCCATGAGAAATTACCTATGTTCGTAGCGCTTAAGGACATTGCAAACATTGATCCCACCAAAACCGCTACTGTTGTTCAAGATCCAAGTGAGAACAGTCTCTTCAGATTTTCGCGGTAGCCTAAGATGTTCACAGACAGGATCAACATTTTCCAAATTAGCATTTCCCAGGGAAAAACCTCTCTCTAGCATCAGACAGCAAATCGCTAACTCCAAAACCCCCGCCATCGATAAACTATGGCCTGTCAACCCCTTCGGACTTGAGACCGAGATATCGTCAAGACATCCCTTAAAAACTTCACCAATGGCATGTGATTCTGCCTTATCCCCTGCTGGCGTCGAAGTCGCATGGGCACAAATATGATCAATCTCATCAGGACAAATCCCCGCAGCCTTCAGGGCCTTTCGCATAGTCTCGGCCAGCCCCTCACCTTCAGGATGCGGAGAAGCTCGGTGATAACCATCATTCACTTGAGCCCAACCGGCTACCTCTGCGTATATTTTGGCCCCGCGTCGTCGCGCAAATCCCTCCTCTTCTAAAATAACAACCGTCGCGCCGCCAGCTCCCACAAAACCATCACGGTCTCGGTCGAATGGTCGTGAAGCCCGCTTCACATCCGAATTCGTCGAAAGAGCTCTCATCGCCGAAAACGGCAGCAAGCTTTCCGCTGTTGCATCCTCTGCTCCTATAACGATCGCTCGCTTCTGCCTCCCCAATGCTATATCATCCCATCCATAGCCTATCGCATGACTTCCCGAAGTACAGGCTGAAACAAACCCACAATTTGTGCCACGGATCCCCAACCAACTCCCTAAGTTAAAATTTAAAGTTCCCGCTATCGAACAAAGAACCCCCAAAGGATTTCCCCGTTCACCCTTTGCTTTTCGCAAAACAGTCAAATTTTCATGCAGCAAAAGTGGTGATCCCGCCGAAGCACAATACAACCCTGTTTCCCCGTCTTTCAACTCTTCCTTGCTCAATCCAGCATCCCCTAGAGCCTGCTCAAGAGCACAAACCGCATAGATTCCGTGAGGCGACAGGCTTCGTTTTAAGCTCGAATCAATGAAGTAATCCTGAGGAACCTTCCACTTTCGCCAATTCGCAGAATCCACTTCGAAATCGAGAGGTTTGCCTACTGCCTTCACCGTTAGATTCGGATTTCCCAGGAACACCTCCTCACGAATGCCACTCTTTAATCCCCTCAGACTGTCGAGAACCTCTGCTTGATCGTTACCAATACAGGTAATAAAGCCCAAACCTGTGACAACTGTCCGTGAACTCATTCGTTTTCTCTAGCTTAATTTCCCTTTAAGAAAGGCTTTTAATTCACCCAGAGAGTTCATTTCCGAAAGTTCTTCATTGGTAATTCTAATCCTAAACACATCTTCGAAAAAGAAAACGAATTCCGTAATGGCCAGAGAATCCAGACCCAAGTCCTTAATGAAGTTCGTCTCATCCGAAATTTCAGCAGAAATCGAATTGGGACCTAGATCTTTCAAAACAGCAAAAATAACGGCATCTAAATCACTGTCAGTTCTGCTATTGTCGTAACACTTTAAAGCCTCTTGCAACTCGGCAGGCAGTTCCTGAATCGCTTCATTGCTCTCATTGAAGATAGGGGTCATTCCGCATGATCAAAACTCATTCTAAGACAAGTTCAAGTTTTCTTAGAGATTCACTGAAAGGCATCCACAAACTATTTATCCCTAGGAGGTTGTCTAAAAAACATAAATAAAAATGTCAGAAAACATTTTATCCATTCGGCAAGACGTGTTTCATCACATATTAATTCTCTGAAAGCAGACTTTCATTCTTACGTTTTCGAATGATTCGGATACTCTTTGCTATGAGCAAAGCCCCCAGAATCACCATAATCGTTATACCACCTTTCCCCAAAGGGTTTTCTGATAAATAACGACTACAGAAAATCACGCCAATTGCGATGCTCCCCTGGGTCAGTAACGAAATCCAAAGGTAAGTCCAGAAAGGAATACCTGCTAAACTTAAGGTCAAATTCTGAAAAAAAAACGGGGGGCCGGGAACCGTTCGCATCAAAAAAGTAAAACGAAACTGATTATCATCTGTGAGTTGAGGGATCGACCAACCTCGTCTTTCCAAAAATCGACTGATCGGTATTTTGAAAATAGAATGCGTCAATGCATAACTTACCGACATATTTACACACAGGGCCGCCAGACAAACGAGCGAAGCTTCAATTGGTGCAAAAGCCAAACCAGCATAAATATAGCAAGCTGATATTGGAAAACCAAATACAGGAAGTGAAGCCATTGCCAGAAAGAACGCCCAAAGACTTGTCATATCCAGGACAGCCCGCCAATCAAAACCAACACGAGCAAATTGCCAGAAACCAATTCCAAATATCACAGCAATTGTCGAAAACTGAACCGTCCTCAACCAACGGTCATTTCGCAGCTCTTTCATACTTATTTTTTTCTACCACTTGAGGTTCAACTAAATTGACCACGATATTTTTCGATTTTCCTAGATTCGCAAACATCTCCACCAATTCAAAAACTCCATATGCCAGTAAAGTTCCCAGCAAACGAAGCGGTAATGTCCAATTCAAACGATAGCTGAAAAAGCTGTTAAAATGTTTGTGATTGCGGCGCCCCCATCGACCACTAACCAAACGCTTACGCGCAATCTTCACCAAACGACGATTGTAAAAGCTTAAAAATGCTGCTGGCCACTTCGCTTCTTTTTGCCCAAAAGAAGGTGTTCGTAACGATTCCGCACCTAACAAATAAGGCCGGCTCACTACTCCCAAATAATAGAAACCCAGATCGAGTTTAAAGGCAAAACTCATTAATTCGAAGTCCCCGATATAGTAATATTTGTCTTTATAAATGGAGCAAAACCACCTCTGGTAACTATCCGAAAATTGTTTATTGTGAAGCGCAACTGCCTTGGGGCAAATCGCTCCTTTCTCAAAAGAACCCACGATAAGTTTAGCGCTTGCCATTATGGTATAGCACACCCAATCCAGGCCCGGACTGTAAAATGGATCGATAAAACCGGCGGCATCTCCAATCAAAGCAAAGCCATCTCCAGCAAATCGATCTGAAAAATAAGAGAAATTTCTCCTGAAACTCACATCACCCGGAATATATTCGGCATTCCGCAGCATGCGCTCTCCGGCCGGATGTTCACCAAGCATTGTTTTTAAACGATCTCCTAACCGTTCTCCTTCTTTAAAATCGACCAGTCGCTGATCATAGACAACACCAATACTCACATCCCCATCCTGAAGAGGAATCCACCAGGCCCACCAACCGAATCCCATCAAATGATTCGTCGAATTATTGCGAACCCCAAAGACCCGCGATGACCATTTTGGAAATTCCATCGCCAGAGATTCATCATCCCAATCCAGCGCCCCTTTCCAGCGACTCCAAACCGTCGCAATAGGATGCTCTTCATTGGGTTTGAGCCATCCACCCTTCCGAGCCAACAACGCCCGAACACCAGAGGCATCTACCAACCAGCGTGTTTTGAGCGCCAAAGTTTCGTCTCCCTCTTTGACAGTTACCGTCTGCACCCCTCCAGACGTAAGCAGGAAATCCGTCACCTTGGCCGGTCGCTTCAAAACAGCCCCCATGGCAACAGCTTTTTCTAAGATAACCTCATCCAAACGAGCCCGATCTATCTGATATCCTGGAAAAAGCACATTAAACTTGGGACCCAATTCACTGCAATCGGCCAAAGTCTCGGCCTTATCGTTGGTGAACCATAGCCGAAGTCCCTGCTTGGATATATGATTTCGGTTTAACTCTCCACTCAAACCCAATACCCGACTCAGGAAATAAGAACTCACCTCTACAGTCGATTCACCCACTCGCCGCCCATGTTCTTCACTCGACTCCACAATAAGAATTCGAAGATCATTC
>JANQKU010000027.1 GCA_028280955.1 Opitutaceae bacterium
ACTGACTGCCGTGACGATATCCATTTGAGGTTCCTCAACTTTGAGGTATGAGCCCATAGCTGCAAGAAGAGGTTCAACAGATTGCTGATCGGAAATCGATAATTCAGCGAATGAACAATAGGCTGAAATCCCTGCTCCAATTTGGGCTGGAGTATTCGGCATGACTCGAACGATGTTTCTGGATTCTACAAAGGATTCCTTGAGTTGAGAAAGTCTTGTTCCAGCGAGAATGGAAATGATGAGTTTATCCTTTGTTGCTTTGATCAGTTTCGGATCGAGATCTGCTAAATGTTGTGGTTTAAGCGCTAGGACGACTGTCTTGGCACCCTTTAGCGGATTTTCGAGATCCTGCAGAAGATTGATTTTGTGTTTTTGAGATAAAGCACAGGCAGTATCCCGAGGTTTGCTGAGACAGCCGATTTCTTCAGGTTTACATACTGAATGAGAGATAAGGCCTTCTACCATGGCTGTTGCCATATTACCTGCTCCAATAAAGGCATAACGTAGATTTAGATTTTCTGTCATGATGAAAGAGGGAGTTGAACGGTAGCAATGGTTCCGCCTTTTGGATTGTCATGGAGACTGAGTTCGCCTCCAAGTTGTGTCGTGAGTTGTTTTGCAATGGTTAGCCCCATTCCGACGCCTACCGTTCTCTTACTGCTGACAAAAGGTTGGAAAACGTTTTCTTTTAACTCTGGAAGAAGACCAGACCCGGAATCTTCGACAGAAAAAACAAGGGACTCATCGTTTGCTTGGGTCACTCGAAAAACGATAGAGATGTTTGTATCCACATCATCGCCATAGCTTTCGCAGGCATTTATGAGAAGTCTTGAAAGAATTCCTTCAAATATTTCGGTGTTTGTTTTGATTGAAATATTGCCGACTTCATTCTCAATCTGGATAGAAACTGCGATATCGTGAGTCTCCTGAAAACGTCGAGTAGTCCATTCCAGAATATCGGAAAGAGGAATGGATCGTAATTCAGGTTGAGCCTCTTTGGCAAGAGACCCGACTTGCTGTATGATAGAGACGATCCGATCAATGGCGGAGTCCAGTTTCAGAAGATAAGTATTCAGTATTTTAGGATTATGAGAGTGGGCTTTGATGAGGTCCACATAGCCAACCACGATGCCCAGCAGGTTATTGAGGTTGTGAGAAATCCCCTGTGTAATTGTCCCAATCGCAGCCGCCCGACGGGATTCTTCCAGGCGTTGTTGTAGTTCACTATTTTCTTTGTGTGTTGAAAGCACCCTAAGTTGCGTGCGGACACGGGCCAGTGTTTCGTCAATATCAATTGGTTTTGTTATATAGTCGACTGCCCCGAGATTGAGGCCTTCCAGTTTTCCTTCTTTTGAATCTTTGGCGGTGATAAAAATGACCGGGATGGATTTGGTTTCGTTATCTTTTTTTAGTCTTTCGCAGACTTCCGTTCCATCCATCCCCGGCATCATAATATCAAGTAGAATGATATCGGGGGAGATTCCCTTAACTTTTTCAAGGCACTGTTTCCCGTCTTCTGCTGTAAATACCTCCATCGCTGCTTTTTCCAGTACCCGTTTGAGTAGCAGGATATTGGTGGGATGGTCATCGACGACCAGAATTTTGGGAATTTCTGACACGTTGCGTTAAGCGATAGGCAAACAAAAATATGTAATTTAAGTTAGTTTTGGGCTAACTTAAAAGCTTTCAGAGTGTTTTTCATTAACATGGCAACAGTCATCGGGCCGACCCCGCCAGGGACAGGGGTTATCTGGCTGGCAATGGGAGAAACTTCTGCGAAATTTACATCTCCGACCAACCTGTATCCAGATTTTCGTGAGGAATCTTCTACACGGTTTATCCCCACGTCGATGATAACGGCCCCGGGTTTTACCATTCCTTTGGTGACAAATTCCGGTTTACCGATTGCAGCAATGAGGACATCTGCTTGCTTCGTAATGGAAGGCAAATCAGCAGTGCGGGAGTGACAGACTGTTACAGTTGCGTTAGCCCAGGACTGTTTCTGCATTGCGAGGAGAGCCACCGGTTTTCCTACAATAAGGCTTCGACCCAGGACAACGACATGTTTCCCGTTGAGAGGTACACTTGAGCGGGAGAGAAGTTCCATGATGCCGGCTGGCGTACAGGCGACAAATCCAGTCTCATCTTCCTGGCAGATCTTTCCGATATTTTCGGTATGGAAACCATCTACATCTTTTTGAGGGCTAACTCTCCGGAATGTTTCGACTTCATCGATATGAGAAGGGAGAGGGGCTTGAATTAAAATCCCATGGACAGAAGGGTCAGCATTGAGTGCGTCAATCTTTGCAAAAAGATCTGCCTGACTCACATCGAGGGGGAGTAGTTCAAGCTTTGGAATCATGCCAATTTCTGCCGCAATCTTATTTTTCTTATTCACATAAGACACAGATGCTGGATCCTCACCCACTCGAATGAATGTGATGCAGGGGGATTCTCCTTTTAACTGGGAGACTTCCTCTTTGAGTTCAGCAACAATTGCCGTTGCTATTTCGTTTCCGTTGATCAGTTCCATAAAAGCAGTGTATTTTTATCACTAAAATGATGTCTGCTATCAGTATTTTGATTTTTCAGATAGCTTCTAAAATTATTTAGCCAAGCGTAGAGATTCGACCTTGATGACAAGGTATTTGGATTTTACGGGAACACGGCCAGTTCCGAAAACATTGACTTGCCGTCCCAGATATTTTTCTAGCGGGTCAGTGATTAACAGCGTACTGACGTCGAGATAAAGGAGAGTTTTTCCCTGGGAATCCAAAAGGCGATAGTCGTACTTCAATTTACGGCCTAAGAAGCCTTTCGCTTTGGCGAAGGTTCCGTGGAAGAGTCTAGGGGGAGCAAGACCGGTATCCGTATCGGAGTCGTCTCCTGTATAGGTTGGCATTGGACTCAGTTCAGGTTCATCGATCACGATCTCTGCTGCCGTGTTAACTGCCTCAGGCGTCATCAATGGATTTGGATCGGTCGGAATAGATGTATCAGCGGTATTGAGGTATAGCGGAATCGTTTTACGAATAACTATTTGAGACCACCCAGCTTCAGGAGAAACAAAGACAGCATCATCATCCACTTCCATTATGGTGAAAGCAGGTGTATCAGTTGAGGGAGATGGGTAAATGGAAGCGCCAGGCGTTATGGAAAGATCTTTGCGAATATTGTTATTCGTCACGAAACCTTTGAAAGAACCTTGATAGTTAATCGCTATCCAACCTGATGGGAGTTCAGGACTGTTTGCAGGCAAATCTTCCAGAGTAGCAGGTGTATAGGAAGCGCCTGCTCTCAAAATTGTAATGGTGGGTGCATCTGTGCTGGGATGGGTTTTTAAGGCTGTATCGTGATCCGCAATGACAGCGCCGGATAAGGCAGTGACGATTCCGAAAGTGAGAAATAGCGCTAGGGGAGATTTTTTCATTTTAAAGTTTCCTCTTTGAAAAGACCTTTCAGAAGGATTACATATTCGTTTTCAGTAATTGTTCGATTTCAGTCTTATGTAATATTTTCACAGCGCGCAAAGGAAATCCGCGAAGAGAAAATTTTCCGATTTGATACCGTTTCAGTCGAAGCACATCAAACCCAAGAGCAAAGAATAATCTCCTGATTTCTCTTTTTTTCCCATGATGCATTTGGAGATCAACGGTACGAGATTCAGTGGTATTGCGTGGCCCAATGAGACGTGTTTTCTCAACTTTCAGGCGTTCGCCCTCATAGTTGATGCCTTTGGTTAAGGTAGCTAATTTGCTTTTGGGAAAGGGTGTTTTTAACCAGACTCTATATTGCTTAACGATTAGGTTGGAAGGATGCATCAGCCGATTGGCCAGATCGCCGTCGGTTGTCAGTATGACGAGTCCTTCGCTGTCTTTATCCAGTCGTCCCGCGCAGAAAAACCGTAGTTTCCCGAGATCTTTTGGCAGCAGATCGAAGATGGTCCGAGGATTATGTTCATCCTTGTTGGTACAGACGAGTCCTTTAGGTTTGTGAATAGCGAGGGTTACTTTGGGTTGAGAGACTGGATGGATGGGTTTTCCGTATACGAGAACTTTATCGGTTGCAGGGGTTACTTTTGCTCCGATCTGAGCGGAGCTTCCGTTGATACTGACAACGCCTTCAGAGACCAGAGTTTCTGCCGCTCGACGCGAACAGTAACCCGCGTCTGCCAGAAATTTTTGGATTCTTACCCTGTCTTTTGAGTTCACAGAGAGAGAAAAGGTATTCTGCTAGGTGATTGGAAGTCTGAAGTTGGTGAGATCTAAAAGTTCTTTGTGAGAACATCTTTATGCCTGCCAACTGGTGTCTTGATCGAGAGATGAAACAATGTCTTGTCTTTCAGAGTCATTTTTTCGTATCAAGCGGGAATATATCTCCAGGTATGGAATCTTCTGTCTACGATAAAAATAATCCTTTTCCGGCATTCATTACAGAAAAACGTCTTTTGAATCGCGATGGTTCGATTAAAGAAACCCGGCATTTTATCGTCAATATTGAGGGAAGTGGACTTTCCTATACAGTTGGAGATTCCCTGGGCATCTATCCGGTAAATAAACCGAGCGCTGTGGAAGAACTTCTCACCTTTTTGAAGTTTTCGGGAGAAGAGCCTGTTTCCCTTCCCAAGTTTGAGGAAACTTTTTTGATTAGAGAGGCGCTTTCAACGAAGTTATCCTTAGCGGGACCGACCAAGAAACTTCTGGTCTTTTTATTAGAAAAAGTAACGGATGAGGGCGAAAAGACCCATTTGGAAAGTCTTATTGCTACTGACTCCAAGGATGCAATGATGGAGTATCTCGCAAATCGTGAGTTTATTGACATCCTGGAAGAGCATCCAAGCGCGAAGATAACGGCGCAAGAATTAGTCGATCAAATGAGGCGTCTGATGCCCAGGTTGTATTCGATTGCCTCATCTCCGCTGCTTTATCCGAATGAAATTCATCTGACGATCGCGGTCGTTCGTTATGAGACAAATAACCGGGAACGAATCGGAGTCTGTTCCACCTTTGTTTCAGACCGGGTCGAATTAGAGAAGACACGGTTCCCTGTTTTTGTAGCGAGTTCGCATTTTGGCCTTCCGAAGGATGGCTCTAAGGATGTTATCATGGTTGGCCCGGGAACTGGGATTGCGCCGTTTCGTGCTTTCCTGCAAGAACGGGATGTAGGCAAGGATACTGGTCGAAATTGGCTCTTTTTTGGTGATCAGCATCGAGTGACTGATTATCTTTATGAGGAAGAATTTGAGGCCTATTCTGAAAAGGGTCTATTAAACCGTATCGATCTCGCGTTTTCGCGGGATCAGGAACAGAAAATTTACGTGCAGGATCGCATTCGAGAAAATGGGGCTGAGTTGTGGGATTGGATCAAGGGTGGAGCCCACTTCTATGTTTGTGGAGATGCCAAACGCATGGCAAAGGATGTTGATGTGGCCCTTCACCAAGCGATCGAAAAATATGGAGAAATGGAAACGGCAGAGGCCATTGATTACGTAAAAGCGATGAAAAAAGAAAAACGTTATCAACGTGATGTTTATTAAATACCAAAAGTTTTAGGATGAGTTATACTGTATCAGATAAAGTTGCTGTCGTGACAGGCGCTGGCAGAGGGATTGGAAAAGCAATTGCTGAGATGTTGGCAAGGAATGGCGCACAAGTCATTTGCGTCAGTAAATCTGCGGACACATGTGGAACTGTCGCTGAAGGAATCAATGCGGGTGGTGGAAAAGCTAAAGCGATGCCAGTGGATGTTTCTGATGGGGCAGCTGTTAAGCAAGCTTGTGAAGATCTTCTGAGTGAATTTGCAACGATCGATATCCTGGTTAATAACGCTGGAATCACCCGAGATGGATTACTCTTTCGTATGTCGGATGAGGACTGGAGCAGTGTGATCGCTACAAATCTTTCGAGCTGTTTTTATTGGACGAAAGGATTGGCCCGCCCAATGACGCGGAAACGGTGGGGTCGCATCGTCAATATTACCTCAGTTTCCGGGATTGCAGGGAATGCCGGGCAAACGAACTATGCCGCGGCCAAGGCCGGAATGATCGGTTTTACCAAGAGTGTTGCCCGGGAATTTGCCTCGCGTTCGGTGACTTGTAACGCTGTTGCGCCCGGGTTTATCGAAACGGATATGACCGCTTCTTTTGTGGAAAGTGGTTCCGAGGCGATTATGGCGAACATCCCGCTCAAAAGGTTTGGAGAGCCGGCTGACATTGCCAATATTGTCACTTATCTCTGTTCAGAGGAGTCCAAATATGTAACGGGGCAAGTTTTTACCATTGACGGCGGCATGGTGATGTGATGCCAACAATTGCAGTTATTTAATTAATCTTTCTTACAACTATGGGCGATCAGAAAACAACAGAACAACGCGTCAAGGAAATCATCGTTAATCAATTGAATGTTAACGAAGAGCAAATTACCCCAGAGGCTTCCTTTTTGGATGATCTTGGAGCAGATTCTCTTGATACAGTCGAACTCATTATGGCCTTTGAAGAGGAGTTTAAGGATGAGATTAATGGAGAAATCCCCGAATCTGATGCCGAGAAACTGCAGACGGTCGGTGATGTGACAAAATATATTGAGGAAAGAGCCTCTTAAAGATAAAGCACCTCTAGTAAATTTTCAGCTCTGTCCTCGTACCATTTTGGTGCAAGTTCAGAGCTTTCATTTATGCAAGATCCAGTCCCCCAAAAAAAGATAGTTGTCACAGGCTTAGGTGTCATCACTTCACTGGGTTGTGATGTGGATACCTTTTGGTCTAATCTTACTTTGGGCAAACCAGGGGTCAGCTTAGTGGAATCTTTTGATACCAGTGACTTTACCTGTAAAATAGGCGGGGAAATCCACGATTTTGATGCCTGTGATTATATGGATCCGAAAGAGGTCCGTCGCAATGATCGTTATACCCATTTTGCCATGGCTGCTGCGAAAGAGGCGATTTCAGATGCAGCTCTTAATATGGATGGAGAGGATGCAGAGCGGGTTGGCGTTTTTGTGGGCTCCGGCATTGGTGGAATGGCCACTATCGAGGCACAGGCCAAGGCTTTGTTCACGGGTGGCCCGCGCAAGGTATCACCTTTTATGATTCCCTCATTGATCGCAAACATGGCCAGTGGAATGATTGCGATCGAGTATGGAGCCCGTGGTCCCAATTTTTCCATTGTCAGCGCCTGTGCAACGGGAGCTCATTGCATCGGAGAATCTTTAAAAACGCTACGCGCAGGTGATGCAGATGTGATGATTGCTGGAGGTAGTGAAGCGTCTATCACGGCTCTCGGATTTGCCGGTTTTTGCTCAATGAAAGCGATGAGTAGACGCAATGATGACCCGGAGGGCGCCAGCAGACCCTTTGCTCAGGGGCGTGATGGGTTTGTCATGGGTGAAGGCGCTGGAGTCTTGATTCTGGAAACTTTGGAGCATGCCCAAGCCAGAGGTGCTAAAATTTATTGCGAGTTGGCTGGTTACGGAGCTTCTTGTGACAGCTTTCACATTACAAAGCCGGAACCGGAAGGTAAAGGATTGGCATTGGCCATGAACCAGGCCCTTAAAAGTGCTGGAGCAAAGCCTGAAAATATTGATTACATCAATGCCCATGGAACTTCGACTCCTTACAACGATAAATTTGAGACCCTGGCCATGAAGAAGGTCCTGGGTGATCATGCCTATAAGGTGAAAATCAGTTCCACCAAATCGATGACTGGACATTTATTGGGCGCTGCGGGAGGCGTTGAATCAGCTGCTTCTGTAAAGTCTATCCAGACTGGTGTTATTGCGCCTACCATCAACTATGAGGAACGTGATCCTGAATGTGATTTAGACTATGTTCCCAACACAAAGCAGGATGTAGAGGTAAAGGCTGCCATGACAAATAGTCTTGGTTTTGGTGGTCAGAATGCTTCTCTGATCTTTCGTAAGATCTAAAAAGTTGTTCGACTGAGGTTTATTAAGGGGTTCTTCCTATCCAGGAGTTGAGAGTTAGAAGAAATCTACTGAAATCCAGACTTCTCAAAATATCTTCAACTGTTAGCGTTTTCTCTTCTTATGAACAAAACTCTTATTATTCTTAAGCCGGATTGTATGAAGAATGGCCATGTAGGACATGTGCTTTCTCGTTTTGAAGAAGCCGGTTTTTCCATTGTTGCCAGTAAATTGATTCAGATGGATCCTGATACGTTGCGTGATCATTATGCGCATGTTGCGGATAAGCCTTTTTATCCGGAAATTGAGGAATTCATGAGCGCTTGCCCGGTGATGGTATTGGTTCTCCGGGGTGAGAGTATCGTCGAAAAAGTCCGCGAGCTATTGGGTCCTACTGATTCGAGCAAAGCGGAGAAAGGTACCATCAGAGGAGATTATGGAACAGATATGATGATCAATGTCGTGCATGCATCAGACAGTGATGAAAATGCCTCGATAGAGATTGCCCGCTTCTTTAAGCCAGAGGAAGTGCTTGGTTGAACCGGATATTCTGCGTTCCATATCTTTTATCCTATTTCAAGGACAAGGCTCGGTTATCTAACCGAGCTTTTTTGTGAACATGACACCGCCGGTGTTCTAGCTAGAAAAGACCTTAGTGGGATGAACTATTGAAGGTTTATAGAGTTGAGTTAAGAATGCAATTTTCTGTAATGATAGTTACATACGCATATGAGCAGTTTCTGGATGAGCATACTTAAACCCAGAGCCTATTGGGCTAAATGGCTCGTTTTTCTAATTATGGCGACCGTCCTTGCTCTTGGGGCCATGGGGCACTTGGAATTTCTTAAGCAATATGCGGATACAGAAGAACTTTCCTTCAATTTGGGCGATTACCGAATTAGCGCTTATAAAGCCCTGAAAGTGGTTTTGACGGTTGTCTTCATTTTTTGGGTAGCCGCGATTGTTTCAGGTATCGCAGAAAGTCGCATTGGGAATTTCACAAAAATACGTGCGAGCAACCGCGCTATCATTCTCAAATTTGTTCAGATTGTCATTTATATTGTTTCGTTCCTGTTTGCATTGGACTTTTTAGGTATTAATCTGACAACCCTGACTATTTTCAGTGGAGCGCTTGGTATTGGGCTTGGTTTCGGGTTACAGAAGATTGCTTCAAACTTTGTCAGTGGGATCATTTTATTGTTAGAAAAATCGGTGGAAGAAGATGATTTGGTCGAAATGTCTGACGGTACGGCTGGTTTTGTTCGTAAAGCTTATGCACGATTTACACTGGTCGAAACGTTTGATGGTAAAGAGATGATGATTCCGAATGAGGATTTTATTACGAATCGTTTGACCAATTGGACATTTTCGAACCCAAGAGGTCGCATAGAAATACCGATAGGAGTTGCTTATGGATCTGATATCGAAAAAGCCCAGGAGCTTATTTTGGAAGCAGCTTGTGCTCATCCGCGGTGTATTTCGGATCCTGCACCAAAATGCTTTTTGAGAAATTTTGGAGACAGCTCCGTTGATTTCATCTTACACTTCTGGGTAGAAGATGTTACCGTTGGTCGCTGGGAACCTCAGAGTCAGGTTATGTTTGAAATATGGCGGAAATTCAAAGAATGTGGTATCGAAATACCATTCCCGCAGCGTGACCTACATCTTAAAAATCCAGAAACAATAAAGGTAACAAGTGATGGATAAGAGTAACGGTATACTGTATACAAGTACCATTGAAGGGAATGGGCTTGGAGCACCTTTGCAAGGGGAGGCTATTTCTAAAACGATTAAAGAAGATAAGACTCTCGCATGGGTCCATCTCGATGCGACCAATCCTGCCAGCAGACAATGGCTGGAAACTGAAATTACTTATCTGGATCACATTATTGTGAATGCATTATTGGCCGGTGAAACGCGTCCTCGTATCCTGGAATTTGAAGCGGGAACACTTCTCATATTGCGAGGTGTGAATCTTAATGAAGATGCTCAACCTGAAGATATGGTTTCCATTCGATTGTGGATTGATCAGCATCGTATTATTAGTACTCGGCGGCGTCCCTTGAAGGCTGCTAGGGATATTCAGGAGCGTTTAATGGCAGGTAAAGGCCCTAAAAATTCTGGTGATTTTATCACCATGCTGATTGCCAATTTGTTTGAGCGGATGGAGCCTGTTTTTGCTGAATTAGATGAGAGTCTGGATGATGTGGAAGAAAAGGTGATGGAAGCTCCTGAAGTAGAAGAACGGCAAGAAATTACCACTATCCGTAAACAAGCCATCGCCTTTAGAAGATATATAGCGCCTCAAAGAGATGTGATTGCGACGTTACGTACGTCTGAGCAGGCATGGCTCGGTCAAATGCACAAGCGCCGTTTACAGGAATCTCTAGACCGGGTAATTCGCTATATTGAAGATTTGGATACGATTCGTGAACGTGCTCAAATCGTTAAGGACGAATTAACCAGTGCCTTGTCTGACAAGATGAATAAAAATCTTTATATGTTATCTGTTATTGCGGCGGTGTTCTTGCCTTTGGGTTTTTTGACAGGTTTGCTCGGTATTAACGTAGGTGGCATACCCGGTGCAGAAAACGGTAATGCCTTCTGGATGTTCTGTGGAGGATTGGTGGGGATTATTGTTGTTCAGGTTCTACTGTTTAAAAAACTGAAGTGGTTTTAGCGATCTTTTGATTTAATTTGATTGTTTGCCAGATGAGACTGGCATCGGAGAGTCCGGTGACAGAACTCAGAATACTTTTCTGTCACTCCAGAGTTTTATTAAAAAAACTAATGGATTGATTAAATTTTTCTTCTGCGCTAGATTTCTGAGTGAAGGATAAATCGATTAAGGATTTTCAGTATGGGCATGGAGGAAGACGATATCACTGAGAGTAAAAAAACAGAAGAGAAGCCAATAAAATGGAGTGATGATTATGCTATTGGTATTGAGCGTATCGATAGGGAGCACAAAATGCTTTTCAGGATCGTGGGAGACTTCAGGGTTGCTCTCAGTGAGGGAGGAGGAGAACAGACTTACGATGTTTTGTTGCAAGCACTGGAAGCTTTCTGCCACGGCCATTTCGGCTTTGAGGAACGGTGCATGGAGGAGTACCATTGCCCGATGGCTCAGAAAAATAAAAGCGAACATGTAAAGCTACAGGAGCTCTTATTCGAATTTCAGCAACTCTATTCAACCAACGGTTATGATCAGAGGGAGGCTTTCAAACTCATAGGTATTTTAGAGCAGTGGTTGACTGATCATATTTGCCGGATTGATGTGCATCTCAAGAATTGCGTAAAGGAGTGAGCAAGGGGTTCTAATAAAAAAGATTTCGATCAAGGCTGCGGTATTGGATAGCTTCCATCAGATGGGGCGGTTGAATGTTTTCGACTCCTTCCAGATCGGCAATGGTTCGGGCGACTTTGAGGATGCGATCATAGGCACGGGCGGAGAGGGAGAGTTGTTCCATGGCCTGTTGCAGCAGGTCGCCCATTTCGTCATTGATGGCGCAATGTTCCTGAATTTGAGCCAAACTCATTTGGGCATTGTTAGAGGCATGATTCTGGGAAAAGCGAAGGGTTTGTTTTTGCCGGGCAGCTTCAATGCGTGAGCGAATGACTTCTGACGATTCACCCGGTTTTTCACTGAGAAGTTCTTCGATAGATAAAGCGGGCGCTTCGATGTGGATATCAATGCGGTCCAATAAAGGACCGCTGATGCGGGAACGATAGCGTTGTATTTGGATGGGACTACAGCGACATTCATGCTTCGGGTCACCCAGATAACCGCAGGGGCAGGGGTTCATGGCAGCGACCAAAATAAAACCACAGGGTAAGGTGATTTTTCCGGCGCTGCGGGAGATGGTCACTGATCTGTCTTCCAGTGGTTGGCGCAGTACTTCGAGAGCTGAGCGTTTAAATTCCGGGAGTTCGTCTAAAAAGAGGACTCCATTATGAGCGAGAGAGATTTCCCCTGGGCCGGGAATGGTTCCTCCACCCAAAAGTCCAACATCGCTGATGGTGTGATGAGGATTGCGATAGGGGCGTTCCAGAGGTTTGATTGTTCCATCGAGTGTCTTACCGGCTGCGGAGTGGATACTGAGGATTTCCAGAAATTCTTCCAGAGAGGGTTTGGGCATGATGGCCGGGATCCGCTTGGCGATCATGGATTTTCCGGACCCAGGAGGTCCTATCATGATGAGGTTATGCCCTCCGGCCACGGCTATCTCGACGGCTCGGCGAAGCGCTAGCTGACCTTTGATCTCGTGAAAATCGATGCCTTCTTTTATATCTGAATACGATTGGGCGGAGGAGGTGTGATGCAGTGGTTTCAGTTCGATTTTATTTTCCAGAAAAAGATAGGCCTGTTCCAGGGATTCGACGGAGAATACAGATAATCCTTCAACCAAGGCTGCTTCTTTGGCGGAAGCCGGGGGAAGCAGAATACCTTCTTTGCCGGATTCTTTTGCAAGAATCGCCATGGCAAGAGCCCCCCTTACAGGGCGGGTTGCTCCGGAAAGTCCCAGTTCGCCTGCGATAACATAGGACTGGAGCCGAGAAGGATGAGACATTTGTTGGGTAGAGGCCAAGATACCCAAGGCAATAGGTAGATCATAGATAGGGCCTTCTTTGCGCAGGTCTCCCGGAGCGAGGTTGATGGTGGTGCGGGTTCGAGGAGGCCGGAATCCACTGGTGCTGAGAGCTGAAAAGACACGGTCGTTCGATTCCTTCACGGCAGCGTCGGGCAGGCCAACCAGAATGAGTCTAGGATCCCCCGATTCGCCCGAATTGACTTCTACTTGCACGGGAACTGCTTTGATCCCATGCAAAGCGGCCGATTGAACGGTTGCTAGCATAGATATGATAGTTGGGACAGAGAGAAAGGATTGAGCGTAATCCTGTCAAATGTCTTCTAGTAGGGATGCTGGTCTGTCTGTTAGTGAGAACGTATGACGAGATTGCGTATCTCGGTCATGTCCTCTATTGCGAAACGAACTCCTTCTCTACCTATGCCACTGTCTTTCACTCCACCGTAGGGCATGTTATCGCCACGCCAGGAAGGAACGTCACCAATGATCACTCCGCCAACTTCTAGTTTATCCTAAGCTTGTTGAACTTTGTAGATATCTCGAGTGAAGATCCCCGCTTGCAGTCCAAATATACTGTCGTTGACGGTGTCGAGCGCTTCGTTGAAATTATCATAGGAGTTGAGAAGGGCGACGGGACCGAAGGCCTCTTCGGTATATAGCTTTTGATCGGTTGGAACATTTTCCATGAGGGTTGCCTCCAGGAGAGATCCCTTACGAATACCGCCACAAAGGAGCTTACCGCCTGCCTGTTCTGCCGCTTCGATCCATTTCTCCAGGCGTTCGGATTCGTTTTCCGAGATCAATGGGCCAATGAAGGTTTTTTCGTCTTTTGGATCTCCAGAAATCAGCGCTTTGCTTGCTTTGACCAAGCCTTCTTTCAGTTCATTGTAGATAGATTTATGCGCGAGAATGCGTTGGACCCCAATGCAGCTTTGGCCGGATTGGTAGAATGCTCCGAAAGCAATTCGTTCTATCGCATCATTGAGGTCTTCCCAGTCTGGCTCGACGATCACGGCAGCGTTTCCTCCCAATTCGAGAACGACTTTCTTCTTTCCAGCGCGGGCTTTGAGTGCCCATCCAACTTCTGGAGAGCCAGTGAAACTGAGTAATTTCAGACGATCGTCTGTGGTGAAAAGGTCTGCGCCATTGCGATGACAGGGTAGAATTGAAAATGCCCCTTCAGGCAAGTCGGTTTCGGCCAGGATTTCGCCAATAATGATAGCTCCAATGGGTGTGAGGCTGGCCGGTTTGAGGACAAAGGGACATCCGGCTGCGATGGCGGGAGCTATTTTATGTGCTACCAAGTTTAGGGGAAAATTAAAGGGCGAAATGAAGGAGCAGGCCCCAATGGGAACGCGACGAAACATGCCGCGGTAACCTTTAGTCCGTGGTGATATCTCCAGGTTCATCACCTCGCCTGTGATTCGAACAGACTCTTCGGCTGCGATTTGGAAGGTGTCTATCAGTCGTGTTACTTCTCCTCGGCTGTCTTTTATGGGTTTGCCCGCTTCGATGCAGAGAATTTGGGCAAGTTCCTCCTGTCGTTCGCTGAACCGTTTGATACAATGTTCCAGGATCGCCTTACGCTCATAGGGTGGCAATTTTCTCATCGGTTTCTCTGCAGCAACAGCAGCGGTGATGGCCTGATCAATAGCCTGACTGTTTGCGACTGAAACTCGAGTAACTTCTTTTCCGGTGTATTTGTCGTTAACGACTAGGTCTCGATTAGGTGACTTCGGCTGGTTCGCCAGATAGTAGGGATAGGATTTTTGGATCATTGAGTAGCTGGATGCAGATTATATGGTTTGGGAGGTACAGTGTCGGTTTGGTTAAATACAGCGTCCTCCATCAACTTCCATGCAAACGCCAGTGATGAATTCTGAAGCTGGATCGGCAAAGAAGAGAGCTGCATTGGCCACATCTGTTGACTGACAAAGGCGTCCCATCGGAATCGTTGCTAAAAAGCGCTTTCGATTTTCTTCTGTATCGGGGGCTCCCATGAAGGTCGTTAATAAAGGAGTGTCCGCAATTGCTGGGTTAATTGCATTGGCCCGTATATTTTCTGGAGCCAGTTCGACTGCTAGAGATTTGGTCAAGGAGGTGACCGCTCCTTTAGAACCATTGTACCAGGATAATCCTGGTCGGGGTCTGACAGCTGCGGTCGAACCTATATTGATAAAGCAGCCGTTTCCCTGTTTGCGGAATACTGGCACACAGTATTTCGCAGACAGATAGATGCTTTTCACATTTACTTGATAAAGCCGATCGAAGAACTCCTCCGAAACATCAAGCATCGGTTGGTTTTGATGGCTCATCCCTGCGTTATTTATCATGATATCGACCTGTCCAAATGCCTGAATTGTCGATTCTACCATTGCTTCCATATCCGTCGCCTTGGAGACATCGACTTCGCTGAAGATGGCTTCATCGGCCTTTGTCTTTCAGATCTCTTGCGACGCGATTCCCATTTTCTCTATTGAGGTCGGCTACAACAACTTTGCTTTCTTCTTGAGCAAAGGTGTGGCAGATACTTTCACCGAAGCCTGACCCTCCGCCCGTTACAATAGAGACTTTGTCTTTTAAGCGTCTTTGCATTTTTACTATCTGGTTGTTTTGATTTTGCAGTACATGGCACTTTTATATGCTAGTGGTATTGCTTGAATTGATTCTGATCTTAACTGTGGCTAACCTTTAATATCAACGTTTTACACGATTGATTCACTTGTTCATTTTCTTTTGAATTCTTTGATGGTTCTAGGGCTGACAGGTAATATTGGATGTGGAAAATCAACTGCTGGGCGGATTTTTGAAGAGCAGGGATATGGTCGAATCGATTGTGATGAAATTGTGAGAGAATTGCTTTCGAACGATGATAAGGTGAAGGCAGAAGTTTTATCTGTGTTTTCCAAGTCTGTGTTTGATGAAGGAGGACAGATCTTACGTAAGGAGCTGGCGTCAGTGGTTTTTTCTGATGCGGAAGCGTTGAAGGAATTGGAGAATATACTGCATCCCAGGGTAAACCGAATATGGAATGAGCAGGTGCGAAAAGAGGAAACTAAACCGTGGTTGGTTGAGATTCCGCTGCTTTTTGAAAGAAATCTTGAGAAAAACGTTGATTTTACGGTCTGTATTACCTGTGATCAAGAGGTTCAAATCAGTCGGCTCACCCAAAGAGGGATGACGCCGGATGAAGCTAATCAAAGAATCTCCCGTCAGATCCCCCTGGTCCGGAAGGTTGAACTAGCCGATTATGTTCTTCTGAACAACGGCAGCTTATTTTTTCTTAAGGATCAGATTACGCAACTGATTAAATCTATAAACTCACTTTGAAATAAAACTCCAAATCCGAACCGGCCATAGCTCAATGTTTGTCCGGTATCCGAACGAATTGGATTTCCCCTTCTTCATAAACGTATGGATAACGATAAAATGGAAACTTCTCCCGAGGAACTGGATGCTCCGGCCCCTAAAAAAAAGGTGGTTAGGAAAACGGCGACGAAGACACGGAAACCTCGTGTGGCAAAAGAATCTCAGGGAACAGAAAACGATATAGGTTCTAAGGCGGAACAGCTGACTTTTGAGCCCAGTTCGCAAAAGTCTGGGAGGGTCGAAGATTCCCCTGTTTCACAGTCGGAATCCAGTAGTGAAAGCAGTATCTCTGACAATGGAGCTAAAGATGTTTCGCAGTCCGTGGATAGCGATCATGCTGACCAAAATGGGAATCCTCCTGAAAAGGCAGAGGGAAGGGATGCGGGTGAAAAAAATGGAGGTAGACGAAATGATCGTCGTGCTTCAAAGGGTGGGTTTCGTAAGAAATTTAAAAAGGGCGATAGTCGGGGGAGGCGTAATGGAGGCCGAGGCCGTTCGAAGGAGAATAGCGAACCAAGTGGTTGGGCCCAACCATTGCCGCCAGAGGAGCAGGCTAAGATTTTTGGAGAATTGCCAGATCTTGAAAAATTGACGAACCTGGAAGAGATGGCGGAAGAAGCAAAGGTTCTTTCTTCCGGCAGTGGGGAAACGATCTATTTGGATGAATACTCGAAGTTGAGCATCCATGATTTGACGGAAGCGATAAGAGCCAAGGGTATCGAGATTGAAGGGAAGCCAGGTCGAAATGAGCTAATGAAGAGCTTGTTTGCCTGGGCTGTCGTACAGCAAAGCCCGGTTTTTGATCGTGGATTTCTCGATTTGAATGATGAGGGATATGGTTTTGTCGTCCATGCCTGCCATAACTACAAATTGATGCCGGAGAGCAGTCTGATTTCAAATGCCTTTACCAAGGAATACGGTCTGAAGCGTGGGCATGAAGTGGAGGTTCAGGTAAAGGCTCCGGTTGAGAATGAAAGATGTCCCAGTGTGCTTGTGGTCAAAACGGTGATGGGAGAGTCTCCGGAACATGTGTCGAGTATTGAGCCTTTTGAAGAATTGGTGCCCTACTATCCGTTGGAGCGTATTTTCCTGGAAGTTGATTCGGATGAGGTAAACCGAAAGGATGTTTCGATGAGAGCCTTTGATATTCTCTCTCCTATAGGATTGGGGCAAAGAGGGTTGATCGTGGCGCCACCGAGAACGGGTAAGACAATACTCCTGCAGGGGATCGCTAATTCGGTAGCGAAGAATGTTACCCAAGCGGAGTTAATCGTTTTGCTCATCGATGAACGGCCTGAGGAGGTGACGGATTTTCGTCGTAGAGTTAAAGGAGAGGTGGTTAGCTCGACGTTTGATGAATCCCCCGAAAGTCACGTCCATGCGGCTGAGATGGTTATTGAAAAAGCCCGTCGTGCCGTGGAGAAAGGGCGGCACGTCGTTATTCTCTTGGATTCGATCACACGTTTGGCCCGTGCTTATAATGCCTTGGCTTCAAACAGTGGAAAAATTATGTCGGGTGGTATCGAAGCGACGGCCTTACAAAAACCAAAACGTTTTTTTGGGGCTGCCCGGAACATTGAAGGCAGTGGCAGTCTTACGATTATGGGTACAGCTTTAGTTGATACTGGCAGTCGTATGGATGAGGTGATTTTTGAAGAGTTTAAGGGGACGGGTAATATGGAGATTCATCTGGATCGTGACCTCGTCAATAAACGTATCTTTCCGGCCATCAATTTTGCACAGAGTGGAACTCGGAAGGAAGAGTTGTTGTATCACCCTCAAGAAATTGAACGAATCTATTCGTTACGTCGGGCCATGCAGGGAATTCCCCCCAGTGAGGCGATGGAGATGCTGATAAAGAGGTTGCGAAAAACCAAAACCAATACAGAATTCTTAATTTCTATGAAATAGATGATACAGGATCTCTTTGAGGAGGAACTGTTTTTTCTTTTTGAAGAAATTTCTTAACCCTTTCTATAGAAATACTATCAACTCCAATGGTGGCGGCAAAGGATCATATCGTCCAGTTAATCATTGAAAAAGGGTTGGTATCTTCGGAGACAGTTGAGAGTGTCCGTAAAGGACTTTCCGAAGATGGGCAGAGTGATTTAATTGATGCTTTGACCGTTACAGGGCATGTTAACCAGCAGCAAATCATTGAGGTGCTGGCGGAAGAGTTTATGATGCCGGTGGTGGATCTGGAGAAGACTCGTGTTGTTTCTATGGCGTTAGATGTCGTGCCTCGTGAATTGGCGGCGCGTTACAATGTCTTCCCAGTCGAAATTAAGGAGGATACGCTCTATGTCGCCATTAGCGATCCATTGGATATGGATGGGGTCGATAGTTTAAGCCATGTGCTGAAAAAAACGGTCGAACCTATGTTGGCCTCTAGCGAAGAAATTGCTCATGCCATTGTTCGTTATTACGGGACGGGCGAGGAAACGGTCGAGACGGTCTTGAGCAATTATGTGCCTGAGGGTGAGCTAGAAGACAAAGCGATGCAAAACCGGGCGGTAGCGGCTGCCCACAGTGATGAAACAGATGAATCGGATGCGCCGATCATTCGTCTGGTCCAGATTATTATTAATGAAGCATTTAAGAGACGGGCTTCCGATATCCATTTGGAACCTTTAGAGAAACGGTTTCGCGTTCGCTATCGGATTGATGGTGTTCTTCACGAGGTGGAGAATCCGCCGAAGCGGCTTCAGTTGGCGATTATTTCTCGGATTAAGATAATGTCCAATATGAGTATTGCGGAAAAACGTAATCCTCAAGATGGCCGTATTCAGATTGAAATTGGTGGTAAACCGATAGATTTGCGTGTTTCAGCCCTGCCAGCCGCACACGGCGAGAGTATCGTCATGCGTATTCTCGATAAGGAGAGCCTTATGTTGGGGTTGCCGGAACTAGGTTTTCTCAATGATGACCAGGGAACGTTTGAACGACTGATCACCTTACCGGATGGAATCATTCTTGTGACGGGACCGACCGGTTCAGGAAAAACGACAACGTTATACGGTTGTCTTAATTTTATTAATCACCCTGATCGAAAAATCATAACGGTTGAAGATCCGGTGGAATACCAATTGACCGGGATTAATCAGGTTCCGGTTCGTGCGGAAGTCGGAATGACTTTTGCCTCTGCTTTAAGGGCGATGTTACGCCAGGCACCGAATATTATCATGATTGGGGAGATTAGAGACAAGGAAACAGCGGAGATCGCCATTCATGCTTCTCTGACCGGGCATATGGTTTTCAGTACGTTGCATACAAACGATGCTCCAAGCGCCGTAACACGTCTAATCGATATTGGCGTAAAACCATTTTTGGTTTCAACTTCTCTCAGAGCGACAATGGCCCAAAGATTGGTTCGGCGAAATTGTGTGCAGTGTCTCGAACCTTATCAAGCCGACAACCTGGTAATTCGTTCCCTACAGATGAGTGGGAGTGATTTGGGCAATGCAACTCTTATGAAGGGGTCAGGCTGTGCTTATTGCTCAAACACGGGCTATCGAGGAAGAATGGGGATTTTTGAGATTTTTCAGATAGATGAAGAGACTCAGAGAATGATTTATTCAGGAGCTACTGCTTATCAATTAAGGAGAAAGGGAAGAGAGTCGGGGATGCGGACAATGCGTGAAGATGGTCTGCGTAAGGCTCTGGCAGGTAGCACTACAGTCGAAGAGGTGCTTTCGACTACTGTGAGCGATTTGGATTAAGGGTTTAGGATAATTAGGTTTTGGCCGATCTATAGGAGATTCGGACCTCATCTTTTAACAAATTTTCACAATTATCTAGTTATGAACTATGACATGAATGATCTCCTTGAACTCGTTGTGGAGGAGAATGCATCTGATCTTCATCTTCAAGTGGGGCAACCGCCAACATTGAGAGTCAGTGGTAGCATGGTACCGATAGATGGCCCAAACTTGACTCCAGAGGATACCAGTCATCTGATGGGATCGATTACCTCTGAGGGAGCTCAACAACAAGTAAAGACAGCGGGTGGAGCCGACTTTGGATTTGCCTACTTGGATAAGGCGAGGTTTCGTGTGAGTGTTTTGAGGGCAAAGGGGAATTTTGGAATGGTTTTGCGCCAGATTCCGAATGATATGTTTGGATTACGGGAAATTGGACTGCCCGATACGATTAAGGAGCTTCTTTACCGTCCAAGGGGATTGATTTTGGTAACAGGGCCTACCGGTTCTGGTAAGAGCACGACTCTGGCTTCGATGGTAAACTATATCAATGAGCACAGGGATGGGCACATCATCACGATTGAAGATCCCATCGAGTATTACCATGAGCATAAACGATGTATTGTGACCCAGAGAGAGATCGGGTCGGATGTGAGCTCATTTTCTGAGGCTATTCGACGGGGTTTGCGCCAGGATCCTGACGTTATTCTCGTTGGTGAAATGCGAGATCTTGAGACGATTGAAGCAGCGATCAGCGCCGCGGAAACAGGTCATTTGGTTTTTGGGACACTCCATACAAATGGAGCTGCCAAAACAATTGATCGAATTGTGGATGCCTTTCCTGCAAATATGAAAGATATGATTCGAACGCAGCTTGCTTCTTCGATTATCGCTGTGCTTTCCCAGGTTTTGTGTAAAAAGACCAGTGGTGGTCGTATCGCGGGATATGAATTAATGATTTCGACCAGCTCTATTCAGTCATTAATTCGTGAAAATAAGACCTATCGAATCAATTCGGATATTCAAACCGGCTCCAATCAGGGAATGATTTCCATGGATACTCATTTGATGAGTCTTTATAATAGGGATCTCATTTCAGCAGATGAAGCGGTTGAAAAATCCCAGGATTCCGCGACTATGCGCCAGCGACTTGAAGCTGCAGGCGCAAAACTCAAAGAGCTATAATTTATTTTTTTGACCTTCGAACGACAAGTCTCTCCTTTGGTATGACTTTATGTTCGAAACACAAAGCCTTGCTCTCTATGAAATGCTCCAGGAGACTAAGCTCATTGAGCTGGAAAAGCTCGATGAGCTTTATGTAGAGCATCAGGAAAGTGGCAAATCACTGGGAAACCTCATTGATGAGCTGGCTGTTGTCGACATAGATGTGCTTCTGAAGGCAGTGGCCGAGTACTTGGGTTGGGAGTATTTGCATGCTACCCCGACCAGTGTGGATGATACTGTTATTGGTATCTTGGAAGGAAGTATCGCTCGAATGTATGCGGTGGTTCCGATTCGATTTGATGAAACATCGATTGATCTGTTGGTTACAGATCCTTTTAACAGTCAAATTGTTGATGATCTGACGTTTGCATTGCAGAGAGATGTGAGGTTGGTCGTTTCCAATCCGACTGCCGTTGAAAACCTGATAAAGCTCCACTATGGAGAAGAAGAGGGCACGATTGATGATTTGTTGAAAGAATTGGGAAAAGGTCCGACCACAACGCAGGAGGAATTGAGCGAATCGGATATCGAAGCGATGGCTGGCGAAACTCCTATTGTTCGGTTTGTGAATCTTGTTCTCTTACAGGCGGTAAAGGATGAAGCTTCAGATATCCATTTTGAACCGTTTGAAGATGAGTTTAAAATACGGTATCGAATTGACGGTGCGCTCTATGAAATGGCGCCTCCACCAGTTCAATTGGCGCTTCCCATCATTTCTCGAATTAAAGTTGTTGCCAATCTCAATATTGCGGAGCGAAGGGTTCCTCAGGACGGGAGAATCAAAATAACAGTTGCGGGAAGACAGGTGGATCTTCGCGTTTCTACCTTACCGACGCAGTTCGGGGAGAGTGTGGTTTTGCGTGTTCTGGACAGGTCAGTTGTTCAGCTTGATATTGAAAAATTAGGAATGCCCAAAGATGTGTCTACATCGGTGCAGGATGTTATTAGCCGACCCAATGGCATCTTCGTCGTGACCGGTCCTACCGGATCAGGTAAAACGACAACTCTATACAGTTGTTTACGTATTTTAAATGAAGTTGATAGGAAACTCCTTACGGCAGAAGATCCAGTGGAATATGAGATTGAGGGTATCATGCAGGTCTCCATCAATCCTCATATTGGGCTGACTTTTGCCAAAACCCTTCGTTCTTTTCTTCGTCAGGATCCTGATACGATAATGGTGGGAGAGATTCGTGATTTGGAAACAGCTCAAATTTCCATACAAGCTTCACTCACAGGGCATTTAGTTCTCAGCACATTACATACAAACGATGCAGCTGGGGCGATCACGAGACTGGTGGACATGGGGGTTGAACCATTCCTGATAGCTTCTTCGCTCGAGGCAGTTCTGGCTCAGCGACTGGTTCGCACCATATGCAGTGATTGCCGAACTCCGTTTAATCCCAATGAAAGTCTAATCGGACAGTTGGATCTTCAGCTAAAAGATGTTGGGGATAAGGAATTTTTCTATGGCAAGGGTTGTTCCCATTGCAATGAAACAGGTTACCGTGGTCGGATGGGTATCTACGAAATGCTCAGGATGTCTGAACCTTTACGCGATTTGGTCTCACAAAGGTCTCCGGCATTGGTTATTCGTCAGAAAGCACTCGAAGAGGGAATGAGAACTTTGAGAGATGATGGATTGAGAGCGATTTATAACGGTGAAACTTCTATTGAAGAAGTGATAAAGTATACTTAAGCGCATGCCTAAATACATTTTTACAGCTGTTGATTCGAAAGGAGAGGAAAGGACGGGTTCTGTTGAGGCAGCCAGTGCGGACTTGGCTTCTTCGCAGATAAAAAGCATGGGGTATTTCCCGACCAATCTGAAACTGGAACAGGAAGAGCCACTGCCCAGCGCTTCTCCAAAGGCACCAAAGGTGAAAACCATTTCGACACTAGTTGAAAAGAAAAAAGCGCCTCTCACGATAGGTCAGGTAATTAATCAAAAAGGCCTGACTATTTTTACCCGCCAGCTTTCGACCCTTATTCAGGCTGGGTTGCCTTTATTGAGAAGTTTGGAAGTTTTGGCAAAGCAAGAACGGCATGAACCTTTTCGGTATGTGATCGTTGAACTATACGAAAATATCCGTTCGGGAAATACGTTTTCTGAGGGACTTCAACAACACCCAAAGATTTTTAGCCGTCTTTATATTAATATGGTGAAGGCTGGGGAAGCTGGTGGTGTATTGGATGTTGTCTTGAATCGATTGGCTCGTTTCATGGAAAAATCGCAACGGGTCAAAGGAAAGATTCGCGCAGCAATGGTATATCCTATCATTGTTGTTATTTTATCTGTTGTCATTGTGTCTGCTTTGATGGCAGTGGTGGTTCCCCAGTTTGAGTCTATTTTTAATGATATGCTGAAAGGAGCTAGCCTGCCTAAGCTCACTCAGATTGTTTTGGACCTGAGTGTTTTCGTTAAGGCAAATCTTTTGACTTCGGTTTTTATCCTTATCGGTTCTTTTGTCATACTGAAGTTATTGACCCGTACCCGCTGGGGCGAACGGGTGATTGACTGGGGATTGATAACGCTGCCGTTTATAGGAAATTTATATCGCAAAGCTGCCATCTCTCGCTTTTCCCGAACCCTCAGTACGTTGCTTTCCAGTGGAGTGCCCATTTTATCTGCATTGCAGATCACGCGTGATACTAGTGGCAATGCTCTTTTAGTTGAGGCAGTTGAGGATGTTCATGACAGGGTCAAAGAAGGGGAAGGTGTTTCCGGGCCTCTTGAAGCATCCAAAATTTTCCCTTTGATGGTTACCAGTATGATTGATGTGGGAGAAGAGACGGGTGAACTTTCTGAAATGCTTAATCGGGTCGCGGAAATTTACGATGAAGAAGTTGATAATGCGGTTGTTGGTCTGACTTCAATCATTGAACCTATTATGATTGTTTTTCTGGCATTAACCGTGGGGACTATTGTCATTGCGCTCTTTTTGCCGATTATTGAGATTATTGAACAGTTGAACTGACACTCCCGAGGGCTCAATACAGTCAGGAAAGGACCTTATTCACCGGCTTGATCCATTATGGTAAAAATAAGGGCCTCCATCGATGTCTCTTGCTTTAAAGGCTTTTTGGACTGCTTGCAGATCCAGTTTTGCTCCGGGTGTGATCTTGTGCTGGGCAAACCACCCTTGATTCATTTCAAGGGCAAATTGAACGGAGTGGCTGATGGACTTTACCGGTGTTTCATCTTCTGGATACATTGGATATATTTCCTTTAAGGTGCCATCGGCTGTAAAGTATCCTATGTCGAGTGGTATTTTAGTATTCCGCATAAAGAAACTCAGTCTTTGGGGATCCTTAAAGACAAAGAGCATTCCCTCATCCGCTTCCATACGTGTTCGAAACATTAAACCTTGTTGTAATTCATGAGGATGAATGGCGACTTGAGCTTGTAATGAAATGGAACCAATTTTTAAGGGGAAGTATGTTTTTACTGTGGCCGTTTTGTTTTCAGGGGACTGGAGGTCTTTACAACCGGTGGTCATCAAAAGACCGCAGATGAAAGCAATCATCAGAGAACGCCTTGTTCTTCTGTATTGCAGTAGGCCAAGGGACGTGATCTTTTTATTGACCGTCAACTGATACTTTTTCTGTGAAAATAAGGATGGGCAACGAATCCGATTAAATGTAAGTGTTTCAATTATCATGTCTCTTCGGAAAACTCGAAAAAAGGTTAAATTAGCATCTTTGCTTTACGCGGATACTTTAACAAGTCCGGACCAACTTTATTTTGGAAGGTTTTTTGTTCCAGATCCATTCATTTCATTTCTTCATAAAAAGAAAAAAGTGGGTGTTTTCAATGCCTTGGAATTTTCCCGTGCTCGTAAAGAATCCGCGTTTGAGGTGATACTGTCCTTGGAAGAGTGGACAGAGAGAGCGCATAAACATTTTAGGAGAGAAGATGTGGGAGTTGCAGAAGTGATTTATGTTATTGCCCGTTTTTATAAGATTAAAGTTTTTCGGATTCCTTCTGATTTTCCGACCGGCATTGCCTTCAAGTTAATAGAACATGGGCTAAAACTAGAGGTGATTGATGGAATGTTTTTTCCAGAGCGTGAAATCAAGACGGAAGAAGAAGCCCGTTTTATCAAGCAAGGCAATCGGTGCAGTGCCTTAGGGTTTAAGGTGACTGAAGAAATCTTGAAGAAAGCTGAGATCAAGGGAGGAAGGTTGTTTTATGAGGGAAAAACACTTACATCTGAGCGGGTGCAAGAGCAGATCGAAATCGCTTGTTTAAGGGCAGGAGCTATTTCGGCAGATACCATCGTTGCAGGAGGAAATCAGGCATGTGACCCTCATTGTCGCGGGAGTGGACCATTGTTTGCCAATCAGCTGATCATCGTCGATATTTTCCCTCGGGTGACGCAAACCGGGTATCATGGCGATATGACTCGGACTTTTCTCAAAGGAAAAGCGTCCGATGCGCAGGCAAAACTGGTAAGGACAGTTCGAGCCGCTCAGAAGATTGCACTAAAAACAATCAGGGCAGGAGTCTCAGGCCAAAAAGTTCATTCTCAAGTCGTTGAATATTTTAATACCCAATGTTACCAGACGAGACGTGATGAAGGAGGTTCGGTTGGGTTTTTTCATGGAACGGGACATGGGTTGGGTTTAGCAGTTCATGAAGCGCCACGTATTTCGGTAAAAGGAGCGAGGTTGCGTAAAGGTACGGTTGTAACAGTTGAACCTGGATTGTATTACCCCGGTTTAGGAGGGTGTCGGATCGAAGATGTGGTACAGGTAACGAGTGAAGGAGTTCGCATGCTTTCTCATTATCCTTACCATTGGCAGATTGCCTAGGGAGTGTCTCGAATTAAGCTTTCTCGTGCTTGAACGTCCGGCAGATGATATTGGCCTGGGCGTTATCTTGATACTTTAAAGTCAATCTGCTTTAGATCGCAAAATCTGAATACACAAAAAACAGGTAAATCCATCAAAAAATGGAGTTTACAGGTGAAAAGAGTGCACCCATTCATCGATTTTTAGAATGCCTTCAAAGCCTGCTGTTGGTGTCACATCTGAGATAGCTAGGATGAGATGATAACCAGAGCCAAGATCGGAAAAAACTGTCAAGATAAGTTTGTCTTTGGCATATTCTGTATGATTAGTTTGTCGCGTAGATTCCCTTTTCGGGTTCAAAACTATATTATCATCTTGATGGCAACCACACCTTTACGCATTGGCTTGTTTGGAATTGGAATTGAAGCTTATTGGCCGCAGTTTGCCGGATTGAAAGAGCGGTTGGAAGGCTACATCGCACAGGTAGCGGGAAAACTTGAACGACCGGGTGTTGAAATTGTTAACCTTGGGTTGGTGGATAACCCGGATCGCGCCTATGGAGCAGGACGGGAGTTTCGCTGTGCTGACGTTGATTTGATTTTTCTGCATGTGACAACTTATGCGCTTTCATCCACCGTGTTGCCGGTAGTATTGCGGGCCAAGGTGCCGGTGATCGTTCTCAATCTACAACCGACAACTGCGATCGATTACGCGACCTTTAATCAGATGGGGGATCGCACAAAAATGACCGGTGAGTGGCTGGCTCATTGCTCGGCTTGTCCGATACCAGAGATTGCCAATGTATTCAAAAGAGCTGGAGTGACCTTTCACCAAATCACCGGCACATTGGAAGACGATCCGCAATGCTGGGGTGAAGTGGATGCCTGGGTAGAGGCAGCACGAGTCGCTGCTGGCATGTACGGTAACCGGCTCGGTTTGATGGGTCATTATTATGGCGGTATGCTCGACGTTTACTCCGATACAACGTTACAATGTGCCACCTTTGGCACACATATCGAACAGTTGGAAGTGG
>JANQKU010000138.1 GCA_028280955.1 Opitutaceae bacterium
ATACAAACTATGATAAGGGCCGGCCGCAACCGCTTGCACTCCCGTAGCTATTTGCACAGGAGTAAATCGATCAGTGTTCGGGCTGACGCCCAATTGCCCGTAATAATTTTCCCCCACCCCCATGAGCGTTCCATCAGTTTTTAGATACAGACTATGATGAGCCCCAACCGCAACCGCTTTCACATCCGTTGCAACTGACACCGGGGTAAGTCGATTAATAATCGTTCCATCACCCAATTGACCATAGTGATTTGCCCCCATCGCCATGAGCGTTCCATCAGTCTTTATGTACAGACTATGGTACGGTCCAGTTGTAACGGTTTGCACATCCGTAGCGATTAGTACCGGAGTAAGCCGATTAATAGTCGTTCCATCACCTAATTGGCCAGATGAATTCATCCCCATCGCCATGAGCGTTCCATTCGACATCAGATAAAAACTATGCTCCTCCCCAGCTGCAATCGCTTGCACATCTGTGGTAATTGGCACCGGATAAAGCCGATCAGTGGTCGTTCCATCACCCAATTGGCCATATTCATTCCATCCCATCGCCATGAGTGTTCTACTTGCCGCATTCAGCGCATTATTCGGAGCCCAACAAATTCCCAGCACTACAACCAAAAACGTCAGCTGTTTTAGAAAATATTTTCGTAAGAGGTTCATTTTTCTGATAATCTTACTATAAAGCTAATGACTAGGGCCATTATGAATAACGTATGCTTATCATAAGATGCGAGCAAAAAACCCCTAGAATGCCTACTTCTCTCAGAGATCATAAAACCCTATGCAGATCGACATCAACCTGGCAACTCTTGTTTACTTTCTATATATCTGATCCCACTGGATCGCATATTGTAACCCAGCAAAAAATTTAGGATTAATTGGGCCAATCCGTATACCCCTCCACGATCCATTCTCTTCATTGACAAGTTGGATTTACACGAACGATATACAACAACTTAAAATGGGAACCAAAACAGGATGAACTCATTAAAAGAGTTCTTATTCCTTTCGGGATCTTTTATAGCGACTCCACTTCAGTTTAACTCAGGCAACCTGCACGATCGAAAATGAACATCGATAAAAAACAGACGCACTACACCCACATGCGCCCCCAAGAGCTCCGGAAACGGCGACTCGAATGCCCCGTTGGCTATCTGCCCATCGGGACTCTTGAATGGCATGGATTTCACAATCCACTCGGGTTGGACGGAATTAAATCCGAGAGGGTTCTATCCTACATCGCCAATGAGCTTGGCGGGATCGTCCTCCCTCCGCAATACTGGGCCGATGATCGCTCAGACATTGCCGACGTTATCTTTGATTCGGCAGTAACTGACTTTATCCCTGAAGAGGTTGGGGATCACGTAACGCCAATCTGTGAAGCGATGGCCCTATCCCGGAGTCGGCTGGAAAGCGAGGCAAAGCGTTCGATCACAAACGGCCGTTGGCGTCTCTGGCAAGAAGTAATCGTCCAGACTTTATTCCAAAGTGAATCGCTGGGATTTGATCTCCTGGTCCTATATCCCGGGCACTACCCCATGCACACCCCAGTGGCACGCGCAGTCGAAACATTTAAATCCAAAGGAGGCGTTTCTGATGTCTTTATTTTAACAGATCACTTGGTCGCACAAGGTGATCACGCAGCGGCCTTTGAAACATCGTTGATGCTTTTTCTGGCTTCTGATCTCGTAGATCTCTCAGCACTCTCACCGACTGACTCCATGCACCTGGGAGTTCTCGGTGAAGATCCACTTGAACAGGCATCGGCAGAACTTGGGCGTTCCACTGTCGCTCAGTTCCTGACAATTGTCCAGGAACAGATCCAACTCTCAAAAAAAAGAAAAAACATGCCTACAACCAAACGATGAATGGAAAATAAATTGGGCAAAATAATTTTCTACTCTATCTAAGTCTAGTTCATCGAATGTTTCGGCGCTTAACTTGCATAACCCTTCTTGTTTAATTCCATGCAAAGTAGTATGACGGTTAGCAGTATTATTGCCTTGTTCAGCGCCATGTTTGTGCTGGCCTTTATCCCCAGCGTCAGTGTATTGGCAGTATCCGCACGATCTGCTTCTGCTGGTTTCATTCACGGTGTTTTCACCACCCTAGGAATCATGGTTGGTGATATTTTTTTCATCCTACTGGTCATCTTCGGATTATCGATTCTGGCCGAAATGATGGGCAGTTTGTTTGTTCTGCTAAAATACCTGGGAGGCGCTTATTTGATATGGATGGGTATCAGTTTATGGAGATCCAAAGCAAAAGCCATCGAAACAAAGGGCGTAACAGAAACTTCACTACTTTCCAGTTTCTTGACTGGATTGTTAATTACCTTGGGAGATCAAAAGGCTATCTTGTTTTACTTAGTTTTCTTTCCTGCTTTTATTGATCTGTCCACACTTTCTTATTTTGACGCAGGTATTATCATGGCAATCGCCCTCGTCGCTTTAGGTGGTGCGAAGCTTTGCTATGCCTTCATGGCGGCTAAAGCCGGTCTGTTTCTCAAAAACTCTCATGCCGTTCGAAAAATGAACATGACTGCCGCTACTGTCATGATTGGGGTAGGTCTGTTTTTAATGGCAACAGCTTTCTATGAAAGTTAGAAACTGTCCATAAAACCCGCAATGCAGAAGTCCGTAATTTCCAGAATTCAAGATCAGCTTGATATAATCTACGAGGATTGCACTATTTAATCAGTTGGTTTAAATATACCTATGCTTCATCGGGATTACATCCTCAATATGATTGAACAGATAGGCGTCCTGCTTCGCCGTATCTTTAACAAGAGTATTTCCAATGAAGATGTTGAGATAAGGCTCGACGAACTATCAGACCAATGGATTGGCTTACCATTGAGCATGTTGCTTTCTCTTCCGGAAGAAGAAGTCTACAGACTTTTTGAAGATTCCAATAGAATGGTAATCGAAAAAAGTTATCTGATGGGCGATATTTGTCGGGTGAAAGGAACCATCTCTCAGGATAAGGACCGCCAGCGCCAGTATTTCGAAAAAGCGCTCTACTTTTACAAAAAATGCTCCGGATCTGATGATGAAAAGCTTCAGCAAGAGATCGATAAATCTGTGGCTGAGCTGATTGTTAAAATCGAAGCAAAGTAAAGAGCGTCGAGAATCTTAGCTATACGGCAAGGCACTTGTTTCGCAACGCTTCAAAGACATCTGAAGACGGATAGAAGAATGTCTGCCACCCAATCTGGCTGGCCGCCTCAATATTTTCATCTTTGTCATCAATAAAGAAGATCTCTTGCGGAGTTTTTCCCGTTTCTCTCATAACGTATTCATAAATCTCCCTATCCGGTTTAGCCATTCGAAATTCGGCTGAAAGAAAAAGGTGATCAAAAGCTCCCATCCATGAATCCAGGTTTTTATAAGCAGCAACCTGATCAATCGGCATGTTCGAAAGAATGCCTATTTCATAGCCTGCTTTTTTTAGATCTGCGGCCAACATCAGGATCCTTTCATCGACTTTGAACCAACAGGCGACATCTAATTCGATCAACTTTTTAAAAGTTGCTTCGTCTAACTGAATTCCCATTCTTCGGGTAAGAATCCTCCAATACTCTACCCCATCGACATCTCCTCGATCATAAGCACGACGTTCTTCAAAATAAGCCTTTTCAAAAACGTCAGGCTCCAAACCAACTAAAGCGGACATCTGATCGGCGATCCGCTTGTCCTGGGGCAAACTGATCACATTGCCATAATCAAAGAGAACACATTTCACTTCTTTTAGTGTATCCATAAAGCTAGATTACTTAAACTATCTGTCGCCTCAGTGAATGCCGAAAACGATAACACTAGGTTGCATCTACTTGAGACGACAATCCGGCCAAATCTCCCTCACCTTCTTTTATCACCAGGAGTTTTCCCCCTTCATCGGGCAACGGATTTTCATACAAATCAAAGAATCCTTCCAAGGTTTCCGGTTTGATGTCGAAGTTATATTTTGGAAGAGCAGCGTTTCTCGTTTCCAATCTGGTTTTTAAGATTTCCGGTGAGACATCTAAAAAGTGAGTAATTGCCTTTGCTCCGATTTCGTGCGCCATTGCCCTCACCTTCATTCTGTCCTCACGCAGAAAAAACCCATCGTCTAGAATCACATCCGTTCCCCTTTTGAGGAACTCAATCGAAACAGACCAGATCAATTCACGACAGGCAAGAACCCGGCGAACATGTTCGTCATGACCTACCTCACTAATCACATATCGGCCGAAGACCGTGATCAACCAGTAGTCCAGAGAAAAATGAACCGCTTCGGTTTCCGATCGGAGTTTCTTGGAGTAAGTTGTTTTTCCGGAACAAGGAAGCCCCGATATCAAATGCACACTAGCCATAAGTTTCTCTAAAATTTGTATTGATCACATTTCCAGCATTTCGCCTATCTGCCTAAAGTAGCCAAAATAGAAACTGAGCACTTTGAAAGCGATATAAAGAGCGATGCCTGCAAAAAGCAGCTTAGGATACCAGAAGCTGGCAGCGCTCATCTTATTTTCTGCCACATTCTGATACTGACGCTGCAGAAATTCGAGATTCTTCTCCAATTGCCCCGTTTTTTCACCATTGCAGTAAAGTTGGACAAAGTCCTTTGAAAAGGCAGAGGTCTGCTTGAGATACTCACCGGGAGGTTTCCCATCACGAACCACCTGGACCATTTCCAACCCTATTTGAGAATATCGCTTGATGCCGGTCGCCTCACCCGCCCCGAACCAAGCCACATCAATCCGGCAACCAGCCGTCAGAAATGCGTGTAAGGTAAAGCAAAGATCCGCCAGAGCTTGATTTTTTCGATAGCTTTTAAGTAGCGGAAGCAGCGTTATCACTCGTATGACAGCTCGGACTTTCTTCATCACAGCAAGAGTCAAAACAACCAACAAGATCCAAAATGGGACCAGAACAGAGGTCACCGTTGTCAAATAGGCAGTCAAATTCTCGGAAAAAATCTTCTCTGCCGGCAGAACAATAATGGCAAAATGCAAAACGAGTAAGGGGTAAACAGCAGCCCCTGCAGCTTTGGTGGCCATCTTTGACTTTATCTCATGCCGATGGGCCAACTGCTGGAAAATGTCAGCTAATTTACCCTGAGGCAGCGCCTGCAGATATCAATTGTCGATCCACCTGAGGGAGCCATTTGGGCGCATTCTGAAGTACTTCATCCACCGAGACACCAGAGGTTAATTCCGCAGCCATCTTTTTCAGATCTGCTGGGGGTGGCCCCACCACTGTTGCAATGCTTTCGATCAGAGACATTCCGGCCGTCATATTCTGCCCCAAGCGAAAATACCAACGGGATAAGACTCTGGAGGGAAACAACATCATTTTCCCTGCACTCTCGTCATCTATTCCCCCAGGCGCAACACTTGAAGTTGAAGGAACAGAATCTACCGGAAAAATACTCGATCCGAAACGACAAGAGAGCCCATCTATTCTATTGACATCGCCCCTCAAAGCGTTGATTTTCGCCGTTTTTCCCTATGTCAGAAGCAACAGAAGTAAAGAAGACACAAAGCCTTACACCACAGATTATGACAGTTAACCACTCTCATATTCTGCAACGCTATGTCAGTGATACAGGTAAGATCCTTCCTCGGAAGGATACCGGTGTTTCTTCCAAGCAACAACGTATTATCACCCGCACGATCAAACAGGCCCGTAACCTGTTGATGATGAAATAATCATTTTCTCCCTCAGGGAGAATTTCATCTTAAAAACGGAAGGTTGTACCGTGGCCAAAGTCTACCAGGAAACGGCCGAAAACATCCAAATCCTGGCCAAGGCATTACAAAAGGGGGAATTGGTAGCCATACCCAGCGAAACGGTTTATGGTTTGGCGGCAAATGCTTTTGACGAAGCCGCTTGTCGCAAAATCTTTGAAATAAAAGGCCGGCCTTTTAATGATCCGCTGATTGTGCACCTCGATAGCCTGAGCACCCTGGATCAGGTAGCCGAACAGAATCAAACGGTCGAACGATTGGCTAAAGCCTTCTGGCCAGGTCCATTGACATTGGTTCTCCCCAAGAAAAAATCCATACCCTCTCTGGTAACGGCAGGACTCGCGACGGTAGCTGTTCGGATTCCCGAACATCCGGTTTTACAAAAACTTCTGCAAGCTTGCCAACGTCCCCTGGCCGCCCCCAGTGCCAATCCATTTGGCTATATAAGCCCAACAACAAGCGCACATGTCCAGGAGAGCTTAGGTAACAAAATAAACTATATTCTTGAAGGCGGTCCTTGCCGGATCGGAATAGAATCAACCATCGTCGATCTCAGAGACCCCTCATCGCCAGCCATTCTACGACCTGGAGGCATTAGTGACAGAGCCATCTCTGCTATACTAGATCTCCCATTAGATAAGCCTTCTGTCGCTTCCAAAGAGAAATCAGCACCCATAGCCCCCGGGTTATTGCACAAGCATTACAGCCCCAAGACACACTTCATTCTCCGTTCCACTCCTTTTACAGAAACTGCATTGAAAAACCTCCAACCTAAGGAAGCGGCTCTCTGTTTCAAAAAGCCTGACGATCCTCTCACCGCTTCACTGGAAAACGTCTTCTGGTTATCAGAATCCGGCAGTGATGAAGAAGCGGCTCGAAACCTGTTTTCGAAACTCCGCCAAATGGATACAGGGCCTTGGGAATCCATCGAAGCAGAACTCATCTCTGAGACAGGAATCGGAAATGCACTCAATGACCGGTTGCGAAGAGCGGCGGCAAAAAGCTAGAGAGCG
>JANQKU010000151.1 GCA_028280955.1 Opitutaceae bacterium
TTGTCCTGATTAAGCGGATATCCCGATTAACCGAGTCCCAATTATCCTATCTTTACTGCACACCGAAGCTTCGATTTAACGCATCTCTATCTAATTTCCGTGTAAAATTTATATGCGAACTGTTGGCGTAAATTTTCTATTGTACATGTTCCGGCACATTCATTTCAAGCATCGTGTGTTAAATTAAGTTTGCATATTTTTGGAAATTTTTGTGTAACCGATTCCAATTTGTGCCTATTGGAAGTTAGTGCAAATACTGCGCAATTATGTCATTTTAAGTAATGCTTAATGTGGATTGAGGAGGCAGATTTGTCATGAGATGGTAATGAAAAGAGGAGAAAAGAGAAGCGCCCAAGAAAGAAAAGTTAATTGTCTCTCATTTTCGACTTCATTGTTGAACTGAAGTTTGAAGGTGACATTTTAGTAGCCTAAAAATTCAACATAAAAAACGTAAGAAGCCGCCTCTGCTTTTGATTTTCATTCCGCTCTGCGAAAGCTGCTTAACGAGCAAAAAACTTCCAATTAAAGAGTTCATCTTTTTTATGAGGATAGTTGCCACGAAGAAAGTCTTTCAGTTCGAATTCGACCGAAGATGAACCGGCTGTGCGTCCTCCTGGTCATCATCAACCTGATCGCGGCCTCCGTTTGCTTGGCCGAAGTGATCCTCTTGGAAATCGTTTTGGGCGGCAGAGTCCAGTTGATGCCGGAGTTCGTGAATTGCGAGAGGAAACGGGATTTGTCGGACAAGGGGCGAGAGTGATCGGGAAGGTGCATCCCAATCCGGCTATTCAATCGAATACCTGCCATATCGTCTTGGTGGAAGAGGTGGTTCGGTCAGCGGAAACAGATTGGGATGCCAATGAAGAATTATCTGTTTTAGTAGAGCCCATCGATGAGGTGTATCGCAGGGTAAAGGAAGGAGAGATCACCCATGCCCTGGCTCTCAATGCATTGTTTTGCTATGAGAGGCTGATTAAACAGTAGTTTGGGACAGGATTAACACGATTTTTTTAAAGCCTTTTCGAGGAAGAGTATTTCTATTTTTCAGATCTATTTCTAAAAAATAGAAATAAAGTATTTTTAGCCTAATATTCTATTAATTTTGTGGGTTCTCCTAAGAAATTGGATCGGATGAAGAGAGTAGACAAAATAGGCAGATTCTGAATGATGCCGATGATGGGGGTTGGATTGAGTAATCATCATAAAGAAAAAAGCTGTCGTATCCGCATTATTTGACATAAACTAACTCCTTCTTTTGTTCTCGTTGTGCCTTCTTCATCTCTAGTCGAAAAATGTTTTGCCAATGAGGGTCTCGATTTCCGAGGACCCATTGAAACAGAGATTCCTTCTCCGCTGGAGGCAGAAGTGCGGTCTATTTACCGGCAGAGCCCCTTTTATGAACAGCGGCAGTCTTTGCATCCGGAGCCCTTACAATGGGGATGTTTTGAAGAAATCCCTTTTCTGACGAAGAAAGAGATCGTAGAAAGGGGACATTCTGCCTTCTTTGAAGATTCCAAGGACGTTGAGCGAAGGGTGGGGCAGAACGAACTGGAATCTGAGACGACCTCCGGATCGTCGGGCAAGCCGATGACGGTTATTATGGAAACGGGCTGGTGGGAGGAGCAGACAGCCCGTGCCTATCGGGCTCACCCCCTGCTGGCTGAATTTGCCGATCGGTCGCATCGCAAAGCGATTCTGGCGCCGGTCAATTGTTCGAGTAATCTCTGTCCTTATGAGGATTTTCCTTTTCCCAATCGCTACTTCGATGGAGCGGTTTACCTGAATTTATCCAGTGACCCTTTTTGTTATACAGAGGCGGAATGGGACCGAATCACCAGAGAGTTAATCGCGGTCAAGCCGGAGGTGATTGAGGGAGAACCTTGTTACCTGTCTCTTTTGGCCAGAGCTATTCTAAAGAGGGAGATTACCATTCCCAGTTTGAAAGCAGTGATTCTCACCTATGGTAAAGCCAGTCAAGTACACATACGCAGCATTCAGCGAGCTTTCCTGGTCCCGTTAGTGGATCTTTATGGATCGACTGAGGCAGGTTACCTGTTTGTGGGAGATGCTTTTGCTGATAATATGAAGGTTATCGGTGAGAATGCGTTTATTGAATTATTTCCCCATGGAAAGAAAGAGGATGATGTTTTCCAGATTGTGGTGACGACGCGAAATCGTGAGGCCATGCCTCTTTTACGTTATCATACGGGAGATTTGGTTCAGCGGTTTGACTCGGGCTATCGGTTATTGGGTCGGGAGAAGGATTTATTTGTCCATCCGGAGGGTCGGTGGATTTCCTCCATAGACATTGACCAAGCGTTTCCCGAGACGTTTCCCTGCTGGCATTACTGCCTGACGCAGGTTTCCCAAGAGCGGTGGAATCTGGATTATGTGGCGGATGAAGCCGCTCCGGAAAATCTGGATGTTACGGTTGCGGCGATTTTGGGAAAAAGTGCTCGGGTAAATGTTTTCCGTAAGCGATTAATCCAGCCACTTGCCAGTGGTAAATTTATTCTCTTCAAGCCTAAAGTATTCCCCGAGTCAAAATCTTGAGCAGATTTTGGCTAAGAGGTTATCTAAAGTTGCTCTTCTACCTCCGGTTAAAAAGGCTTATAAGATTCCATAATGGATTGACCCTATAAGGGAATTTACTTCTGCTTTTTGTCGCGCTCATTTGTTCGCTCTCCTTTATTTCTATTGGATAGTGAAGGTAAAGAGATGCTGCCTACACTCTGCGATGAATATAGTAACTGCCCTTCTAAAGACTTCCATTGGAAAGAAAGTCATCATGGCTTTGACCGGTGTCGTTCTCGTCGGTTTTATCTTTGGCCACTTGGTGGGAAATCTGCAGATTTTTTCAGATCCGGAAAAAATCAATGCTTATGCCCATTTTCTGCAAAGCTTGGGACCAGCTCTGTGGGCCATCCGACTCTTCCTTCTCGTGTGTGTGGGCTTGCATATCTGGATGGCCATCCTGCTTTGGTACGAAAACAAAAAAGCTCGACCGCGGGATTATGCGGCGAACCATACGATCCAGGCTTCTTATGCATCGCGGACCATGAAGTACAGTGGATTGATTGTTCTGGCTTTCCTTCTATACCACATCGCTCACTTTACGGTTAAATCAACCAATCCGGAATTCCATGAGATGACTTGGACACTGGCCGATGGGACGGTGGTTCTGGATGTCCACTTGATGATGGTGGTTGGTTTTTCCAGTCTTCCCGTTTCTCTTTTCTATATTCTCTCTGTTGGTTTGCTTAGCTTGCACCTTAGCCATGGTTTTCAGAGTATGTTCCAGTCCATAGGTTTGCGGACGGAGACGTGGGGGCGTGGCCTTAAGGTGGTCGCGATCGTTCTCAGTTTGGCCTATTTCGCGGGCAATGCCGCCATTCCCCTATCCGTTTTAACCGGCAAAGTCTGCCGACCCGCCAGCGTTGAGGCTGCCGCGGAATCTGTATCCACAAGCCTGAACACTCATTCGGAATAATGAAATTAGACGCAAAAATTCCGTCCGGCCCATTGGCAGAAAAATGGGATAAATACATCGCCGAAAGTAAACTAGTCAACCCGACCAATAAACGGAAATACCAGGTTGTCGTAGTCGGCTCCGGTTTGGCTGGAGGTTCCGCTGCTGCGACTTTGGCAGAACTCGGCTATAAGGTAAAGTGCCTTACCTTTCACGATAGCCCGCGCCGGGCTCACAGTATTGCAGCACAGGGTGGCATCAATGCGGCGAAGAATTATCAGAATGATGGTGATAGCGTGTACCGCTTATTTTATGATACGGTAAAGGGCGGTGATTTCCGCTCTCGTGAGGCCAACGTCTATCGTCTGGCCCAGGTAAGCGCTAATATCATTGATCAGTGTGCCGCACAGGGTGTGCCTTTCGCTCGTGAATATGGAGGTGGGTTGGCCAACCGTTCTTTTGGTGGCGCTCAGGTATCCCGGACTTTTTACGCCAGAGGGCAAACAGGACAACAGCTTTTGCTGGGGGCTTATTCGGCTCTTTCCCGCCAGATTGGTTTGGGAACGGTGGAGATGCTCAATCATACAGAGATGCTCGATCTGGTAGTGGTAGATGGGCATGCCAAGGGAATCATCACCCGCAATCTCATTACCGGTACGATCGAGCGCCATGCGGCCGACGCAGTGGTTTTGGCGACGGGAGGGTATGGCAATGTTTTCAATCTTTCCACTTATGCACGGAATTCAAATGCAACGGCAGTCTGGCGTGCTTATAAACGTGGGGCTTGCTTTGCTAATCCGTGTTACACCCAAATCCATCCAACCTGTATTCCTGTTTCGGGCGACTATCAGTCCAAGTTGACTTTGATGTCTGAGTCTCTGCGTAACGATGGACGCATCTGGGTGCCGAAGAAGGTGGGGGATAAGCGGGCTCCCGGAGATATTCCGGAAGAGGAACGTGATTATTATCTGGAGCGGAAATACCCGAGTTTTGGTAATCTGGCGCCACGTGACATTTCATCACGGGCGGCCAAACAGGTTTGCGATGAGGGTCGCGGTGTCGGAGAAACGGGATTGGGCGTGTATTTGGACTTCAGTGATGCCATCAACCGGCTGGGAGAAAGTGTTATCCGTGAACGTTACGGAAACCTTTTTGATATTTATAAGGAAATTACGGATGAAAATGCCTATGAGGTGCCGATGAGAATATATCCGGCTGTTCACTACACCATGGGTGGACTTTGGGTGGACTACAGTTTGATGAGCAATTTGCCGGGACTGTTTGTTCTCGGTGAAGCAAATTTCTCGGATCATGGGGCAAATCGTTTAGGGGCCAGCGCTTTGATGCAGGGCTTGGCTGATGGTTATTTTGTCCTGCCCAATACGATTAATAATTATTTGGCGGATCAACTGGGCAATTGTCCTTCGACAGATCATTCTGCATTCGATGAAGTGGAAAAAGATGTCCAAGACATCACCAGTCGCCTGCTCAACAATAAAGGTAAGCGTAGTGTGGGTTCCTTCCACAAAGAACTGGGCAATATCATGTGGACCTATTGTGGAATGGGCCGGACCAAAGAAGGTCTGGAAAAGGCGCTCGAACTGATCCCTCAACTGCGGGAGGAATACTGGAAAGATGTAAATGTTCCGGGAGAAGAAGGGGAGTTGAATCAATCCCTGGAGAAAGCCGGACGAGTGGCAGACTTTATGGAATTAGGTGAATTGATGTGCCGGGATGCGCTCACCAGGGAGGAATCCTGTGGGGGCCATTTCCGTGAAGAGCATCAGACGGCAGAGGGAGAAGCTCTGCGTAATGATGCAGAATTCGCCAGTGTTTTTGCCTGGGAGCATCAGGGTGATGGCAACGAGCCAGTCCTGAATAAAGAGCTGCTTGAGTATGAGGATATCAAGATGGCAACTCGTAATTATAAGTAATCCGGAACCCGATTGAGCAACTATAAGTATTTCGACGATGAAAGTTAAAATCAAAGTCTGGCGTCAGAAAGATCAGGAGAGCAAAGGCGGATTTAAAATCTACGATTCTCCCGAATTGAATCCGAACATGTCGTTTCTCGAGATGCTCGATGTGGTGAATGAATATCTGACAGATCAAGGTGAAGAACCGATTGCTTTTGACCATGATTGCCGTGAGGGAATTTGTGGGACCTGTTCTCTGGTAATCGATGGAAAGCCACATGGTCCGCATCAGGGTGTGGCCACTTGCCAAACTTACATGCGCAGTTTTCAGGATGGCGATGTGATTACGGTTGAGCCTTTCCGGGCAGAGCCCTTTCCGGTTATCAAGGATTTGGTGGTCAATCGGAAGCCTTTTGATAAGATCATGCAGGCAGGTGGTTTTGTGACGGTTCGCACGGGAAGTGCGCCGGATGCCAATGCCATACCCATCTCCAAAGAAGTTGCAGATACGGCTATGGACGCAGCGGCCTGTATCGGTTGTGGGGCCTGTGTGGCTGCCTGTAAAAATGCCTCGGCTATGCTCTTTGTCGCAGCGAAAGCGTCGCAGCTCAATAGCCTACCTCAGGGTCAGGCCGAGAAAGACGATCGCGTGATCAATATGGTAGCGGCAATGGATGAGGCTGGGTTTGGTAATTGTACCAATCAATACGAATGTTCGGCGGTCTGCCCGAAATTGATTACCCATGATTTTATCAGTCAGTTGAATCGGGACTTCGTAGCAGCAACTGTTCGGAAGAGTTTCAAGTCGAAACCTTCCACAGCAAAGGTTTAAAATGAGAAAGCTCCAGTTCAAATGAACTGGAGCTTTGGGGGGGCTAAACATCAATGAGATAAATCATTTCCTCATTGATGTAAAAAGATTATTTCGATGCTTATAGCAGCATGGGTTTTATCGTACTTTTTAAATTGTTACTGGAGTAAATATACCATCTCTTTCTTGTCGTATGACTATAGGATAGTTTGTAATAATAAAAAGAGGAGTCAAGTCTAACAATAGAATAACTACAAAGGGTTTAATTTATAAAAAAATTCTTTTTGCTCTAAAATTTCTGTTAGTCAGAGAAAGACTTGTTCCAAAGGTACCATGTCTTTTATGTGAAGAAGAAATGGGTCAGTTTATTTCTCCCATCATCCCATCCATCACCGCTTTTTTAGCCTGCAAAACGTGTTTGCGCATTAGTGCAATGGCCTCAGTTTCGTTTCCTTCTGCAGTTGCTTTTGCAATGGTCACATGTCGAATAGCGTTATCCGGTATTCTTGGTGGAACGCCTATACTAATTTGCTGCCCGACTAGAAAACACTGCTCCAGCAAACGTTGGCTGCGCAGAAGATGAAGGAGCTGAAAGTTTTTACTGATGGCAGCCAGTTTCAGATGAAAGGAAACATCGACTTTGGCCATTTCTGTTTTGCGAATTTTGCCGGAGACATACCGTTCTTCCGTTTGGTCTACTTTCTTGCCGGCTCTAATCAGATTGGATTTCTCTTTCGGTGTGGCTCGTTGGCAAGCGAGTCCGATGGCCAGTGTTTCGAGAGACAAACGAACATCAAGGATGTCTCCATATTCTTTAAAATTGAGCTCCCGGACAAAAGTCCCGGAACGAGCGATGCGAACTAATAGGCCTTCTGAGGCCAGAAGATCGAGAGCATTCCGAACAGGGGCTCGACCAAATCCCAGAGTCTCGGCCAGACGAACTTCGCTGACTTGTTCACCTGGCTTTAACCGTCCTTCAAAAACGAGTGACTCGATCTGCAGCTTACTTTGCGCTGTCAGTGATTCGAGATCGGTATCGGTGGATGGTTGAGGAAAGGACATGGCATCTGAAATTTTACTGACATTTCAGTTGACAGAGAATGAAGGCCACTCCTTTTTTAGGGCAAACCTTTTCTATGAGAAAATCGAAGATTTTGTCGAAGCTACGAAAGGGCGAAGTTGCCCGCATAGCTTGTCTTTACTACCCTGTTACCATGTTTGCCGCACACGCCGCTAATGCGGGTTATGATGGTATCTGGTTGGATTCGGAGCACAATATGTGGGATCCGAGGGAGATTGAACGAATGCTCTATCTGCATCATTTGGCGGATATGGATTGTATTGTGCGAACTCAGTTTCGCGAGAGTGCAACAGGGTATCAGATGTTGGAGCGAGGCGCAACGGGTTTGATGTTTCCGTTAGTTAATACAGGTGAGGAAGCGAGGGATATCGCGAGCCGGACGAAATTTCCTCCTTTAGGGCAAAGAGGTTTGGATGCAGCCGGGCTCGATAATCGGTTTTATTTGGATCCACCAAGTGAATACGTGAAAGACGCCAATGAAGAGACGATCACGGTTATACAGATTGAAACTCCGGAAGCCGTTGAAAATGTAGAAGAAATTGCGGCGACTCCAGGTGTTGATGTGCTTTTCATCGGATGGTCAGACTTGGCTCTGCGACTTGGTTGCGAGATTAATTTTAAGGAGCCCAAAATGGCAGATGCCCAGAAGAAGGTGGCTGAGGCCGCGCAGAAAAACGGTATCCACTGGGGACGTCCCACGGGAACACCCGAAGATATGACGGCCATGATTGAAGCTGGCGGGCGTTTTATTGCCATGGGCAGTGATTTTGGCGCTGTTTATCAATCTTTACCAAAATGGGCGGAAGTCTTTGATCAGGTAACGGGAAGAAAGAGCACTTAAAAGTATTTACCATGATCAACAAACTTCTTCGAGGCAGGAAGCATGTCTTTATTGACTGGTCGCTGGTAGAGGCTGGCGGTGGGAATTCATGGTTCGGGAATACGGATCCTTGGCTGATGCCCTATGGAGTCGTGTTAAAGACCTTTGCTCCCACCATTCATCCGGAGCCGATTCTCCTTCCGAAGAAACCCTGGGAAGAATATGTCATCAGTTCTTGGGCGACTGTTTTTGAAGATGAAGGCAAATTTAAGCTCTACTACGAAGGGTACCATTCCCCTGATTCACTGAAAAGTAAGGATGTTCAGAAACATGTTTCGCAGGTTTGTTACGCGGAATCTGAGGACGGGGTAAACTGGGTCCGCCCTAAGTTGGGCATCATCCCTTACCAGGATGATAACGAAACCAACATAGTCTTTGATGGGATCCAGCCGGCAGGTATTGGGCCGCATGGACCCACTGTGATCAAAGATCCGAATGGCCCCGACGAGGAGCGCTATAAAATGATCTTTGGAACCATCAATGAAGAGAAACGCACCCGTCATTTACGTGGCGCTACTTCTCCGGATGGATTTCATTGGACAGCGATTGAAGAACCGCTCATTTATCATGCCTGTGATACGCAATCCGTCCTGGCCTGGGATGAGGACGAGGGTTTTTATCGAATTTATACCAGAGGTTTCCGTAATCAATCTGAGCTGACGGATGGTCGTCATGTCTGGCCAGAACGACGGACGATCGATCATGCCCGATCTAGGGATTTTCGTGTTTGGGATAAGCCCATGCCTTGTTTGGTGACCGAACCGAAGGATCCACCATCCTGGGATTTGTATTCAAGTTCTTATACAAAGTGGCCGGGAGCACAGGATGCGCATCTTATGTTTCCCAATATTTTTAAACGAGATACAGAGCAGATGGAAACTTCTCTGGCAGTGAGTCGAGATGGGAATATCTGGCAGCGTCCGATTCGGGATGCGTTGATTCCGTCCGGATCACCTGAAAGTGAAACCTATGGCGGCAATATTACAGCTCAAGGTTTGATCCAGACGAAGCCGGGAGAATGGACCCAGCTTATCCAGACCAAACCGGTATCTCATATAGAACGTTTTTATAACAAAGAGACTCCATGGCGTGGGGGTCTCTGGCGTGCCACAATCCGCGAAGACGGTTATATGGCGGTGGAAACTGAAGCACGGGGAGAATTCTGGACGGTTACCTTTGAATTTGAAGGCAACGAGTTGACCACAAATTCCTGGACTCATTTTGGAGGGTGGATCCGAATCGGTTTAACGGATGAAGAGGGTAAACCAATCGAAGGGTATGCACTGGAGGATTGTGACCGTATATCCGGAGATACGATGTGGAAGTCAGTTTCCTGGCAGGAAAAAACAGATCTTTCTACCTTCGAAGGGAAACCGATCCGACTGCACTTTGAAATGGTTCGAGCCCGGATTTATGCCTTCAGATTTGAGGGGCCGGTGTAACATTGTTAAGGGTCGTTTAAGTGTGAGTTTTTAGCACATCAGTGGAATTAAGATGATCATCAGACTCCATCAAAATAGAAAGCACTTAAGATGACATCCTTCTCTTATTCTGCTCAAGAAGACTATACGATTTTCGCTTTTGATGATCGATCTATCCCTTTTACGCGTAATCTGAAACTGGAGATGAATGCACCTGAAAGGCATCCGGATAATCCAGTGCTTGCGCGTGGTGAACTTGGAACTGCTGATTGTAATGGTATCCAGTTTTACGGCAGCATCATCAAGGATAAGGGGTTTTTCCGCATGTGGTATATTGCGCTGGATGAGGAGCTTATAAAGTGGCCTGAGAGGAAGGATATCTTTCGTCCCGCTTATGCGGAAAGTCCCGATGGTGTCAACTGGACCCGTCCATCCCTAGGGTTGGTTGAATACAAAGGAAGCTTGCAAAACAATCTTCTGAAGATCTCCCCAGGGCCGATGGGGTTCATTAATCTCAAGGTTCTTATGGAACCAGAGGATCCAGATCCACAGAAGCGCTATAAGATGTCGGCCCAAACTTGGTGGCATAGCGACGAAGGTTTTGGCCGGGGAACTTTGGTCACTTTGTTCAGCGCTGACGGTTATTCCTGGAATCTCGTTCAGGATTTTGAGCCTTATAAAGGCAGCATGCCAGTTGAGGGGATGTGTCTTCCACAACATCACTTTGAGGCCGCGGGAGGACTCTATAAATGGAAGGGGAAATACTATGCCACCGGACAAGGTTGTTCGGATCATGACTTGCATCGCCCTACACCTTATTCCGGACGGGAGGTGCTGATTCACCGTTCTGAGGATTTTATCAACTGGGCTCCCACTGCTCATGTCGCCTTCGTGCGTGAAGGACAACACCACTCATTCGGATGCGGTATGGGCGAAGAGACCCATGAAGGCGTCAGTGTGTGGAATCGGAACAATGTTCTTCTTGGATTTCACGGTGTCTGGCACGGAGATAAAGATAAGAAGTGGAAGAACACCACTATCGATCTTGGGTTTTCCATTAGTAATGACGGTCTTAATTTTAGAGAACCGCTCACGGAGTATATCTTCCTAAAAAATGGCGAAGATGGTACCTGGGATCAAGGAGGGTTACTGCAAGGCCAAGGTTTTGAAAATGTAGGCGAAAAAACTTATATTTATTACGGAACCTGGGATCCACGTCCGGGCGGTGAAGGTGCTGGTGAAGAATTTCTCCCTCGAGGAGGTCTTGGTATTGCCCTTCTGGAGCGGGATCGCTTTGGCTCTCTCAGTCCCCGCGACGGAAAGGAACCGGCTGACTTTATTACAACCGAAATTCCACTACCTGAGGTAGGCCTGTTGGAGATTTTCGTCAATGCGACCGGGCTCAGTAAAAATTCCACTCTCCGTATCGAAATACTTGATGCGCAAGAACACGCTCTTGTGTCCTTCACAGATGCAAACGCAGCGATTGTCCAGCAGGATGGATTTCGCACTAAAGTAGACTTTGCGGCTGAACTAAATCAGGACAACCTTCCACAATCAATCCGACTTCGGGTTTCCTTTGAGGGGCAAGAGTCCGAAGAGATCCAGTTCAGTGCACTTTATCTGAGAACAACTGCTGTTTGAATTGAGAAACCTCCGTAGGATGGAAGCCTTTGGTGTAGTTAATTTCTTACCAGTAACCCTGCTTTCGGCCTCTCCAGAAGGTGGCAAGGTAGGAAGCGGGCATCTCGCTACTGAGGACAGATTTGAGATCAGCGTTGCGAGGAAAAATCTGTTTTCCGTCGGGATCGTGCTGCCATTTGATACGAATTTTATCGACGCTTTCCATGATGCGTTTGGCCAGATCAATGGAAGGATTATGTAAATCGGTGGAATGTTCAGCGGTGATGACAGAGGTAACGAGAAAACGGCAGAGAGGCTCGGTCCATCGTTTTTTTGAAGTGTAGGATAGACTGGCCTTTCCCATCAGCCATTGATCACGGGGTAGCTGTTTGGTTGTGGGTGCAGGGCGCCAGGTATCCTTCTCGATATCAACAATGAAAAAGTAATAAGGCAAAAGATCTTCATCCATTCCGTAGTGCCAGGTCTTCCACCAGGTTTCCAAGGTCGTTACGAGTTCAGTGTCTGAGACGACGTCCGGGTAGAGCTTGTGAATGATTTCAGCGGCGACGGCGGTGTATTTGCAGTGAATGGTCATTTGCCAGCAAAGGAACTCAGTTGGTCTCATGTGCTCTTCGACTAACTTGTTGAACCTCCATTCATCGCGTTCTCCATTGAGGATTTTTCGCTTCCATCCGCCAACTCCTGTTTCTGTTTTCCAGCGGGATATTTTTTGGAAGCGATCTGACTCTGCTTTGTAGACGGGATCACCGGTCAAATGATAAGCGATCAGGTTGATCAGCATAAAAATGGCGTTATAGGAATGCTCCTCGTATTTATTGTTCCAGGTAACGCTAACATACATGATGGTATAGTCGATTTTGCGCCAGTAGTCGGCGAACCCGATCAACATCTCCTGGGCTCTTTTGCGTTCTTTTTCGGGAGCAATTTCAAGGAAGGTGAAGAGGCCCCAGGTAGCATCGAGATACTGATCGCCGCTGGTTTGATCGGAAAGCTTGAAGCCGTAGGGTTTGCCCATCCATCCCGGACGTCCATCCTCTTCTCCAAATTGGTAGATTAAGTCGAGGGAATGAAAGGCTTTGAGGGTCTGGGTCATGGCTTCTTCTGAACCGGTAGCGAGGTAGCGATAGGTCTGAGAGGCCAGGTAAATGCCGGAAGTAGTAATGGAATTTTCGTTATTTCGCTGTTCCCAGGTCCCTTTGGGTTTGATCCTCCATCCTTTAAAATCAAAGGATTCGATGCCTTCAAAATCGCGTGGTTCAAAGGGACGGATTTGATCTCCATCGATTTTCATCAGGGAGTACATGATCCCGCTTTCATGAAAAATAATATCTTCGTAGAAGGACTGGATCAGCTCGGCTTTTTCCTCAAGGGGTAATCCGGCCAGAGCCGCCAGCGGGTTTGTGATGGAGTTCATTTGGGATATTATGGTTTTCGAGAATTGAGGATAAAATGGTTACCAGTAACCTTGTTTCCGTCCTCTCCAGAAAGTGGCCAGGTAGGAAGCGGGCATTTCGCTGCTGAGAGCATTTTTTATCTCCGCATTATCAGCTACAATTTGTTTCCCGTCAGGATCGTGCTGCCATTTGATACGAATTTCGTCGACGTTTTCCATGATGCGTTTGGCCAGAGCAATGGAGGAATTGTGCAGATCGGTCGAATATTCGGCAGTGATTGCTGATGTGACCAGAAAACGACAAAGAGGCTCCATCCATCTTTTTTGTGAGGTGTAAGAAAGCCCGGGTTGGCCGAGAAGCCATTGGTCCCGGGGCAGCCGTTTGGTTCGAGGGGCCGGGCGCCAAGTGTCTTTTTCTACATTAATGATGAAATAGTAATAGGGTAGAAGATCCTCGTCGATGCCGTAAGGCCAGGTCTTCCACCAGATTTCTAGGGTTTTTATGAGTTCGTTGTCTGAGACAATCTCCGGATAAAGTTTATGAATGATCTCGGCGGCGACGGCAGTGAATTTGCAGTGAATGGTCATTTCCCAGCAGAGAAATTCAGAAGGTTTCAGGTGTTCTTCGACCAGTTTGTTAAACATCCAGTCTTTGGTCTCTCCATTGAGGATTTTTCGCTTCCACCCACCGACCACTGTTTCTGTTTTCCAGCGAGAGATACTTTGGAAACGGTCTGATTCTGCTTTATAGACCGGATCCCCGGTTAGGTGGTAGGCGATCAGATTGATTGCCATGAAAATGGCATTATAGGAATGCTCTTCGTTCTTATTGCTCCAGGTGTGCTTGAGATAGAAAATGGTATAATCGATTTTACGCCAATGATCGGCGAATCCGATGATCATCTCCTGGGCTCTCTTGCTTTCTTTGGCGGGAGCGATTTCGAGGAAGGTAAAAAGACCCCAGGTGGCATCGAGGTACTGGTCCCCGCTGGTTTGATCGGAGAGGCGAAAACCATAAGGTTTGCCCATCCATCCCGGACGACCATCCTCTTCCCCGAACTGGTAAATAAGATCAAGGGAATGGAAAGCTTTGAGGGCCTGGGTCATGGCTTCTTCATCTCCAGTGGCGAGGTAGCGATAGGTCTGAGAGGCCAGGTAAATGCCGGAAGTAGTAATGGAATTTTCGTTGTTTCGATATTCCCAGGGACCTTTGGGTTTGATCCTCCAGCCTTCGAAATCGAAGGATTCGATGCCTTCAAAATCGCGTGGCTCGAAAGGACGGACTTCGTTCCCATCGATTTTCATCATGGAGTACATGATTCCGCTTTCATGAAAGACGGTTTGCTCGTAAAACGATTGGATCAGTTTGGCTTTTTCTTCGATGGATGTTCCGGCGAGAGCAGCCAGTGGACTAGAGTTGGAACTCATGTGGGAGTAAGGTTCCGATTAAGAACTCCGAACTTTTGTTACGAAGGCAATCCTTTTGCTGCTTTGGATGTCAGAAAAAGATATTTTGGAGTCCTTGACTTTATTAGCTTAAATAGCCAAAATGTATTAAAAGAGAGCTCATGCAAAAGTTTCCATCAACTGAGGCAAAAGATAAGTGGGGAGTCATCATAGATACTGCTCTACAAGAACCAGTCACAATCACTAAACATGGTCGTCCTTCATTAGTTGTTACATCAATCCGAGATTATGAAGAGCTTCAACGCATCAAATATGAAAGACTTAAAGCTGATGTTCGAGCAGGTTTTGAGGAATTGAATTCTGGAAATCACACTAAACTTGGGAACGAAAAGGAACTCCATGCTTTTATGGAGGGAATAAAAGAGAGTGGCCGTAAACGACTAGATGAATAAATCCAAATAAGAAGGCTTCAAATGGTCACAATATCTGCGAAAGCTAGACGGGACCTTGAAGAACTCTGGCTTCACATTGCTGCTGCCGATCTTGTGATTGAACATCTGGAGGAAAGGTTTCTCACTTTAGCTTTATCTCCTCAATTAGGTCGTATTCGAAAAGATTTATGGCCAGATGCTTATTGCTTCAGCACGGGGAAAGGCAATTGGCGAAGCCATTTTCTTATTTTTTACAGGATTGGGCGAGAAGGTATTGAAATTGCCCGTGTTTTGGAAGGGCATCGGGACATCAGGCCGGATTGGTTTTAGAATAGAGTTACTTTAAGGAAGTAGGTAAGAGGCTTTTGGTTGTTTGAATAACCTTCGATCTCAGTCTGCTGCTTTATCCACAAAAAAACCGAAAGTTAAAAGACTTCCGGTGGCAGAAATGGGGGTATTGAAAGGAGTTTTTTAAAAAAGAGAAAGAGCTTCGGCGCTTTCGATCACCACCCAAGAGAATCCGGCAACGAGCAACCAGATAAAGGCGATGGTGAAGATTCTACGCCGACGAAGGCTGATCTCGTATTTGTCCGGATTTACCTGTTTAGGTTCTCTTATTTGCATCAAATCGGCAAATTGAGAATTTCGTTCCTTGTTCTGACGTCTTTCAGCATAAATAACCGGATCGAATTCGATCTTCGGCTTATAGAATAGCTGTGAAATGAAATGACGCATGGAAGTATTGTCTAAAACGTAATCCGGAATATCCTTCGATCAAACTAACCTAAGAGATCGGCAGATAGAGAGGAGATTAAAGACTAAAGTAACCTTTTGTCTCACATTTGACAAGAGATTTTATAAAATGAGATCAGATTCCTGTTTAATTGGAACCAAATTTGGCCTGATAGAAGCAGTATAGAGGATTTTACCGAGTTCAAAATCCGTACTATGGAAAGTTTTTTGTGACCTTTCAGCCTATATACACCATCAGGAGATTTCTATCGTATTTTTTTAAGGCAGTTTGTTAGACGTTTTTTATGTCTATCTCTGAAATTTATGTCTAAAAAAGCAGTTCAATGAATGTTTGTGTAATTGGTGCAGGTGCCTGGGGCACTGCTTTCTCTCTTCATCTCGCTCAGTTGGCTCATACGGTGACCTTGATCCCTCGTCGGTTTGAACACGCTTTGGCTTTATCCTCAAGTAGAGAGAATGTGGACTATCTTCCCGGTTTTCACCTTCCGTATACCCTTCAAGTGGGGCATGAGCTCAAACCGGTTTTGATGGAGGCAGATGTTGTTTTGCTGGCTTGTCCGTCCTATGCGATTCGAGCCTGGTGTGAAAAGATTGCAGAGGTCAAAGAAAGTGCGGCGCAATTACGACTTCTGCTCAGCTTGAGCAAAGGACTGGAGATGGAAACACACTTGCGACCGATTGAAGTGATGCAGGAGATTTTACCGGAATATACGCATGGATGTTTGACCGGCCCGACCAATGCAGCGGAAGTGGCTTCCGGCAAACCGACGGCGATGGTCTTGGCGGCCACGGAGGAAACACCTTTTCTGGCTGAAGTACAAGCTTCTTTAAGTGGACCAGGGTTGAGGGTTTATTTGAACCACGATCCGATTGGAACGGAATTGGGTGGTTGCTTAAAAAATATTTATGCCATTGCGGCAGGTTGTTCGGATGGTTTGAGACTGGGCGACAATTCCCGGGCTGCCTTACTCACAAGATCTCTGGCGGAGATGGTGCGCTTGGGTGCTGCTTTGGGAGCTCAGCCGGAAACTTTTTACGGACTGAGTGGTTTTGGTGATCTTGTGGCGACGTGTAATGCAGACTGGAGTCGTAATCGGCAATTCGGACTGGCGGTGGGTAAAGGAGGAAATGTTTCCGAGTTATTAAATAATCGGAAGACTGTGGTGGAGGGTTACCGCAGCACAAAGTCGTTTCATGGACTTTGTCGGGAAAAACAACTGCAGGCGCCAATCCTGGAACAGGTTTATGAAATTCTTTATGAGGGAAAGGCACCTGGAGAATCTATTGCGGCCTTGATGGAACGGGAGCTGAAAAAGGAGGCCTAAGGAGCGTTCTTATCCCTGAAGCGGAACGTATATTATTCAGATAACTGTGAATGATTTTCGATGAAGAAAATGTTCAGTGAATTTTCGATTACCGTGAAAAACCAGGTCTTGCCTGTTCGCCTGGGAGAACCGGAACATTTGTCTGAAGAGCCGGCATTATTGCTTAATTTTGGAGCAGATCGGATCACCAACTTGGAGACCCATGCTTGTGATATCCCTGTGCGTGCTTTCTTAGCGGCGGGACATCGGGTGGCCAGTTTTGATTTGCCCTGTCATGGGGAGCGGAAGATGGCTGCATGGCCACAGGAAATAGAGGGTTTTTGTGAGAATTTTGTCGCAGGTACGGATGTTTTTGCTGATTTTGTGGATGAAGGGAAAGCTGTCATCGACCGATTGATACAGGATGGATTGGCTAAACCCGGAAGGATTTTTATTTCAGGAACTTCTCGTGGTGGCTATTGTGCTTTTCGTCTAGGTGCAGCGGATACACGGATTACTGCGATTGCAGGGTACGCTCCGGTTACGGACTGGCGTGCCTTGAATGAATTTGAGACGATTAAGAATCAATCGAAGGTGGCAGAACTCTCTTTGGTTGAATATGCTCAAACTCTGGCTGGACGTCCCATCTGGTTTGCCATTGGAAATTGTGATAACAGGGTCGGAACAGACTGTGCCCTTCGCTTTGCCGAAGCGCTGGTCAAGTTTGAATCGAGGAAACAATTGTCATCTCGACTAAGGTTTCATGTCACTTCCGACATCGGTCATACGCTTTCAGATTTCTGGCGTCAGAAGGGTGCGGAGTTTCTTTTGGATATGGTGACCAACAAAAAAAGAGAAATAATTTCCTCGCTCTAAGTCTTATATTGAGGAGCGTATGGGGCAGATTCTTTTACCCCTATGAGTTTAAATCATGCGATTGAGTTGGTTCCTCAAAAAAATGACCCCGAAGTCCTGCTTCATCCGAAAGCAACACTTTGTGGTCCTGTTTTGGATCATAAGTTTGTTTGTTCTGGGGAGATGGCTCCATTGTCAGATGGCAGAGTTTTGATGACTTATGCAGGCCTCTCGAAGAATGTGCATCAACTGAAGATAGGGGAAGCCAGTGTTTCTGTCATCACTTCCGACTCCGAATTGTCCCAAGAAGGATGGTCAAGCAAACGGGAAATCATCCATCATCCTGAGTGTAAAGCTTGTGGGCCCTCTTTACTGCGGGATAAGAAAGGGACTCTCTGGCTTTTTTATCTCGGATTCATCCAGCATGAAGAATGGCAAAATGGGGAACCCGGAAATGAGACGGTCTCTGATGTCTGGTGTGCGCGCAGTGATGACGATGGCAAAACCTGGGATGATCGAAAAATGATTTTCAAGGGCTACTGTGGCGCGACGCGTGGAGCGATCCAGCATCCCTGCGGAGCCCTGGTGGTTCCTATTTCCTATTTGGTGAGAAATCCGGGCCGTTACGTAAGCACATGTGTGGTATCCAAAGATGATGGCAAGACATGGCAATTGGGTGAGGGGATTGACATTGGCCAGCAGGGAGATCACGCCGGTGCGGTAGAGCCAACCGTAGTGGAGTTAAGTGATGGGCGCCTCTGGCTCTTGATTCGGACTAATCTGGGGTATTTCATGGATTCCTATTCCAGTGATTGCGGGATGACCTGGACGAAGCCAGTTGAATCGGCTCTGCGTAGCCCAAGTTCTCCCGGCTTTCTCCATAGACTTTCCAGTGGCCGAATTTGTCTCATCTGGAACAATACAATGGATCGAGCTGAGAGAATTGAAGCCGTGGAAGGAGAAATTTTTTCGGGAAGTGACATTGATATGAGTGTTCGCGACACGCTTTCCGTTGCGTTAACGGATGATGATGGCGCATCCTGGACAAAACCGGTGGAAGTGGCAAAATCTCTGCAGCTTTCCTATCCAAAGATTTTGGAAGTCTCGCCGGGAAAACTTCTCTTTGGCTGCCAGTGGGTTTCGCAGGATTGGGATCGGCTCCGTCCTGTTTACTTTAAAATGAACGAAAAAGATCTCTTAGGCTGAAGGCTCAGCCCAGGTTAAAGAAGAGATAAAGTCCGTCTTTTCCCGGTGCGAGAATGTCGGGCAATCCGTTTCCGGTTAGATCAGCTGTGCCCATGAAAATGCCAGCTCCGGAAGCGAGCCCCGGAAGGCCGTAATCAATGACTTGTTTGGAAAAGGATTCTCCATTCCATTTGAAATAATAAATGCCTAGAGGATCATCTGCTCCAGGGTCTTTCCCGCAATGAGCGCGGTAGCGTTTGCCGGTGAGAAGTTCCTTTTGTCCGTCACCATCGATATCGATCCAAAGGAGATCGTGGTATTGAGAGTTAAAAGGATCTATGGTGTGCTTGGTCCATGAACGATTGCCCTGTGTATCGATAGATTGCTCCCACCAGTCTAGGCCATAGTCATGTGCTTGACCAACGATCAGATCGTTTAGACCGTCACCATTTATATCGGCCACAATGACAGGGATACTAGCGTAACCCAGTTCAAAGTCATTATGGTAGATCCACTGGTCTTTATATGGATCTTCCGGCGCTTCGAGCCATCCATGATGAAAGATAAAATCACCTCTGCCATTGCCAGTTATATCACCAAACCCCAATCCATGTCCTTGCGGACCCTCATAAATCTGGATACGATGAAAGGCGCCCGTTCCCATTTGGTTTTCATCGGTCTTGAGTTTGAAGATATCCAGTGAGCCACTTGGTACGTTGGGAATAATTTCCAGCTGGCCATCCCCATCGACATCCCAGGCTCGAGTCGTTTCGACATTTTTCATTTCCCCAATAATGTGTTCTTTCCATTCTCTGGTTGGGTCTTCTGGATTCTCTCTCCAGCGCAGGGAGCCACCCCACCAACCACCTGTTATGTAGTCAAGTCGGCCGTTTCCGTTGATATCGAGAGGGATGGTGGAAAAATCATCGTAGTATTCTCCGTGTGCTGAGATATCGCCTATCTTGAAACACTGGGTAAAATGAGGACCTTTGTACCAAAAACCTCCCGAGACAATATCGAGGATTCCATCGCCATCGACATCAAAAAAATTGGCGGATTCGTAACGCTCTTCCGATATTTTAACTTTTCTAAAGCTTAGACTCATTTTTTCAGGAGTAGGTTGAGATATTCTTTGGCATTTTTAAGATCTTCTAGCGCTTCGTAGGCGGTACAGGGGGGATCGATTTCTCCCTGAACAGCTCGCACAAATTGGAGCGCTTGTTGACGCATGGCATCTTCCCAGGGGAGATCTGGCGTTATGAGGACAGGAGTTGTTCCACTGTCACCAGGATCTTCAAAGCAGCGAACCCATCCGGGCCGGTTCTTGGCCAGTGGCGCGGGTAGTCCCATTTCGACGAAACCTTTTTCAAAAGAGATAAACGCTTTCTCGTTCCAGGCGATGGTGCTGCGATAAGTATTCATCTCTAAACTACAGGGTATCCCGCTTGCACTCTCACCAATCAAAAGAATTTCGGAGGGATCGGCATAGGTGACGCGATACGATTCTCCTAGAAAGTACCTGATGAGGTTAATCTGATGAATATAAAAATTTACCAGGTAGATATATTTTTCATTTTCTTCTGCTGAAAAATCCGGATCGGAGAGATCTTCTTTGAGAGGAGCGATAGTGGGGTCATCGACTCGAATATGCTCTCGAAAACCATTTGCTCTCCAATCTCCTGGAGGCATTTCCATTCTGATATATTTAAGGGCTCCGAGTTGTCCGCTTTCCCGATAAGCTTCGATTTTTTCCTTTCCGTAGGTCACGGCCAATTCACAGCGCTTGTGATTTCCCACCATTATCCAGGTGTTGGCTTTTTCCATTTCTTCGATGATCTTTTCTCCGACGGGGATGGAACTGGCCAGTGGCTTTTCAATAAAAATGGGGAGTCCGGCCTGGAGAACTTTAGGTAAGATAGTACCATGATACCAAAATGTTTGGCTGACGACTAGGGCATCCACTTCTTCATTTTCCAGAAGTTCTATGTGGTTTGGGTAAGCGTTAGGGATTCCATATCGAACAGCGACTTGTTGTGCTTGTTCAAACTTCAAATCGGCTACGGCAACGACTTCGCATTCCGGGATAGTGATATAGCTGCGGAGATGCGCTGATTGCCCCATGCCTCCGACACCGATAAAACCGATCCTTGTTTTTCGTGTATTCTCTTTTTCACTCATGGTTTAAATTAGCTGAAAGATGAATGATGACCCATGGTATGAGAAGAGGTTAGTTGATTTGAGCCTTGAAGAGAATAGGTCTTCTTGCGAAAAGTTTGTCTGCAATTGCTATTTGTGGCCTTGTAGCCTCAACGACAATTGATAGATTAGAAGACTCTATGATTCGATCCAGTTTGAATGGTCACTCTGTTGGTCGTGTGAGGCCAAATCCAGGATGGCATATGAAACGCCATGGGCACGACTATCATGAGCTCATTGTTGTCCTTCGAGGAAGTATTTGGGTAAAAGATGATTCTTACGAGTCGTTTCGATCTCACGGGCCGGGGTCTGTTCTTTTTTATCCAGCCCAGTGTTATCATACGGAAAGATCGAATTGTAACGAACCGGTGGAGACTATCTTTTTTTCGTTTGATGGGGGAGACCTGGATGACGATTCGATTGTTTCAGTCTATGATTCTCGCGGTCGGATACGGACGATGGCTAACTGGCTGTGGGAGGATAAAGTAGCAGGTGTTCCTTCACTGGATTCTCGGATGACACATGGGCTGGGGCTGATTTTAAATGAGTTTCTGGACCTTCTGGAAAATGAAGGGAAGAACAGTTTGGTTTCTCGTTTGCGCCAATACATGCAAACTCATATCGGCGACAAATTGACTTTGGATGTTTTGGCCAGTGAGGCGGGTCTGACAAAATTTCATTTGATCCGGAAATATAAATTGGAAACCGGATCCACTCCGATTGAAGAGTTGAGAAAATTACGTCTGGAGAAGGCTCGTGAATTGGTTGAAGAAACGTTGCTGCCTCTAAAGGTAATTGCGATGGAAGTTGGGTTTTCGGATGAATATCATCTCTCTCATCTATTCAAAAAATACTGGGGCCGCGCGCCTTCTGAATTGAGAAAACGGAGGATCTAATCGACCGTTATTCTATCGAGGCAAGCACACTGGATCCTTCCGGTAGGGACCATCCTTTTTCCACATAGTACTTTCGGTAGAAAGGATTGCTTATCAGATGGAGAGGAACCAATTCGCCCTTGGCCCGGAGTCGATCAATCTCCGCCTGGTCTGCCAGGCCCTGTTCGTATTGTTTGGCCAGCTCGGGGTTTTCGTTTACCTTGCGCAGCATTTCTTTATCGATGGAAGCCGCAACGGCTTGCACGGCTTCCTTTGCTGAGCTGCGATTAACGATAAATCTCTGATATTCATTGTTCTCAAACCGAATAACAGTTTGCCTGAGGATGTAAGGCGAGGCAGAGGCAGGCATTGCGATTTCCTGAGCCATGTCGCGAATACGGCCGTGGAGGCCCCACTCGTTGGGGTATTGGGATGGCCGCAGAAATTCCTCGGTCTCTGCGTATTTGGGTAGAGGGGGCAAACCGTCACCGCACTCCACAATATGCCGATTAAATTTCTCGCTGGTTAAGAACTTGAGAAAATAGAGGGCAACCTCTTTTTGTTGAGATCCCTCATAGATGGCACAGGATCCAGAGTAGACGAGTGTATTGCGGAATCCTCCATGTGGGTATTCATTAACAGCGAGGCGTTGAGGGCCTATGTCACGGAAAAACATGATAGCCCAACGAGATCCTGCGAAAAGACCATATTGCCCTCGGGCAAAGATGTTCATAGCGGCGCTGCCCGCGGCTGTGTCCGAAGAGAGGTTTTTGGCCTCTTCGGACGTGGGCATGATGCGTGATTCAAAGATCCAACGATGAACCATTTCGTAAACTTCTGCGAAAAGGGGGCTATCGAGATCGGATGTTGTCATCGTCTCGTTGAACAGGTCTACCCCAAGGGATCTTAAGTAAGTTAATCGGTCATTAATGGATGGGGTTACAATAAAATAGACTTTTTGTCTTTCGCCTGGGGGATTGGAGTTTTTGACAAAGGCTTTGCCAATTGCTTCGAATTCTTCAAACGTCCAGCGATCGGGGGGAAGAGAGAGGCCTGCTTTTTCAAAGGCTTCGATATTTATCCAGTTAAAACGAATACTGACGTTACGAGGGAAAGAATATTGTCGACCATTTACCATAATGGCGCTCTGGATCGAAGGATAGGTTTGTTTGTAATCAAATCCCCATTCTGCTGCTATGTCCGAAAGATCGTTAAGAATGCCGATCGATTGATAAAGGTGGACCTGCTCTTCATAGCAATCGAGGATGTCTCCAGCAACCCCTGAGACTCCTTGAACAATATTTTTGGTGGCGCCTGGATTACCGGGATCCAGGTCCACTTCAATATGTGGATAGTTGTTTTCTTCCAGCCATTCTTTGAACAGTGCCGTTCGTTCCTTTGTTATTTTCGTTCCCCTTATGACCCAGCGGATGTGGGGAACATCCTGATTACTTTCCGGCAGCTTGAAATAGGTATACAGGCTGGCGCCGAAAAGAATCAGAAGGATGACTGAAAAGAGCTTTTTCAAAAAATCAGGTGATTGAGATTAGTTGAGTGTTCCGAGATAAAACAAGAAGGAATGCTTTGGGGCAAGAGAGCATTTTCAGAAACTTACTGAAATCTCTGTAAAGCTATATTGGATACTTATACGGATAAGTAAAAAACCTTTTCGGGTTTTTGGAAAGGTCCGATAATACTGAGAACGGGTGCCTTCCGGATTGAGAAAGTGGAGGATTTAATAAACTGCTATTCTATCGAGGCAAGTTCACTGGACCCTTCCGGTAGGGACCATCCTTTCTCCACATAGTATTTTCGATAGAATGGATTGGTAATCAGATAGAGAGGAACCAATTTCCCTTCGGCGCGCAGTTGATCAATCTCTCCCTGATTTTTCAGTTCCTGTTCGTATCTTTTAGCCAGTTCTGGGTCTTCGCTTACCTTTCGCAGTATTTCGTTGTTGATCGTATTGGCCAGAGTTTGCAGGGATTCTCGAGCGGAGTTACGGTTAGCAATAAATTTTTGGAATTCTTTTTTTTCGATTCGAATAACATTTTGCCACAGGATGTAGGGAGAAGAAGAAACGGGCAATGAAATCTCTTTTGCCATATCCTTAACGCGTCCGTGGACACCCCATTCATTGGGGTATTTGGAAGGTCGCAAAAATTCTTCTGTTTCAGCGTATTTAGGTATAGGTGGTAAGCTATCGCCGCTTTCCACGATGTGCCGGTTGAATCGTTCACTGGTTAAAAACTTGAGAAAGTAGGGAGCGACATCCTTTTGTTTGGATCCTTGATAGATGGCACAGGCTCCATAATAAATAATGGTATTGCGGAATCCATCATGTGGAAATTCGCTGACGGCAATCTGCTTGGGGCCTATTTCGCGAAATATCATCAGCCCCCAACGGGATCCTTGCAGGAGACCATAGTTACCTTCTGCAAAAAGATTCATACCGGCAGTTCCTGATTCTGTTGCGGAGGAGAGAGTTTTGGCTTCTTCGGCTGTCGGTGTTATGTGCAATTCAAAGATCCATCGGTAAATCATTTCATAGATCTCTTCAAAAAGAGGGCTATCGAGGCCGGATTTTGTCATGGTCTCGTTGTATATGTCTCCTCCTATCGATCTTAGGTAGATCAACCGTTGATGAAAGGAAGGGCTGGGATAAAAATAGGTAGTTTGTCTTTTATCCGGAAGATTGGCCTTTTTGATATAGGCTGTTCCGATTTCCTCGAATTCCTGGAAGGTCCATTTGTCAGGTGGAGGTGAAAGGCCTATTTTTTCAAAAGCTCCTGCGTTTACCCATAGGAATAGAACACCTACATTACGAGGGAAGGCATATTGTCGACCGTTCACCATCATGGAATTTCTGACAGATGGATAGGTTTTGGAGGGATCAAACCCCATTTCCGAGGCGATATCAGAAATATCGCTCAGTAGCCCAACGGATTGATAGAGCTGTACTTGTTCTTCGTAACAATCCAGAATATCTCCGGCCACTCCCGAAATGCCCTGAACAATGTTTTTAGTGGTTTTGGGATCGGCAGGATCCAGGGTGATTTCAATTTTCGGGTAATCGTTCTCTTCCAGCCATTCCTTGAACATCACAATTTGCTCATTTTTGATTTCACTTGCCTTAACAACCCAGCGTAAGTGAGGAACATCCTGACCAATCTCAGGTAACTGAAGGTAAGTGTATACACTGGCGCCAAAGAGAATGAGAAGGATGACTGTAAAAAGCTTTTTCAAGGATTCAGGAAATTGTGATTAGTGGGGTGTTTTGGTTATCAAACAAAAAGCAATACTTTGGGGCAAGAGAGCATTTGCGATAGACAATCTAAACGGGTTTCTGTTGGGTTAGTTTCCAGTGAATATTGCTTTTTCGAACCTCCATTTGACCAAAAATCATGACTGATAAGAATACGGAACTTAAATTGGCCCTCATCGGATGCGGTAGTCTCGGGCGTGTCCATGTCGAGTGCATCTCGAAGGTGAAAGGTGCTGCTTTTACAGCTTATGCTGATATTAATCAGGCAGCGGCTGATAAGGTTTTAGCTGACTTCGGAGGCAGTTATGCGACCACGGATGTTCGCAAGGTTTTTGAAGATCCGGAGATAGATGCGGTCTATATCTGTACGTTGCACGATTCACATGCTCCGTTGGCCATCGAAGCCGCAGAAGCCGGAAAACATGTTTTTATTGAGAAGCCTCTCGCCTTGAATATGGAGGCTTGTGAAGAAGTTGCGGCAACGATTGAGAGAACGGGAACTGTTCTCATGCCGGCCTTCAAGATGCGGTATTATCCACTCATTCAAAAAGCCCGTGAGTTTATTCCGAATCCGACCATCATCGTGGGTCAAATGATGGATAACCGTTGGGGCGATGATAAGTGGGCGCAGGACCCGATCAAAGGTGGCGCCAATGTGCATAGTCAGGGATGCCATACCACGGATATCATTCGTTATTTTTCCGGTTCGGAACCGGAATCTATCTGGGCTGCAGGAGGGATGATGACGCATCCTGGGCATGCGTGTATCGACCAGTGTGTTGCTTCCATAAAGTTCAAGTCAGGCTGCGTTGGCAGCTGGGTCCAGGGGGATTCATCCTGCCCTCCTTTTACCAGCAAATTTTTCTTCCAATTGTATAGTGCAGATGGGAAATCGGTGCAACTCTACGATCGCTTAAAGACGGCGACTTTTTTCGATGGAGACAAAACATGGATAGAAGTCCGTGAAGATGAAGAGGGCTTTCAATTGGAAAATGAAGCGTTTGTTAAGGCACTATCTGCCGGGCAACAACCGGAACTGAAAGTCGAGGATGGTATCCAGGCCACTCGCATCGTGCTCGCTGCTGACAAGGCAATCCGTTCCGGAGAAGTTCAACAATTTGACTCATGAAAATCGGTATAGTCGATCTCGATACAAGCCACCCGCAAAATTGGATTCCGATCATTAGAGATTTAGGGCATGACGTCGTTGGCCTTGTGGATCACGGGGGGGTTCATCCAACCGGTTATGCGGATTCGTTTGCGCAGGATATGGAGGTCCCAAAGGTTTTTGCGTCAACTGATGAGATGGTCGAGCAGGTGGATGCCGCGATCATCCATTCATGCAATTGGGATGTTCATCTGGAGCGTGCCCGGCCATTCTTAGAAGGAGGCAAGGCGGTCTTTATTGATAAACCGATGGTGGGAAATCGGAAGGACCTGGCGACTCTGCTGGCCTATGAAAAAGAGGGTATTCGCTTAACGGGGGGCTCCTCCTTTCTTTACTGTAAGGAATCGGAGGATTATCTCAGTCAACCGATTGAAGAGAGGGGCACTCCGCATACTGTTTTTTCCGGGTGTGCAGTCGATGAATTCAATTACGGGATACATGCCTATTCACTCCTCTTTTCCATTCTTGGACCGGGGATTCAATCTGTTCGGCATTTGGGAGAAGGAGTCCAACGCCAGCTTCACTTAAAATGGAAAGATGGCCGAACCGGGCTATTGTCCATTGGAAAACAGGAAGCCTGGTTGCCGGGATACGCCAGTATTGTGACAGAGAAAGCGGTGACACAATTTATCGCTGATACCAGTCTCCTTTACCGAAATCTTTTACAGAAAGTGTTGCCTTACTTCGCTGGAGAAGTGGCAGAACCTCCCATGAAGTTGACAGATATGGCAGAGGTAGAACTGGCCGCATTGGCCGCGCGCCAATCATGGCTCAATGGAGATATTGAGGTAAAACTCGAAGAGGTTTATTCTGATGCTGAGGGTTATGATGGAACAGCGTTTGAAAGAGAATACAGAGCGGTTCGCTATTCGTAAGAAATGAGATAAACGTTGTTTTCTTTAGAAAGTTCTAGGCTTTCTGGATGATATAGCGTGCTGGATAATTAAGATCGAACGGTTCGTCTTCAGCCGGAGCATGGTAAGTGCCGATGATGCTGTAGCGATCTTCTGCCGATTCATTGGGGCAGGAGGCATGCCCGAGCCTATCGGAAAAAAAGATAGCGGAGCCCATGGGTATTTCGCAGATGTGTTCTTTGGTATCATCCAGTTGATCGTCGGGTATCACGTTGGGAAATTCATCATTGGTTTTCTTCATATCAGCTCGAATACCTTCCCATTCCTTCAGGTGACTTCCGGGGAGAACTTTCAGGGCTCCATTGGTTGCATTCACGTCGTCCAGGCTGATCCAGACCGATAATTTAGGGCGAGTCCCTCTCCAGTAAAAAGCATCGATATGCCAGGGAGTCGGAAACTTCTTTTCAGAATTTTTGAAGACGATTTTATCGCTCATGAACATGATGCCTTCCGGCATGAGATGTTTCAGGATGGAAACGATCCTGGGATCGGAGGTTAATTGGAGAAATGTTTTGCTGACTACAGAAGCGCCGACGTAAACAGTCCTGCCCGGGTTCGCATTTTCTGCCATCACCTTTTTCGCTTCTGCTTTGAGAGTCAGGCACTCTTCTTCCGAGAAAAGGTTTTTGGCGACATAGAAGCCATTTTCCTGATAAAAAGCGGCGATATCTGAAGGTGGGGTCTGGGTTTCCATCTCGCCAATCTAGTCAAAAAACCGCCTTATGTCTTTAGCTGAAAAAGGTCTTTTTTTAGCTAAAATCGTCAAAGTTTACATTTTGAAAGGATTTCATTTCATTCTCGATTTGAAGTATTCGATCAAAAAGAAGGGTTGGTCTCCGTCATCCCATGAAGCGCTGGACCTGCCTTTAGTCTTTATATTCATGACCGCCATGAATCGTTGCCCTTGCGGCTATCTGGGAGATCCGAAACATGAATGCTACTACCAATGCCTAAATGAGCCTGCCCAAATCCGAGAATATTGCGCCATCAATGATGACATTGGGCAATTTACTCCAACAAGCGATGGAACAATTTTCCCTCTCCGTCTGTGCTTCTGACTGCATTCTTAAAGTAGCTCGCCCCATGGCCGACCTGAAAGACTCTAAAATATCCAACTATCCCATTTGATGGAAGCCATTTAACACGGCAACTTAGGTTGGAATCTTTTTTACTAAAAATTATAAGAGAACTTTAGTTTTTGGCGTTATACTATTTTAGTGTAACTGATAGTCCGGTCCATCCTCACCGTTCAATTTTTCAAATATGAATTATGAATATCGACCCTATTGTGTCCCTGTCATAAAGACGAAGCACTGATTTTCGCGTAAAGGTTGATGATATGTTATAAACGAATGGAATACAGTAATTATATAGCACAACTTAATTTTGACTTATATAAAAATGAATAAGTATCACATAAGTGCACGTTTACACCTGATTTAAGTTAAATGTGAACATTGACTCTATTTTTTACTCGCATTTCGTTCCTCTCTTTTCCCAAAAATTTGTCTGGCACGCTCCTTGACTATAGGGTGAATTTCCTCCCTGGAGGATACATTTCTTGTTTCTAAGCCTTCTGGAGGAGCAAATCGTTGTAAGTCCATATCCTCTTCGCGCGAAAACAACGTATTCTCAAGATCATGTTCCAGCAATTCTCTACCATTCTTGGCATAAACCTTTGTTT
>JANQKU010000166.1 GCA_028280955.1 Opitutaceae bacterium
GACACGAGTCGTTGCCGGAGTGGGCCTTCCACAATTAACAGCCTTGTATGTTGCCTCTCAAGCAGCAGCCAAAAAAAATGTTCGAATCATCGCTGACGGAGGAATCACCAAATCCGGAGACATCGTCAAAGCGCTTACTATCGCCGATGCGGTTATCTGCGGAGGTTTACTCGCCGGTTGCCGGGAAGCTCCTGGAGAAATCATCGAGATCAAAGGCAAACTCTACAAGCAGTATCGCGGAATGGGTAGCTTGAATGCGATGCGTAGAGGCTCAGCAGCGCGCTATGGGCATGATAAAAACGACACTGCTCGAAAAATTACAGCCGAAGGCATTGAGGCTCTCAAGGAAGTCTCCGGATCCATCGATAATGTTCTCGCCACTTTAATTGGTGGCATTCAGTCAGGCATGGGCTATCTTGGAGCCACTACCCTGCCAGAACTTCGCCAACAGGCCCGATTTGTTCGAGTGAGTCCGGCCGGTCAAAAAGAAGCGGCTCCACATGACGTGATCGAAGTTTCGACTCATAAGGATTAACCTATCGATTCAACTCAAAATGTTATGTCGGACGATATGAATTTTGCATTCACCATCGAATCGGCAGCCTAGAAGAGTCTTGAAGTCAATCAGCCCTAAGTTTTTTTAGGGCCTATTCCAAAGGCATTTTCAAAAACTTGAGAGTTTTGACTGGAGATTCTCAGTCTCTTCGACCTAAAGTGTGAAGTATTTTGCCCATCGATCCCAACAGACCCATGGCAAAGACAACCTCCATTTTCGTAAACGTCATTTTTTTCAATCATTTATGTCACTTTTACCCTTTAGCAGTAACCTCATCGCCGACGTTGGTATCAGTATGGGCGACGAGGGCAAAGGCCGCCTAATCCCCGAAGTCACCGCAGAACTGCGCGCCTCAACAGGACAAGATGCTCCCGTATTCATGGTTCTGAAAGTCAATGGAGGCGCTAACTCCGGCCATACTGCCGGTGGCGTCAAATTAAATCTTCTACCCGCCGGAGTAGTCGAGCCCTCCATTCCTTATCTTGGTATTGGTTCCGGAGTGGTTGCAGATCCGCGCAAATTTATCTGGGAAGCAAAACCACTGGAAAAAGCAGGTTACAAAATTATCGAACGTCTGGCCATTGATGAACGCACTATGGTTGCGGACTTATCCCATCGACTCCTCGATTTGGCATGGGAAAATTATCGAGTAAACATTTTGAAAAATGATCCTCGAGGAACCACTGGTCGTGGGATCACGCCAGCCTATCAGGATGAAACGGGCCAATGGCAAATAACCTATTCCGATTTCCTTGGGGAAAGAGAAAAATTCGCTCAAAAAATCATCCAACGAGCCGATCGAGCTCTGCGTACAATCGAACACGTATGCCAGGTTTCCTCTGAAACATGGGATAGTTTCTTCGAAACACTCACAACAGCCGAGACCAGAGCCAACCAGGAAGCCATTGATTCAGGCATCTTCCCCCCTGAGGAGTTTGATTTCCAACCATTTCGAACTGAAAGACCCTTCACCCTCGACATGGAGCAACTAGTGGAAACATATTGGAATGCCGGACAAACTCTTGTCAGCCAGATTACTGATGTGCGTGAACTTATTCTTAAGGCTCTAGCCGAACAACGCACCGTTATTGGTGAATTTGGGCAAGCCTACTGGCTCGACAAACGCCATGGATTTTTCCCAAATGTAACAGCAGGCCATACTTACACACCGGAATTTTTTCAGTCCGCGAATATCCCCTGCCAGCCGATTCACACGATAGGTGTTGCCAAAGCCTATGATACTAAAGTTGGTACCCATATTTTTCTGACACAAATAGAAGAAGGACACGCATTATCCATCGCGTTGAAAAAGCTCGAGTTCGGAACTTCTACCGGTCGCCAGAGAATGGTTGGGTGGTTTGATGCCGTTGAAAAAGCGGATGCACTTCGCTACGGCGGTTATCAGGACCTTATGATCAATAAGATCGATGCTCTCGGGAAAATCCCGGACTGGGATGGGAACCTTCTCATATGCACTGCCTATAAGGATACTGCGGGCACTTGCCATTACCATGTTCCACGACTAGATTCCGTTCGGAAAAACCTCTCTCCCATTTACAAAATCTATCCAACATGGGAGGAAGATATTTCGTCGATTCGATCATTTGAAGCATTACCTGCAAAGGCCAAAGCTTACGTCGGTGGAATGATTAAGAGTATTTTGGATGCCGCTTATCATGGTGAAATTTGGCCTCAACAGCTCCCAAATCTTCGTTATATAGGTGTTGGCCCAGATCCGTCTCAGATTATTAAAGATGTTCCTCCGACTGAGGAGTTAATCAGACTGGCCTAAGAATTCAAATGTCCTAGATCTCGAATTACCAATCCTGCAGCATGCTTTGCTCTACAGGTTGGCTGTACCTAATCCTCTCTATCACATTCCCAATCAGGTATATGGAGCCAGTCACGATCAACGTCTCTGATCCATCTCCTAGAGTACATACATCTGGGGCAGGAAATATCGTTTCAATAGAGGACCGTGAAACTTTTCCTTTAAAATTACCAGGAATCGCTTCTTCAAGCTCCTCAAAACTCAAAGCTCTGGGAAGATTGGGAACAACGAGAACAACTTCACTGGCATGCTGACAGATAACTGCGAGGAGAGCCTTGGCTCTAGCCAACCCCAATACACCAACTACAACCTTCGGACAATATCCCTTCTCACGCACAAAACGGACCAAATTTTCATCCAGACCTATTGCTCCATCCGGATTATGAGAAACATCTAAAATAAGATTTCTTTCACCAACCTTTACTTCCTGCCAACGCCCTTCCCATTGAACGTTCTTCAACGATTTCTCTATAAGCTTATCAGATAAGTTATACGCATTTTTCAGATACTGGCACACAACTGTCGCCGTTGCTGCATTCCTTCGCTGAAAACTGCCAGAAAGATTTGTTTCCGGATATCCGATTACATCATCTCCAAATACCTCTCTTACTGAAAGCACCGGAGCACAATGCTGATTCGCAATATCTCTAATGACATTTTCTGGTTCCTGCGGTAGATTTCCTATCACAACAGGACAACCCTGTTTAATGATACCTGCTTTTTCTGCCGCTATTTTTTCCAACGAATCACCCAAGATTTCACAATGATCCAATCCGATAGACGTTATTACTGAAATTTCCGGATCAACCACATTGGTTGCATCCAATCTTCCCCCCAGACCAACTTCAAAAATAGCGACATCCACATTATTTTTCTTAAAATGCAGCATCCCTATAGCTGTCATGAATTCGAAAAAACTAGGATGCATATCAGGATTATCTGCCTCTATTTCCTCAGCGATAACACATAACTCCCGGGTATATTTAACAATTTCTTCTTCATCCAAAATTTCGCGATTCACCTGAATCCGTTCACCCTGCCTGACTAAATGGGGCGATGAAAAAAGGCCGGTTTTCAGTCCACTGTTTCGTAACACCGTCTCAATCATTGCTGCCGTGGAACCCTTCCCATTTGTTCCAGCAACATGAATAATAGGATAAGCACGCTCAGGATGCCCCAACCGATCTACCAGCACTCTCATCCTATCGATCCCAAAAGAAACGCCCTTGTTCTTTAGATCGAACAAATACGCCCTAACTGCAGGATAATCAATCAATTGAGAAACAACAGACATGGCAGAGAGAATAAAGTGCCGAAATGACTGACGTGAACAAACAGAACCTGGAGAATTATCAGCTAACTTTCTTACCAATAAAGAGTGCCGATAAAATCTCTGCAATTCGATCACGCATATCAACGCGATTTACAATTTGATCGATCAATCCATGCTCCAGCAAAAACTCAGCTGATTGAAATCCTTCCGGCAGGTCCTGTTGGGTTGTTTCTTTAATAACACGTGCTCCTGCAAACCCAATCAACGCACCAGGCTCAGCCAGAATAACATCTCCCAATGTGGCAAAACTTGCGGTAACGCCTCCGGTCGTGGGATGAGTAAGCACTGAAATATAAGGAAGCCCAGCTTTACTTAAACGCGCTAAAGCAGCGCTGGTCTTGGCCATCTGCATCAAACTCAAAATACCTTCCTGCATACGTGCACCGCCAGAAGATGAAAAAATGACACATGGTATTTTGTTTTCACAGGCTCTTTCAATTGTTCGAGTAATCTTTTCTCCAACAACTGATCCCATTGAGCCCGCTCCAAAACGAAAATCCATCACGGCTAACGAAACAGGGATTTCATAAATTTTTCCCAAACCACAAATAACACCCTCTTCCAAGGTACTGGCCTTCTGATATTTCTTAAGCCTTTCTTTATATGATACCTTATCCACAAATTTGAGTGGATCAACCGAAGCAAGCCCTGCATCAAATTCCTCGAATGAGCCTTCATCCAAAAGAAAATGAATTCTTTCGGGAGCTGTAATCAAGAAATGGTGACCACTCTTTGGAACGACATTCTGATTCTGTTCAAGTTCCTTATTAAAGATGATTTCACCAGAGAGAGGACACTTACGCCACAGTCCTTCAGGGATATCTTTCTTTTTCAAAGTAACGGTCGAATATTTCGGTTTGCTGAAAAGTGACATAATAAATTTATCCGTGGGCTAATGTAGCAACATCCAAATGCACGACACCTGCCTTCCGTAAAACAGCTGCACAGGCATTAAGAGTTGATCCAGTTGTAAACACATCGTCCACGAGAATATATCGAAAGGTCAAGTCTATCGACATTTTTGGAGCCAAAGCAAAGGCATTTTTTAGATTCTCTTTACGGGTTTTCAAATCAAAACCCGTCTGAGATTGAGTGTCTTTTTTTCTTATTAACAGGTTCGCTACGGTTCCTCCATTCGCTTCCTTACAAAAATACTCCGCTAAATACTGGCTCTGATTATACCCTCTTTCCCTCAATTTCCGAGGATGTAACGGTACAGGAACCAAAATCGCCCCTTGGAGAAAATCCCGCATACCCGGATTTCTCTCCATCAACGGGGCGATATCTTCCAAAACATATAAGGCCGATTCATACTTCAAAGCATGGACCATCCGTCGGATCGGACCCTTAAAAAGGCATATCGTTCTTCCACCGGAAAAAACAGGACGCAAATGATAACAATGTTCACAACTACGATTTTCCTCTGCCATACCCCAGAAAGGATACCCACAAGTCGTGCAATGTGGCGCATTTGCATACAACACATGCCTATCAGAACATTTTTGGCAAATATGTCTAAACGGACCGACATCCACCCCATCTCCACAGGAGATACAACTGCGTGGGAAAATAATATCTAATAGATCGCTCAACCATCCTTTCTTCTTTCTCTCCTCTCCACCCATATCTCAATAGACGACTTTTTCCAGAAACAAACCTTGAGCAGGAGCTGTATGAATCAAGGGAACTCTTTTTCGATCTTTTAATATTTGATAAAGATCACTCGGTTCCAATTTTCCTAATCCCACATTGACCAAAGCCCCCGCCAGACTACGTACCATTTTATACAGAAAACCACTGCCCTCCGCCGTAAGAGTAATATGCCGCCCACGACTACTGACAGATAAGACTCTCAAATTCTTAACCGTATCTTCCATCACATCACCATTCAAAGCCGAGAAGGCAACAAAATCATGTTCACCAACTAACAAGCTTGAAGCCAGCTGCATTTTCGAAATATCCAGCGAACGATTGATTGACCAGCAATAAGCCATCTCAAAAGGATCAGCAGTTCCCTGAAAAATGAAATAACGATACTTTTTCCCCTTTGCATCATACCGAGCGTGGAAAAAACTCGAAACTCTTCTAACTGATTTAATTTGAATTCCCATTGGCAGCAAAGCTCGGAATGCGGCTAAGAGTCGCTCAGGACCATGAGCCCAATCTCCATCAAAATGAAAAACCTGACCACGGGCATGAACACCTGTATCTGTCCTTCCACTACCATGCAATCGCACCTGTTTCTCAAATATACTGGCTAAAGCAGCTTCGATGACATCCTGCACCGCTTCCGCATTCTTCTGGCTCTGCCAACCATGAAATTTTCCACCATCATAGGCACATATACATTTCCATCGCATCCTACCTAATCCTTCCCGCAAACTTTATGACACAAAATCTGCCATACATATCACACATCACTTTCACCCGAAACAAAGAGATCAGTTTTTTGATTCAGGAAATCCTGTAAGATCAAACAGGCGGCCATTGAATCTATCTTACCCGATCTACGAAGTTCATCATTACGCCCCTTTTTCAAGTGCTTCGAAGCCTCCTCACTGGTTAAACGTTCATCGATGCGATGGACAGGTAAATGGAAAAGCATCTCCAATTTTTCAATAAATAGATCTACTTCTTGGGCTTTAAAACCAATCGAACCATCCATATTATAAGGATAACCAACAACTAAATCCGTAATTTCCCTCTTTTTAATCACCTCAGACATCTCCTCTAATCGTTGATCAACAGAGAGATCTGTTAACGCAGGCAAAGGAAGGGCTACTCCGAGATCATCTCCGAAACTCAGACCGATTCGACGTTCACCATAATCAATCCCCAGACACTTCATGCTCAGCACAACATTGATGGGAAGACTTCTATAAAAAGTCCTTATACTTTTCCTCTTTTCCCAACCTCTCCACCAAACGCTTGATATTTTGCCCATCAGATCGATGACAGACCAAGGTAGCATCTTTTGTTTTCACTACGATCAAATCCTCTACACCGATGAGTGCTACCAAATGATCCTCTGATGAAACGACCAGATTATTACTCCCCTTTTCAACCATAACAGATCCCTTGAGCACATTTCCGTCTGGATCGGCCTCCGAATGTCGGGCAATCGCTGACCATTCACCAACATCATCCCAGTCAAAATTCGCAGGAACTGTCACGACATTATCTGCTTTTTCCATAACAGCATAGTCGATAGAAATTTTCTGAAGGCCGGGGAAAAGCTCCGCAAGAGTCGTCAATATGGGAACCCCCTTCTTCACCTGCTGCTCAATCTTTAAGAAATCAGTATACAATTCAGGCACATAACTCTCGAGCGCTTTTTCAATTACCTGAACCCGCCAAATAAACATTCCTCCATTCCACAAGTATTCACTGGAATCGACATACCGTTTTGCCGTTTCCAAATCTGGTTTTTCCACAAAACGTTCAACTCGGCAAATCGAATGCCCTTCGATCTTTTCAATTTCCTCTCCCTGCTGAATATAACCATAACCTGTAGCCGGTTCTGTTGGAACAATTCCAATCGTGACCAAAACTTTATTTCTTTCTGCCGCCATAAAAGCGCTGTTTAAAACCGAATGGAAAGAAGCCTTATCATATATAACGTGATCAGCGGGTAATATGGCAAAAATACCGTCAGCATTCCGTTGTTTTACCAAAAAAGCGGCTAAGGCCACTGCAGCAGCCGTATCTCGCCCAACAGGCTCAGCGACCACATTTTCTTCTGGTAACTGCGGACAAACTTCCAGCACTGCATCTCTCTGCAAGCTATTGGTTAAAACGAAAACATTCTCCAATGGCACAAATCCAGAGAGACGCTCAACCGTTTGATTCAACAAAGGAGAATTTCCCACAACAGGTAAGAGCTGTTTCGGTCTTCGCAAACGACTCTGGGGCCAAAATCGCTCACCTTTTCCACCTGCCATTATAACAATAAACCGTTCTATCATATTTTACCTATCCAACGAGTCACCCGAAGGGTCAATCGATAAAGAATTCTCCATTCTTTTTGATTTTAGCTCCTTTTTCCTGATATAAACACTCAGAAACAGCGAGTAAATCGCAGTAAACTTCTTATTTAAGTGTATTTTCCTAGGACAGATTTCTTTATGTGTTCCATTCGATTAAAGAAACTTCGACGACCCGATCTAGTCGGACGCGTTTTTCTGAATGGATAAAATACTTTTCTCCATCACTATTTTGACTTCTCAGGCAGCTTCTTAACTGCCATACGAAGATACTCTTCATGACACAAGACACCCAACCAACCAATCTTTCGTCCGCTGAAGCATCCAGATACAGCAGACACATTCTCTTACACGAAATCGGACTTGCCGGGCAGCAAAAGCTGAAAGATTCCAAAGTTCTTATCATCGGTGCTGGCGGTCTGGGAAGCCCTGCTGCGCTCTACCTGGCAGCAGCGGGAATCGGAACTCTAGGTCTGGCTGATTTTGATCAGGTAGAACTTCATAACCTCCAACGCCAAATCTTATATGGAAGCAAGGATATTGGCGTCACCAAAACGGAAGCAGCCCATAAAAAACTAAACGAAACAAATCCTCATACTCAGGTTCATCAACATGTAGGCAAGGTAACTGCAGATAATGCCATTTCTCTGTTTTCAGACTATGACCTCATGATCGATGGTACCGATAATTTCCCCACACGTTATTTGAATACCGATGCAGCTTACTTCACAGGTAAACCCATCATCCACGGGAGTATTTTCAAATTCGAAGGACAAGTCAGTCTCTTTGATCCGGCTCACCAAGGGCCATGCTACCGATGCCTTTTTCCCCATGCCCCTTCCCCTGATTCTGTGCCTAATTGCGGAGAAGCTGGTGTCCTGGGTGCTTTATGTGGACTCATTGGTAGCCTGCAAGCACTGGAAACAATCAAATATCTCATTGGGTTTGGTGAAAGCTTATTGGGACAAGTCGTTATAGTGGATGCCTTATCCATGCAATTTCGAACAATTAAATCTAAAAAAAATCCCGACTGTCCACTTTGTGGATCCAATCCTACTATCACCGATCTCAATTCAATGAACGACAGAGACCACTGTAAACCGAAAAGTCATCACTCAAGTGAAAGCCACCATTACCCACTCGAAATCGAGCCTTCTGAAGCAAAGGAAATGATAGATAACGACTCTAATGTTTTGTTATTGGACGTTAGAGAACCTGTCGAACTCCAAATATGCCGTATCGAAAATTCGGTACATATTCCAATGGGACAGATCCCACATACTATTGATCAATTACCCAAAGAACAGCATATCCTGACAATCTGCCACCATGGAATGCGCAGCATGAATGTAACACGCTTTCTTCGTGCTCAGGGATTTTCATCAGTGACAAATATAAAGGGTGGCATTGATGCATGGGCCAAACAAATAGACTCTTCACTGCAAACTTATTGACCCATAAAGGGTTTCTTTGAATCACAATAAAAGACCGGTATCCACTTAGATACCGGTCTTTTATGTAAAGGTTTTGATCAAAGAAAACCGTCTTAACTCAATTCTGCATCATGAAGATCCTTCCACGAATCCAGGTTATTCAGGTTTACTGCATCCAAAATCGATCCATCGTCGGGCATATTTGCATCCGCCAAAATAGCCTTCCGTGTTTCATCATCATGATTGTATCCACTAATCGCAGCATTTAAGGCATTAATCGATTCCTGATCAAGCTTAACGCCAGGCTGTTCCTTAATCCAAGCCTCAAATTGAGGATAACTCGGACGGTTTGTTTTAATAAAATCAACAACTGCATCAGTCGTCAGACCAAGACCATCTATTGTCATCTGGTCAAATCCTTGACCCACTCCAGGATACCCTGCAGCCAGTTTGCCAACACATTCAAGGGAAACCTTTAACCACAAACGAGGAAGATGGAGAACGCCAAGGGGACCTGCTGTCCCGGAACTTATCATAGGTACAATTGAATCACTCATAATATATTTTGTTTTGTTAGGGTCTTATTTCTAGAAAGAAACCGATTTTCATCCCATGAATTCTTAAGTCAAAGATAAACGGGCACTGATCAAAAGTCTCATTATCACCCAACAAAGATAACATAGTCATATTAGAAATTTTCTAAAACTCACACTTAACTACATTTCAACAATACACATTAGAGTCCCTGTAAGTCTGAAGCCATCTTGCATATTCCAATTTCAATTTCCGCGTCACTGAACCCGAAGACACTTTATAACAAAAATCATCAATTTGCTTAACCGGAATAATATCACGGGTACTAGCTGTTAAAAAACACTCATCAAATTCTGCCAAATCCTCGACTGTTATTCTCCCTGTTCTCAATTCAATGCCAACCGGTAATTTAAGCTTTTCCAGTATAATCTTACGGGTAACACCTTCTAGAATTCCGCAATCGGATAATGGAGTGATCACTGTTTTACCTTTTACAAAAAAGATATTGCTGGTCGAAGCTTCGCAAACCTCTCCTCGATGATTTTGTAATACAACATCGTTAGCACCACGTTTTCGAGCCTCGGCTAGTCCAACCACATTATTAAGATAATTCCCTGTTTTCCAGGCAGGATTGAGTGAATCTTTTGGATTGCGCCTAAACTCTTGAGCAATGCTTAAGCAAATACCTTTTTCCAAATGCTCTTTAGACAAGATCTTTAATTTCTGAACCAAGATTACCCAAAAAGGTCGCATCACAACCATTGGATCAAGAGCCAAAGGGCCATCCCCTCTAGCCATTTGAAACCGAACATAACAATCTTTTACCCAACCAGTCTGCTTTTGAAAAGCCTCCACTGTTTTTACAATTTCTTCTCTCAAGAAGCTTTCAGAAAATTCAATCTTTATTCCCAACGCGTCTGCCGATCGCATCAAACGCTCCCAATGCTCTTTAAAGGCCACCAAGACACCATCAAAAGTACGCCATACTTCATAAATAGAATCTCCATAAAGAAACCCTCGGTTGAGTGGCGAGATGGATGCAATTCGCGCATCATGCAGTTGCCCCTCTGTATTAGCTTGAATATAATTTTCCACTCCCTTTATACCAGGCACATAGAGATTAAGCTGTCCACTGCGAAACATTACTGAAAACAAAAAAGCCCCTGTATCTTTACAGGGGCTTAAGGCAAAAATTTAGAGAAACTATTTTTTTCTTTTCTTAATAAGACCGGCTTCAGTCTTAATATTTTGAATAGTCGGGACAGATACGCCAAAATCTTTGGCTACCTTGATTCCTTTTCCACCAGCCTTTAATGCTTTAACAATTGAAGCTTTAAGTTCTGGCGTGATTGTCGTTCTCTTGCGACGTCCTTTAACGCCAGTAGACTTCGCTTTGCCGGCAACTTTTTTACCTGTTTTAGAAACACTTCTACCGCTTGGACCTAAAGCCATCAAAGCCTTAATTAATTCGGCACGGGACGAATAACCAAGCTTTCTATGGAGAGAAGAGAGCTTTTTTTGCTCTGCTATAATCTTCTTCTCAAGACCGGCGATTTTAGATTTATATAGTTCAATTTCTTTTATACTGGCACTTAACATATCCTTAGTAAAAAAGATATTTTTTTAATATATCAACCATTAATTACATTAAAAAAAACTCATTTAAGGGACTAAATCATCTATCATTACATCATCTACCGTCACTTTTTCTTTGTCCAATATGCCTAAATTTTCCAATTGTTGAATCTGTTTTGCAAAGCGTCCACGCTCAATTTTGGCTAAATTCTCAATCTGTTGACCACGACCAATTGCTAATTCTTCACTAATAATCATACCTCGGGAAAACAATAAAAACTCATCTGTAACTTTAGGATTTAAGCTCAACATTCTTCCATGTGCTGGCGCTGGATCATCCAGCAAATAACTTCTGTATCCTTTTACATAAGCTCGAAGAAAGGCACGGGTAGCCTCAGGATTTTTCTCAATAAAATCTCTATTTGAAATAATAACCGTATATGAATCAAAACCAGCATCCCAGGCATACAAATACTTTGGAGATACTCCCTCTTTTTTCAAAAAATAAGGTTCAGCAATGTAGTACCCTTGCTGAATGAACAGTGGATCTGTTTTAAAATGCCCAATTCCAAAATTCTGAGGAATGACCTCAAAATCTATATTATACGTTTTTTTCAAATATGAAAGAAACACCCATTCAGGGCGAGCCATGAGAGTTTTTCCATCTAAATCTTCACCAAACTGAGCTTTATTCGAAGCAACTTTTTGATGAACATATGCATTTGCTCCACCT
>JANQKU010000173.1 GCA_028280955.1 Opitutaceae bacterium
TATCGAGATTAGTGGTCGTCAAACTTCTGGTAGCGATGCTTTAAGGATTAATACGACGACTTCTTATGATCACATGGATGGATGGATCCATGTGTTAGCTTCCTGGGATTTAGCGACTGGCTCAACCCATCTGTATGTCTCAGACGTAGACGATAAAACCGTTGTGACAGCAGCCAATGCCAATATCGACTACACCAGAACAAATTATGTAATCGGAGCTAATTCTTCTTTCGGTAATAAACTCGAGGCGAAACTCTCTGAGTTTTATTTCAATACGAGTGAATATCTGGATTTTTCTGTTGAGTCCAATAGACGAAAATTCATCAGTGCGGACAAGATACCTGTTGATTTGGGAGCAAACGGTTCAATCCCTACGGGAACACAGCCAATTATTTATCTGCATAATGAAGTGCCTAATTGGGAAAGCAATCTGGGCAGTGGCGGTAACTTTACCGAAAATGGCGCCTTGGTGGATGGTGGCGCCGATGTGCCGCTTGCCACTTCCTCGAATGCTTATATTAAGGATTTGGTTGCTTGGTATGATTTTGATGATGCCACCGATTCGCATGGGACTTATGATCTAACTCCATTGGGGACACCGACCTATACGGGTGGCTACGGCATTGCCAGTGATAGCTCAAACGCTCACTGGATACAAACCTCAGTGGATGATGCTTGGGGTAATGCGGATCATGATACCACCTTTGTTTGTCGTTTTCGAGGTTACGGCTCTTTTGTCAATGGACACTATGTATACCTGAGTAATGGTTGGAAGCATTCGATCAGGCATAGGTCCGACGGTCTGAGAGCGGAGGTTTTTGATACCTGGCTCAACAGCGGAACAACGGCGGTCAATGGAACCTGGTATTTGCTAGTGGCGACCTATGATGCCTCGACTGGAGAAATGGCTGTTTCGGTCAATGACTCAGCTCCTGTGACCGTTACGGCAACACCTAATCCATCTACTGGAGATCTCTATCTTGGTGGAAATAATGATGCGCGTGATGTGGAGATCGATTACTTTGGCTGTTTCAATCGCAAGCTAAGCGCTGCGGAAATCACCTGGCTATATAATAGCGGTGGAACCAGAACCTATTCGGAAGTTTTGGCGGAAGGGACCAGCGATACAGAAAATCCGTCTGCGCCGACAAACTTGATTACCACTGGCAAGACCACGACAACGGTTGACTTAAGTTGGACCGCTTCGACTGACAACGTCGGTGTAACCGGCTACAATGTCTATACTAATACTGGTTTCCCCACCGCATTTGCCGATTGGGATCGACGTATCCAGTTGACCATTGCAGCAACGGAAGTGGGCTCCACTTTAACTGATTTCCCTGTCTACTTCGATTTATCACAGCTTCCGGCGTCGTTCTGGGCGAATGTCAAAGCTGATGGTGGAGATATCCGGGTGACAACCAGTGACGGAGTAACAGAGTTACCCTTCGAGATCGTTCATATCGATACAACGGCTCAAGTTGGGGAAATCCATTTTAAAGCAGGAAGTATCTCAAATTCTACGGACACGGATTTTTACCTCTACTACGATAATGCAGCCGCTTCAGCTTATGCATCCACTGCTACTTATGGCAGTGAAGCCGTTTGGAGTGATTATGGATTGGTTCTTAATTTTGCGTATATGAACCCAGCAAACATTGTGGATAGTAGTGGAAACAATACGGGAATTACCTCAACAGGTAGCATGTCCACGGGAAATGCAGGTGGGATAGAGTTTGGAGATAATCAAGGAATGACTGCTCCCGATAACAATTCTCTAGACTTTTCGACAGCCTATACGCTTTACGCATGGGTAGATGAAAGGATTGTAGATACCGGAGCTTTTGTCACAATTGCAGAAAAGAACTGGTCAGATCCAAAAGCTTCTCCGTATGCCAGTTACTCATTGGGGATAAATACCAGTGATAAACTGGATTGTATTAATGTCGAAAGCAGTACCATTCGTTATGTTCGTTCTTCTGCAACGATTCCTACGGCAACAGAACTGACGATGGCTGTTACGTATGACAATACGACATTGAGAGGATATATTGATGGTGTTGCCGATGGAACAAAGAGCGTTTCAGGGGGAGCTGGAAATACAGTTCACTCTTTAAGCATTGGTCTGGACTCCGATGGAAATAATGATCTTCGCTCACGTCTCCATCAACTCGCTTTAAGTTCCCAAACTCGCTCAGCGGATTGGCTAGCGGCAAGACATTCAAATCATGTCACGCCGAACACGTTTTATTCGGTTGGAAGCGAGCAAAGCAATTACGTGTTGGAAACCAATGTGACGGTTACGGGAACGACCGCGACGGTCACGGGGTTAAGTGAAAGTACTAGTTATAATTTTGTGGTGAAAGCCAAGGATGCGGCAGGTAATATATCAGATCCGAGCAATATTTTGAGCGTTACCACAAATGCGGCCGCTGACACGCAAGCACCAACAGCGCCGACAAACTTAGTTTCAACCGGAGATACTGCTACAACAGTGGATCTGAGTTGGACCGCTTCGACCGACAATGTCGCTGTCACCGGCTACGACGTGTATACGGATGCTGTTCTGGAAACCAACGTGACGGTAACTGGCACAACCGCAACAGTCACTGGCCTGAGTCCAAATACGAGTTATGATTTTACAGTGAAGGCAAAGGATGCGGCTGGCAATATATCCAGTGTCAGTAATACGGCAAACGTTACAACAGCTGCGGACACGACAGCGCCGAGTGCTCCCACTGGATTGAGTTCCACTGGTAATACGGCTACTACTGTAGATCTGAGTTGGGCGGCTTCGACGGACAACGTAGGGGTAACCGGTTACGATGTGTATACCGATGCCGTTTTGGAAACCAATGTAACGGTAACAGGCACAACCGCAACAGTTACGGGACTAAGTCCGAACACGAATTACAGCTTTACGGTGAAGGCGAAGGATGCCGCCGGCAATGTGTCAGCTGCCAGTAGTGCAGTGAATGTCACCACTGCTACTGATACAACTGCCCCGACAGCTCCCACCAGTTTGAATTCCACTGGAAATACAGTGACGACGGTGGACCTGAGTTGGACCGCTGCAACGGATAACGTGGGTGTAACGGGCTACGATGTGTATACCAATACTGTTCTGGAAACGAATGTGACGATTACCGGTACAACCGCGACGGTCACGGGTTTAACTCCGAATACGAGTTATGACTTTACAGTAAAGGCGAAAGATGCGGCAGGGAATGAATCAGCGGCCAGCAATACGGCCAATGTCACCACAGTTGCGGATACGACAGCGCCGAGTGCTCCGACTGGATTAAATTCAACCGGAGATACGACGACCACGGTGGACTTGAGTTGGACCGCTTCAACCGATGACGTAGCCGTAACCGGTTATGATGTTTATACCGATGGGATTTTAGAGACGAACATGACGATACTCGGAACAACGGCTGTTGTGACGAACCTCAGCCCATTGACGAGTTATAGCTTTACTGTCAAAGCGAAAGATGCGGCGGGCAATGTCTCCGGCGCCAGTAATGCCGTAAACGTCACGACAGATGCGGACAGCACTGCGCCGAGTGCTCCATCGGGGCTCACTTCAACTGCCAATACCGTCACCACAGTGGATCTGAGCTGGACCGCTTCGGTGGATAACATCGGAGTAACTGGTTATGAGGTTTATACCGATGGTATCCTCGAAACCAATGTTTCCATCACAGGTACTACGGCTGTTGTCAGTGGATTGTCTCCATCGACGAGTTATTTATTTACGGTTAAAGCTAAGGATGCAGTTGGCAATACCTCTTCAGCCAGCAGTCCGCTCAATGTCACGACTGCGGATGACGTAACCGCGCCGACCGCGCCCTCTGCTTTGAGTTCGACCGGTAGTACTGTTACAACAGTTGATCTCAGTTGGACGGGTTCAACCGATGACGTAGCGGTTACGGGTTATAACATCTATGTAGATAGTGTTTTCCAAACAAATGTTTCGGGACCGACCGCGACGGTTACCGGATTAAACCCGAATACGAGTTATAGCTTTACGGTCAAAGCCACAGATGCAGCCGAAAATGAATCAGCTGTCAGTAATGCGGTTCCGGCCACAACGCTTGCGGATGTCACCGATCCGAATGCACCAACCAATGTCAGTGTTTCCAGTTATACGGCGACTTCGGTCAATCTGAGTTGGGATGAGGCCACTGATGATGTCGCGGTCACAGAGTATGAAGTTTATACCAATGGTGTTTTGGAGATTAATGTTTCCATCACAGGTACGACTGCAGTTGTTACAGGGTTAGATCCGAATACGGCTTACAGTTTTACGGTCAAAGCCAAGGATGGGGCCGGAAATGTATCTGCTGCCAGTTCCGGAGCCAATGCAACGACCTCAGCAGATACCATCTCTCCCAGCACTCCGGCCAATCTCAATTCAACCGGAAAGACCTCCAATACAGTCGATTTGAGTTGGGATGCGGCCACTGATAATGTCGCCGTAACCGGTTATGATGTTTATAGAGGAACTGTTCTGGCCCTTTCGGTTTCCGGCACGACCGCGACAGTTACTGGGTTAACTCCGAATACCAGTTATGCTTTTTCTGTCAGAGCGGTAGATGCGGCTGCCAATGTTTCGAATACCAGTAGTCCTATAGTGGTGACAACAGAGGTTCATCCTAGCCCGGATACGATTACGAATCTGGTGCTCTGGCTCGATCCGGAGGTTGGCATCACCAAAGATTTGAGCAATAAAGTTTCGGCTTGGGCTGATCAATCGATCAATGGGGATGATGCGGTTCAAAACACCAGTGGATCACAACCTGTTTTTGTGGAGAATGCACTCAATGGAAAACCGGCTCTGTCTTTTGATGGAACGGATGACACTCTGGATTTGGGCCAAGCTTTGGATTATGAACGAGATCAGGCTATTACTGCTTTTACAGTTATCATACCGGATCTAACCGAAGATGCCGGTACCGTACTATCAAAGATGGCTTCTGATTTACGAGGGCAGGAATACTTTTTTTATGGATATAACAAACCTGCCTTTCTTGTTCATTTGATAAACTCTTGGCCATCGAATGGTTTTGGAGTGGAGTATCCGTCCTTCACAAGAAGAGAGTCTTATTTATTGACAGCCTCTTATGATGGATCTTCTGCAGCCTCCGGTCTTTCTGGTTTTGCAAATGGAGAAACCATTACAGCAAATGCGTTTGTAGCGACTGGGCCAACGGCAACAATCAAAACAGCAACGTCTGCCACGATTGGATCGCGTGGCGCCTATACCAATTTTTTCAAAGGCAAGATTGCTGAAGTTATTGTTTATGAGCGTGAATTAACGGTTACAGAACGCCGTGATGTGGAAAACTATCTGGCGATCAAATATCATCTGGATTACGATTTTGATTCTGACGGATTAAGAGATAACTGGGAGAGAGATCACTTTGGAAATCTGGACCAGGGCGCTTCGGACGACCCTGATGGGGATGGAGTGACGAATTTGCAGGAGATAACATTGGGGCTCGATCCCAATCAGTTTAATGTCCTGGAAACACCTCAGACTGTAGCGAATCTAGAGCTCTGGCTCGATCCGGAAACAGGGATTACCAAAGATGGAAGCAATCAGGTATCAGCTTGGCTGGATCGATCCGGTCAGGAGAACGACGCCGTTCAAGTTACTAGTGGATCACAACCTGTTCTCGTGGAGAATGCGCTCAATGGAAAACCGGCCCTGTCCTTTGATGGAACCAATGACTATCTGGATTTGGCGCAAGCTTTGGATTATGAACGGGATCAAGCCGTTACGATTATGGGAGTTATGATGCCGGATTCACCGGCACAAGCCGGCACTGTTTTATCGAAAATGGGCACTGGAGACCAGGGGCATGATTTCTTTTATCAGGCTGTAAATTTACCTGGATTCAGATCTCACTTGATAAACTCCTGGTCATCGAATGCCTTAGCTGTCGATTATCAAATTTCGTTAGAGGGAGCCTATCATATATTAACGGCTTCTTATGATGGATCTTCCATCGCCTCTGGCCTTTCCGGGTTTGTGGATGGAGATAGTATCACGCAAAATCCTTGGATAACAACTGGACCTACGGCGACCATCAAAACATCTGCGATTGCCAGTGTGGGGTCACGCAATGGACAGAATACATTTTTCAAAGGCAAAATAGTTGAACTCATTGTCTACGAACGCGAGTTGACCTCTACAGAGCGGCGCGATGTCGAAAATTATTTATCCATTAAGTATGGGTTGGACTATGATTATGATTCCGATGGGCTCACCGATAATTGGGAGAGAACCCATTTTGGAAATCTCGATCAAGGCGCTTCCGGTGATTCGGATGGGGATGGTCTCACCAATCTGCAGGAATTCACACAAGGGCTCGATCCCAATCAATTTGATGACTTGGAGGCACCTTCTACTCCGACAGGGCTGACGTCACCTTCACAGACTTCGACTACCATTAATCTGAGTTGGACGGCGTCCACTGACAATGTGGCTGTCACGGATTACGAAGTCTATACCAATGGTTTCTTGGAATACAATGTTACGGTAACAGATGCGACAGCTGTTGTGACAGCTTTGAATCCGAGCACGACCTATAGCTTTATGGTCAAGGCAAAAGATGTCGCTGGAAATGTCTCCTCAGAAAGCAGCGCTATCAATGCGACGACAGCCTCTGCGGATGATTCGACAGCACCGACAGCTCCCACTAATCTTGCCTCGACTGCGGATGCCGATACAACCGTGGGTCTGGTTTGGGATGCCTCTACGGATGATGTGGGTGTCACCAGTTATGAAATCTATGCTAACAGCACCCTGGTGGCCAGTGTTTCCGGGACTCTGACGGCTGCAGTGGTCATCGATTTAACACCCAACACGAGTTACAGCTTCACAGTTAAGGCAAAGGATGCATCGGGTAAAGAGTCGGCTGCCAGTAATTCCGTATCCGTGACTACGGAAACACAAACGACCGGGTCCATTCTTCGGGAAGAGTGGACGGGCCTCAGTGGCTCACTCGTTAGTGATATGACATCCAATCCCAATTTCCCGGACAATCCAACCTCTTCCGGCACGGTAACGCTTTTTGAAGGGCCCACAGATGTGATGGATAATTACGGATCCAGAATTATTGGCTATCTGCATCCTCCCACCACGGGACAATATACCTTCTGGATAGCCTCCGATGATAAGAGTGAGTTGTGGTTGTCTACTGATTCAACGGCTGAAAATAGAGTCAAGATTGCCTATGTCGAAGTTTGGTCTGACTCTCGCGAGTGGGATAAATTTCCGGCCCAGGAATCAGCAGCGATTACCTTAACAGCAGGAAAGAAGTACTTTATTGAAGCCATTCAAAAGGAAGCTACCGGCGGCGATAACCTTGCGGTTGCCTGGCAAGGCCCTGGAATTACTCAAGCCGTTATACCTGGCAGTGCGCTTTCTCTTCTTCCCACAGATGCAGATGGTCTGTCCGATGCTTGGGAACTCAAGTACTTCGGTGGCCTTGATCAGGGTGATTCGGGCGATCCGGATGGAGATAGTTTGACCAACCTGCAGGAATTTCAGGCTGGTTCCAATCCGGCGATCGACGAAGACACCACGCCCAAAACCCTTACGGGGCTAAAGTTATGGTTACGTGGCGATGCCGGTGTAGAAGGTCATTATAACGGCCCACTGACCAAATGGAAGGACCAGAGTGGGCAGGGAAATCATGCCACACAAACAAATGGTATCTATAAATTGGATGCTCCGATTGCGTCTGTGAACGGGAAACCCTTTGTTGGGTTTAACGGAGTGGATGATTACCTTACTTTTTCCAATGTGCTCAGTGGAGCAACCGGTGGTGAAATGTTTGTGGTTCTACGCACATCCGTTACTTCCGGAACGGAACAACGATTAACCAATTTGAGTGGTCGTTTAAAATATCCAAGGGCTGATGGCGATATAGAACATGATTTTGCCGATACGGGATCTGGCTATGTAATCGGGCAACCGGGAACGGATATTACTCAACCACATCTCTATAACGCTGTTTCCAGCTCTGGAGAATGGGTGGCTCGAATGAATGGACGGGAATTGTTTCATAGTTATGAGAGTACCTTCAGTGGCGGTTCCAGTTCACCTTCCTTAGGCGCTGATATTTCCGGCGGTGGCCCTCAGCAGTTCTTTAATGGAGATGTGGCTGAGTTTATCGTCTATAGTCGTACCCTGACAGATTCGGAACGCGAAACAATCGGCGCTTATCTGACGAAAAAATACAGTCTCTCGATTCCGATTCCTCCCGTTGTCGTTGGTTTGAAGGCTGCCGCGATCGGATCCCAGAGAATTGCTCTGGACTGGGAGCGGAAGGAAGTTTTGGGTGTTACCTATAAAATTGAGCGGAAAGTAAGTGCCGGATCCTGGACGCAGATTGCTGAGGTCGTCGATCAAATAAGCTATGTGGATTCTGGCCTGACCGCTGCGACTTCTTACGAGTATCGGGTAACCGCTCGAACCTATGGAGGTGAAGCGGCTGTGAGTGATGTGGTAAGTGCTACAACCTTGCCGATTTCCTATGCAGATATTCCCAGCTCAGGGATGCAACTCTGGTATTCGCCGGAAACACTCTCACTCGGTTCGAATGGACTGAATATATGGCGGGATTTGAGTGGCCAGGATAATCACGCAGTCCAGGAAACTATGGCCAATCGTCCGGATGCACCCACTACGACTTTTAATGGCAAGCCTGTTGTCAGCTTTGACGGAACAGATGATAACTTTTTGATTCCGCATGTTCTGAACGGGGCGACTGCTGGAGAAATCTTTGTGGTTCTTCGGGCTACCTCTGCATCGGGAACCGAACGACGTCTCACCAATGTCAGTGGCATTCTCAAATACCCGATGAGTGACGGACAGTTGGCCCATAATTTTGGTTCTACCACTAATTATGTGCTCGGCCAGCCCTTGATGGATATTACGCAACCTCGGGTTTATCATGCCCTGTCGACCAATGGACAGTGGGAGGCACATCTGGATGGAGATGAGCTGCATGCCACCACCACTAATACTTTTGCGGCTAATGCGCCTTATTGGACCGGCAAGATCTATCTGGGGGCAGATGCCAGTGAAGACTATGGATATGCAGGGACATGGTTTGCCGGTGATGTGGCAGAGGTTATGATTTATAACCGAATCCTGAATACCTCTGAGCGACGCTCTTTGGACAGGTACTTTGCGGCCAAATATGGGTTGGATATTTATCCTTACAATGTTGCTTCACAGGATCCAACCGGAGATTTGGACGGAGATGGGATAAGCAATTCCGATGAAGTGGATCTTTATGGGACGGACCCAACCTTAGTGGATTCGGATGAGGATGGTATGCCCGACGCATGGGAAATTCTCTGGGGTTTTGATCCCGTAGTGGACGATGCGTCTTCCGATCTGGACAGCGATGGCGTCAGTAATCTGAAGGAATTTCTCCAGCAACGAAATCCAACTAAAGGGGCCATCCCGGATGATGGCAGTCATGTCGATCTGCAGATCTATTCACCAAAGTCTCAATAATTTACCTTTATCATCATGCATACGAAACCTTCTTTTTCTCAACTACTAATTACCACAGCTTTGATGGGAAGTATCGTGGTGGGCTCCGGTAGTCTATCCGCTCAGCAATGTGCCACTCAGTCCATCTGGGCGAATCGCATTGTGGCTAAGAGCACCTATCTTCCTAGAGAACTCAGTGGGTTTTTTAGTTATACAGATCCTGGCCCGGGTGTTGTCCCTACGAAATATAAAACAGAGACCTGGTCCGGCACTGGCCGTGAAGATCGCATTCACAGTGGAGGTTCTTATTGGGCAACGCATACATTGACCGGAAGCTGGGTCTTTAGTGCGACTGATTTCACAGATAGTTCCACTAAGAAAATTGTGTCTTCCGTGTATCGATATGCAGATGAGTCCACTACTGTTGCTGAACTCACTGAACAGAGACGATCTTGGCCTCCTCTCGGACCAATCACATCCCCGCTTTGGCCCCCGATAGAGAACATTTCGGCGACAGAGCATTCTCCTACCGGAGGGCGTTATCCTCCTGATCCTAACGGTGAAGGTACCTATATTGTAGACAATTTTGGTCGTGGGTGGTGGACCGGTACGGATTATTTGGAAGGATTGTCCGATGAATTTACGGAGCAAGAGGCGATTGATAGGGCAGAAAATTTTGCGACTCTGGGATCCTCCAGACTTTCCTTTGCCAATGATTTCAGTGGAGAATGGAGTGAGACGAATAGAACCGATCCGGTGACATTTCATGCGCAACGGGTAGAGTTTAAAGCCGAATTTGATCAGACAAAGACAGGCTGTGCGGGTGATTACACGATTTATTATCATTATTATAAGTGGGCAATGGGCAGCGCTAAACCGAGTAGCCCCAACTATGTGGAAACCGGATCACTTTCCATTGAGCCAGGAGAACCTCTGCGTGCTCCGGCATCAGGGTGGCATGAAAGTCCGATGGAGATTGGGATGAACTATGAGATTGCCAAGGTCGAACTGATGCCTGCCCCGAATTGCCCCTTCACTCCCGGAACGGGAGGGGAGAATCTGAATAGCGTGGATGCCTGGTTTTCTCTGGGTAGCCTGACTGGTGGCGCTTCCGCAGGGATGTTGCAGGTTAAGAGCAGCCAGATAGATGAAACCCTTTATACGCCCGAGATGCTCATTTTTGGCGGACCGACCTCTGCAGAAGTCACTGTGATTCGGGATGACGATGACTTTATTCGTCAGGTGATCGCGCCGGAAGCGATTGCCGATGTGGTCACTGTGGATGCCGATACCTATGAGGTTCGGTTTTATCTTCCTTCGCAGTTAGGGACACAAGATCCAGTTACGCTGATTTATGCGCTCAGTGGCTCTCCCTATGTGACTCACCGTATTGAAAATCCGGATGTATCACCAACGGCCAATCGACTTCAGATCACCGAAATCAAAGGCGCTCAAAGTGAGGCAACCATTTACACTCAAACGGGGGGAGTGATGGAAATGTCCAAAGGCAATGGGCAGCGCGTTGAGACCGTTGAAGAGATTGGAACTGCCGTTACCAGGACGGTCAAGGATTCTCTGGGAACTGTCATTTCGACGGTGAAAGAGACTTACTCAGATTATTCATGGGGGCGGAGCTTAAGTATGATGGATGAGGGTGTTGGGCAAGATACCTTCCGAAGAACCACTTATGAGTATTATGACAGTGGTCCGAGTTACTCACGTCTCAAAAAAAAGTATGATGAAAGCGGAGGTTGGGAAATCTATGAGTATGATGCGGAAGGGCGACTTACCAAAACGACATCACAATTTCTCAATACGTATTCTCATGAAACCGGAAATCGTGAGACTACCACTACCTATGGGACATTGGTCGATCAAGATGGAGATGGAACAGAGGAAAAGCTGATTACCACGGTCCAATCACGGCAAAATCAAGAGATTGGGCGTTTCTACGATGTTTATTTTTCAAAGCTTGAAACAGTGGGTTCTTTCTCCGTGGCAACCCATTGGTCGATTCAGGCTACCTTGGCAGGAGCCGCCTGGGATGCGGCTACCAATTTGGTGACCAAGACGCGTGAAATTGAAGGTGGAGACCTGGATGGCCGTTTGATCAGTCAACTCAATCCGGATCAAACGTTGACTACGGTGGATTATACCGTTGGCGTGAGCAGTATTACCTCTACCACTCGGACCGGCGCGCCCAATGTCACGCTCGATGCAGTTGTTGATGGCACGCGTACGGTAAAAGTGGAGACCTTGACAGGAAAATTATCCTCCAATGATCAGTATGATATTGTTTCCGGTTTATTGCTCTCCTCAGAAATTGTCACACAGACAGATGATTTGGGACGTGCCACCCGGATTGATTATCTGGATGGCACTTATGAAACACGATCCTATGCCTGTTGCGGTCTCGATTCCATAACAGATAGGCAGGGTATTACCACCACTTACACCTATGATGGCCTGGGGCAAGTGGAGACGGAAACGCGTGCTGGCATCACCACTCAATACAGCTACGATGCAGAAGGTCAGTTGCTGACAGTCAAACGAATTGGCAGTGACCTTTCCGAAATAACCCTGGAAACCCATGCTTACGATGTCCTGGGGAGGCGTATTTCCAGTAAGGATGCGATGAATCGTGAAACGACTTTCAATGAGAACAGGTCTGGTGTGAATACCAAAACAACCAAAACACCCGACAATGGCACTATCATTGAAACCTTTGCCGAAGATGGGACTCTGATCGGTATTTCAGGAACGGCAGCCACTGCTCAGTTGGGATGGGGATATGGAGTGGATCTCAATGGCACCATCACCAATGAAGTTCGTATGGGTCCATCCGGAGAAACGACGGAATGGACAAAAACCTATACTGATATAGCGGGTCGTGTGTATAAAGTGGAGACGGCGGATGGCGCTTTCTCCGAGTATTTTTATAATAGTCTGGGGCAGTTGGTCAAGCAGGTAGATCCCGATGGTGTTACCACCTTGTTTGCTTACAATGCGAGAGGAGAGCAGGAGTATGTGGCAATTGATCTCAACCAGAATGGGCTCATTGATTTTTCCGGCACGGATCGAATTACCAAAACAGAACGCAGTGTGGTCACGGCTCATAGCACCACAGTGCAAAAAGTAACCACGACTCAATGGACCACCGATAATGTGGCAACGACCGAAGTGGTTTCGACCATTGAAAGTGATGTGGATGGAACCGAAGTCTGGCAAACGATTGGCGGATTAACCACTCACATCCAAACCAGTTATGGCGGTAGTGGAGCGCGTACAGAAACAACCACCGGACCGGATGGCACAGTACAAACTCGGCAATACCAGGATGATCGTTTGACCTCTGAAGTTATCTCAAATCCGGGAACGGGAACTCTTTCGTCTGTTTCCTACACCTACGATCCCCATGGTCGATTGGCCACCGCCACAGATCTTCGCAATGGAACGACCACTTACACCTATTACGATGATGATCAACTCCATACTGTCATCACACCAGATCCGGACACCGGGCTTTCCGGAACCGGTTATGATGCGCAAACCACTATTTATGACTACGATACAGCCGGACGTCTCTGGTATACCGCTCCTCCGGACAGTGGTGTGATTACCAATGAGTATTATCCGAACGGATTACTCAAAAAAACTGCGGGGACCCGGACCTACCCGGTGGAATACACCTATGATACCCAGGGCAGGCTCAAGACCCTGAAAACCTGGAAAGATTTCATTGGCGATACTGGCAGCTCCCTTACGACCTGGAATTATGATACACAGCGAGGTTGGTTGATCAGTAAACGCTATGAGGATAACCAGGGACCAAACTATACCTATTTCCCATCGGGTCGCTTGAAAACCCGCACCTGGGCACGTGGAATTACTACCACCTATGGCTACGATAATGCCGGTGGATTGCTCACGGTTGCTTACTCAGATACGACGCCGGATGTCAGCTATAGTTATGATCGCCGTGGCAGGGTAAATACCTTCACCGATGCGGCCGGCGTTTTAACGCGCACCTACGATCTCTTAGGACAGCTCGATGACGAAAGTTATGCCGGCACGGGCGTATTGACCGGGCAGGTGATTAACCGGGGGCAGGATGCCCTCTATCGCCTGAGCAGTGTCAGTATTCCTTCTGTTGTGACGGCCAGTTACAGCTATGATGCCGCTTCCCGTTTACAGACGGTCACGAATGGGAACCGTACCTCTACCTATGGTTATTTGGTCAATAGTACTCTGGTGGAGACGCTTACCCATGCGCAGTCGGCCAGTAATCGACTCATTACCACGAATGTCTTCGACAAATTGAACCGATTGGCTTCGATCAGTAACAGCTTGCCTGTTGTGCCTTCTACCTTGTCCCATACTTACGCTTATAACGATGCAAACCAACGGGTCAAAGCGACCCGGGAAGACAGTCGCTATTGGGAATATGGCTACGATAGCCTGGGGCAGGTGATCAATGCGGATAAGTTTTTGGCCGATACCACTTTGATCAATGGACTCGATTTTGATTTCACCTATGATGATATCGGGAACCGTCAAACGGCTCTGCGTAATGGACGGACCGCGGCCTATACCGCTAATGCCTTAAACCAATACGCCAACCGGACAGTGCCCGGTGCCATTGATGTGATCGGCACGGCCAATGAAAATGCTTCGATTACAGTGAATGATGGTTCCGGCACTCGCCAAACTGAAGCATTCCTTAATACGGCTCCTCTTGATAACAGCAGCTCGGCTGTGTGGAATGAATTGGAAATCGTGGGAGTTCGCAACAATGCCGGAGCTGGTGGAGAAGATGCGGTGGTGGAAGAAACGAGGAACGTTTTCCTCCCGCAGACACCGGAAAACTATACCTATGATGTGGATGGCAATCTGCTCAGTGATGGACGCTGGATCTACACCTGGGATGGGGAGAATCGTCTCATCGTGATGGAAACACCAACAGCGTTGGTCACACCGAATGGGCCTCTCCCAGTGATCGAGCGCAAAAAACTAGAATTCACCTACGATGCCCAGAGCCGCCGGATCGAAAAGAAAGTTTCTGTCTGGAATGATGGAACCTCGAGCTACCAACTGTCCACGCATACCCTCTTTCTCTACGATGGTTGGAATCTTTTAGCCGAACTGGATGCGCTCAACAGCAATGCGACTCTGCGCAGCTATACTTGGGGTCTTGACCTCAGTGGTTCAGCGCAAGGCGCTGGCGGGGTCGGTGGATTGCTTTCCCTGACGACTTCGAGTGAAAGTTATTTTATCAGTTATGACGGCAACGGTAACGTCATCGGATTGGTTGATGCCACCACCGGAACGCTTTCCGCGGAATACGAGTATGGACCCTTTGGTGAAGTGGTCAAATCAACGGGAACCATGGCTACGGCAAATCTCTTCCAGTTCTCGACTAAATATAGGGATGATGAAACCGGCTTACTTTATTACGGGTATCGGTATTATAATTCGGATATAGGGAGATGGTTGAATAGAGATCCAATTGATGAAAATGGAGGATTAAATGTGTATGGATTTACCAGGAATAATGGAGTAGATAATTGGGATCTTTTAGGATTATCCTCATGTTCTTCAGCGAGTGATGTTGGTAATATTGATCTTCAATTAGAAGATGTAGAAATAATTAACGGAACACAAAATTTTGATGGAACCCCTGAAGATCGCCTTAATGATCTTGCAAAGAAAGTCGCAAAAAAAGTAGGCAAAAAAGGCATAGCAGAAATTATTGAAACAGCAATAACTCAGACGAGTAGTTTGGTTAGTACTTATAAGGCTCGTATAATTATTAAATACAGATGTTGTGAATGTGTTTGTGATGATGACTCAAAAAAATGTTCTGGTGAAGTTCAATGGTCTTCCTCGTCGGTTTCATCTGCAGAGGTTACAGATAGGTACGCGCAGGGTTCTAACATCATTACTGGAGCTAGTGCGTTACGACGATTGACGAAAAAAACGCGTGATTTATTGGTTAGAACAGCTTGTAAGTAAAGGAGGCGTTTCGTTTATGTTATTTTATAAGAAATTTTTACTTAGTTTACTTAGTTTACTTAGTTGCAATTTTGTGTTCTCAAAGACCGTAGAACATGAAGTTCTGCAATCGTATGTGTCTAGTTCGATTGCATTGAATATTAATTTGTTGTCATCAGATGATATAGGATCTGATTTGAAACAGGACCTTAGAAGTCTATTGCTAGAAAATGTTTTCAAGACTTGGTATTATCATAAGGAGTTGAATCTTCTTAAGTTGAGTGATGAGACAGTTGATGATCTACTAAGGATAGCGAAGCCGCATTTGTTAATTCCTGAATTTGTTGATTCAGATCGTTTTTTCGATCCTCTTGGTGTTATGTGGGCCTATGATGAGGACACTGGTAAAATAGAGACTCAGTTTTATTCGTCTGATGGCGTGAGCATTTCCCTTTCATTGTTACCTCCTGGATTTGATTTTACGAATAAGTTATATAAACGAAATGCATATAAAAAACTAGTGAGAAGTTTCCATTTATATTTGCAAAAACTTGGGATTAAAGTGGAGAAAGATCTAAAGAAAAACGGAAAATTTGAAGACAGCTGAACAGAACAAGAAAAATGGGGTACTCCTTGAATCTTGATATTGAAGATGTGCCATAATTGTTCTTCTGAATATATTGATGTTATGTTGTGATAATTTAAATACGAAGTTCGACGTTAAACCATTTTGCGACATGAGTTTTGAAAAGCGAAAAGGAAGAGGTAAAAAGCTGCTTGGTAAATTAAACACACAATTCAAAGAATGATCCTTTTTATCCTTCCTCTAACAGGTAGATTGTCGGGGTATGCTAAGTAGAAATAACTCCTTTTATCCCATCATAAAACCAATACATTTTATTCGATCTGTATTACTATTTATTTTCCTCTCTCTAGTACTAAATGCAGAAGACGAATGCGATGTCTTTCGCCGATACTATGTTAGCGATGCCGAATGGTTTCTTGCGATTATGGAGTCAGGAACATTATCTCAGGATGTATGTAAGGATGTAGCAAAGATCACTTACAATCGCCTCTTTCGTATTTGGTATTATGAAAGTAAAGGTCGGTTAGAATCTATTAATCCTGATTATTTCGAATATTTGTATTTACGTTTTCGAACGTGGGCGAAAGAGAATTCAGAAGATATTTCTATTAAGTTTTCTGACCCACTACTGATCCTGGATGTTTATGCTGAAGATGGCTCATTAACATTAAGACTACCTATCAGAGAGAACAGTTTGTTGAATGACTTGAGGACTCGATCCAAATATCAGGAGTTAGTGGATAAGTTTCATGCCGAAACAAAGATTTGGATAAAAGAGAGTAATTAGAGAGGATTCAATTATTTGCGTTTGCCCCCCTTTTGTTATTCAAGTGACTGGATAACTGCACGCATTACCTTTGGCGGCGGTGCTGAATGTGAATTCACAAATGTTTATTAAGACACAAATAAAGTCGTCCGCATTATCAAAGCCTAATGTAACAATATCGCTTTCGGATGATACGGAATATAATTTAATGGTTTTGAATCGTAGCTTTGAGTTTTTTCTCTCTAGAGAGGATTTAAATATCTTCTTTAAGAAAAAAGGAAATAAGACCTCTGTTTTAGGCGGTACAGAGTATGTTGCTTTGCATAGAGAACAACCTATCTTGAAGTATAAACGGTCTGTAATTGGTTTGGGAGATTCTTTTTCTTTCGAAAAGAATGTATGGTTTCGTTTCCCAAATGTTTTTTGGCCAAAAGTTGATCAGCTTGGATTTCATGTTTCCAGGTTAAATTGGTTATTTGGCAATGAAGTATATGTAAAATGTAATGAGGAAGCTGATAAATTAAATTGTGTTCTTTTGGTTTGTATACTTTGGGTGCGTAAATGGGCTGAATAGTAACGAAAGGAATAAAAAGCGAGAGGACACTTGTGTTTCCCCAATGCAAATGATTGTTTTGTTTTTTACGGGTTTTTTGGGAGTAGTTGTGGTAGCTGCAGTTTTACTCCGTGACTCCCCATATAGGTTTCGATTGTCTTTAGCGATAGGTCACTATCTTTTTATTTTGATTGTAGCACTAGTAATATGGAGGAGTCTTAATGATGGACAAGCTGGGCTACTATGGCTGATTCCCATGACGGTAGATTTTCCTGTTTCATTGATATATAAAGGATTGAAGGTTCTTTTCCCTAATTACTTTAGTCCCTCTAGTTTTGTAGTCCCATTCCTTTTTTTCTCTATGATCGGTACGATGCAGTATTTTCTTTATGGGGTTGTTTTGGATGTTCTCATTAACAAGTGGAAGAGAAAGAAGGGAAAAATGAAGCAAAAGGGGTAAATGCAAAAAATTAACTTAACAGGTATAAACCAGAGACAACGGTAACAGATAGACTCGATAGAAATAAGGGTCTCTTTATAATAAAGGAACCTTTTATCATAATCGGGAAACTGGGTCTAAAATTCATGCCCTTAGACTTGACCTGATTGCAGACTTGCAGATGACTGAAGCGAGCTTAACCCATCTGCTTCTTATGAACTTAATCCCCGCTGTTGTCGCCCGTGGTTTAGTTAAACACTGGAACTATTTTTCTCATCATATCATCGCGAGTCCGGGCATGGCCCATCCGATGCAGGCTTGCTTTGAGGAATCCTATGTGGTCATGGGCGCCGCCCGTACCATGGGGCTGCTGGATGACGCGCGGATGACCGCCATCTGTCGTCGTTACAACGATCGCATGATGGAGTTTCAGGGGGTGCATTATCCGGACATGTATGACATGGGTTACGGTTACAATCGCGACGCCAATGACATGGTGAATTGCTCCTGTGTGGCTGACAACGCGTCTACGGCCAACGGTATGCTGGAGGCGGTGCGTACCTTTCCGCATCTGCCGGAAAACAAGAAGGTGCTGGCTAGTGTAAAACGCTATATCGATCACTGTTTGGAAAATTATCTGACTGACAAAGGGGTGATGGGTGTTGGGGTACTCAACCATCAGATCAACCCGGAGGAATTGCATGAATACTGGTGCGCCGATGCCCTTTTTGTTTCAACGCTCATCCGCTATGCTGATCTTACCGGCGAGTCACAGTACTACGACGCGGCGGTGCCGATGGTCGAATACATCAGCACCTATGACTACAAGAACACTCTCATGGGTGAATGGACAAAGAGCGCACCGCAGCAAATCTTGATCTACACTTCCGAAGGCCTTATCGCGGCTCTGGCCAGTGCCGAGATGAAAAAGCGTCTGCTGGTCCCGTTGGGCCAGGTCATTCAGTTCAGCCCTAAGGCTGAGCCAGAGGAGGTCGTCCCTGCTCAGGCGCCCAACTTGGTGAACCAGGAACTTGCCTCCACCCTCAAGGGCGGTGGCGATACGATTTGGTCGTGCCTGGTGGCTCGCTTCGGAGAGTTCACTGACTGGTTTCACCAAAACCAGATGGCTGATGGCTCTTTTGAGCATCCAGTCGATGATCACTTCCGCTGTTATGAGCCGCTGGCCGCCGGTTTGTTGCTTGATGCGGCCAGAAATACCGAGGGCAATGCTTGGCTCGAGTCCATTGCGGCCAAGCAACTCCGTTTCATGGCCAGCGATGCGGGTAAGCTCTACTACGGGCTTTATGCGAATGATTTTGCTTCGGGTATGGGGCTGGTTTCTTTTGCTACTGCCGGCGAGATCCTGAAAGAACGTGATCTCGAGGGATGGGAAGCTGCTGTGCAGGGTGTTTTCGATCGCGGTGAGGATATCTGGTAGGCCTGGACGGCTACGTCATCTCCGCTATTGCTCCGTCTGATTTTCAGAAATAGTGGGAGAAGTTGTTTTATCCGCAGTCCCGATGTTATCGGGGTCATTAAAATGAATTTTGATGAGAAACTCTGAAGTCTTTAGACAGGATCAACAAGATTAACAGGATAGGATTTTTGGAAGATGGTTAAGTATAGGGAAATGAAGTGAGAAATTCGGGGAGACTGATGGCTGTGACGGTTTCGGAAAGAGGAAAGGACTTTCCCTCGGGAGTTAAGAAATAACCTCGTGTTGCCTGGAGGGTCTTCATACTTTCGATAAAGCCGGAGCTGAGTTTTGGAGAGAGGGTACGTTTGATCTCGATGGCATGGATTTCTCCCGTCGGTGTTTCGACAACCAGATCCACCTCCGCTCCGGCATGGGTGCGGTAGTGGCTGAAATCATGGGTTTTGGGCAGTCGGGTTAGAATCTGTTCGAGGCAATAGCCTTCCCATGAATGGCCACAGATTGGGTGACCGAGCACTTGTTCGAGATTTTGAAGACCAGCGATTGTGTGGAGTAAACCCGTATCTCTCCAGTAGACTTTGGGAGATTTGACGAGGCGTTTTCCGGCGTTGCGACTCCACGCGGGGACAGAACGGACAAGGTAGAGGCCTTCTAAAAGATCGAGATAATGGCGAGCTGTTTTGCCATCGATGCCGAGAGATCCAGCTATTTTGCTAAGGTTGAGAGTGGTCCCTTGTTGATGAGTGAGCATGGAACAAAAACGACGGAGCAATAACGGGGTGGCAGTGATACCAAGCTGAGGGAGGTAACGCTCGACATAACTGGTGACAAAGTCTTCACACCATTGGATTGAGGCGGTATCATCTGGAGCGAGATAGCTATCGGGATAGCCTCCACGGAACCAGTGTTGCTCCATGACTTTAGCTTCATTACCTAGCTCGATGAGGTTGAGAGGATGAAGTTCGAGATAGCTGATACGACCGGCAAGAGTTTCAGAGCTTTGTTGGAGGAGTTCAGGGGAGGCAGAGCCAAGAATGAGGAACTGAACCGCTTTTTCGCCTGCCCTGCGACGTTCATCGACTAAGCTGCGGAGAACCGGGAACAGATTAGGTAATCGTTGGATTTCATCCAGAATGACGAAATGATTGGAGAATTTGGTAAGATAGAGCTCAGGGTCAGCTAATTTGGCGATGTCGGAGGGACGCTCAAGGTCGAGGTAATGAGTTGGTTTGTCTATGTTGATCCTCTGTGCCAATGTGGTCTTACCAACTTGTCGAGAGCCAAGGAGGGCTACTATGGGGGTTTGTAAAATGCGATTCCGTAAGGTGGATTCCAGCTTTCGAGTGATCATTTACCTTGAAAATAAGGAATTGATTCCGGGTTTTCAAGGTAAAGATGCCAAAAATAGTCCTTTCATCCACTGTTTCATCATGGAGAGCAAGGGATTGAACGGTTTCTGGGCCTACAGTTTTTTTATTAAAGTTTGTTTTTTAATTCGAAGTGATTTTTGTATCATTCTGCTGATGAAGGAGTTGTATTTTTCAGGCTCTGGATGCAGGAGTACAGGTGAAACAAAGTGGATGAGCCTGAGGTCCCATTAAGTTCTCGTAATTGGCAATTTTAGAGCTTTTTTCTTAACGTTCTGAAAAAGACGTCTGCAACGGTTTGGTGGTCCCTTGTTAAGTGGGCCTTTAGAGGAATCCTCATCGGGATTGCTTTTACTGTTATTGGCCTAGCGACTCTTCCGTTTTGGCTGGGCTCTGCCATTCGCATTTTTGCGCCGGAAGATAGTGTCGTCTATGAACGATATGAGCGGATGGGCTATGGGCGTTTTGCCCTGACCAATGTTGTGGCAACAACCCCGCAGGCTTCGGTGATGATTGATCGAGTCGAAGCCTATTCTCCCGTGGTCTGGCTGTGGAAGGCTGTATGGGAAGATGTGTCGCAATCTTTTGTGGCTGCGGGAGCGGTTCGAGTGGATCTGCTGGAATCTCAAGATCCACCGAAGGAATTTGCAGGAGAAGTTCCTGAAAATCTATTAGAGGTGATCGAAATGATCGAAGAGTCCTCCGGGTTAGTCGCGTCTTGGATGCCTTTTGCCACAGTCGATGTCGTTCAGGCAAAGATGAATGATCAGGCAATTGTCTTGCGTGAAATAACCTGGCGAGAATCACGTTTTTCACTGATAGTGTCTCATGATCGATTTTCTGAATACGAATGGGATCTGGTGGCCGATCTGAACAGTGAAGAGATGGTTGTTCGATTTGTTTCCGAGGAAGCGGGACTGATGATTGAAAACAAGCTCAGCGCCGGTGAGGAACAGGCAGACTTATCGGTGCGAATCCTTTATAAGGAAAATCTTTTGGAAGCAGTCGCACTTTTTGGAAGAGAGGGTTGGCTACCTTTTGAAGCGAGTTGGCAGGGGATCGATTGGTCGGTGGCATCATCGGATTTTGGGAAGGAGGGGCCGTATGCGAGATATGATTTTACGCTCTCGGGTGACTGGAAAGAGGGTGTTTATCGTAACCATATCAGTGGCGAAACGATACCAATAGAGGAAGATGTCTATGGTTTGCCGTCGGTGAGTTTTGAGAGTTCTCTTTCAGGTAATTTAGAGAGGTTGGATATCGAAACGTTTCGTCTTTCTTCTCCGGGATTGAAAGCGCAGGCGGTAGAGCCGGTGGGGATTGAATTGGCCAATCGTCAACTGACGGGTGAAATGAAATGGGATATTGACCTGGATCTGACGCTTTTGCAGATCGAAGCTCTAGCAGGCTCTCTTTCCGGTGAAGCGTTTTTGAGCGCTGATGAAGCAGGAGCATCAGTCGGGAGGTTTGTCCTGCAAGGTACGGATGTTTCTTATGAAGATTTAACGGCGGAGGTCTTTGCGATCGAGGCCACTTTGCAATGGCCCAAATTGCGTATTGAAACGATGGATATTGTATTGGATACGGGTTCCAAGGTATTGGCAAAGGGGGCTGCTGATCTGGCAAATCGTCAAATGGCCCCGAGTTCTTTGCAGATTGTTTTTTCGGAAGAGGTTTTGAAAAGGTTCATGCCTGAGGGAGTTGCGGCCCAAGAGGTCAAGGCTTCCGTCGAAGTTGAAGGTCCCTGGGAGTCGTTGACCCATTCGGGTTCCGCTGAAGTCGGTTTGTTTGAAACGAAGTCACTGAAACCGTTATCGGTTGCGGTCGAATGGCAGGGTGAAGGCACGTCGTTTGAGCGGCTTCAAGTGGAGGCAGGCAATGGGGAAGCCGGTCTAGAAGCCTTGCTTAAGGGGTCTTTGCTGGATGAGCGGATCGAGGTGGGTATGGAGACGTTCGAGCTTTCCAATGTCCAGGGAATCTTGGCATCACTAGATTCTCCAGTGGCGATGACTTTTTTATTAGGCGATTTGATTGAGGGAGCAGTCGAAGGGTTTTCTCTTTCCGGAGAAGAGGCTCAGGTAGTTTTGGCAACGGAATTTGCCTATCCGGAAAAAGCGAATTTTTCTATCGAGATCAAAGGATTAAATACGGAGGAGTGGGTTGATCCCTGGTTGAAAACACCTTCGCCAAAGGCTCAATTGAATGAGATGAAGATGTTGGCTCATTGGGATGAGGGTCCGATCGAGGCGGAGGCGATGTTGGATGGCACAGTCGAGCTGAATGAGAGTGAACTGCTCTTTAAAGGAGAGCTTTCCTTGCTCAAAAAATCGATACGATTGAATGCTTTTGCGGTTTCTGATCTGGAGGGTGAACTTATGAAGATGGAAGGCGAGCTGCCCTACCAGGTGGATCTTTCCACGACGGACTTTTTGGTAGCCGATAAGGGAGGGAAATTGGCTCTTTCGATAGAGACGAGTGATAGCCCGACGATTATTTCTCTGGTCGATGTGGTTCATCCGTTGGGGGTAGAATCGCTCAATGCGCAGGTGAATCTTGAGGGGACACTCGAGAACCCTCAGGGTGATTTGGTCTTCAGCATCCTGACAAAGAAGGGTGAAGGTGAACATGGAGTGCCTCCGACGAGAGTGAAGGCGAAGGCTCAAATCGATGGAAGAACGTTGCGGATAAGCGAGATGGTGGCGGAGGTTTTGGAGGATAGGTTCGAGGCATCGCTGGAAGTTGTTTGGCCCGAGGAGGCATTGAAACTGGCTGCTCTGGAGCCGGTAGAGGTTGATTGGCTCTCAACGGAAGTGGCTTTTGTCGCGCCGAAAACGAAGTTGGCACCCATAGCGTTCTTCGCTCCGCAGGTGCTTGCCCCGAGTGGTGAATTTGAAGCCGAGTTGAATGGAAATTTAGTGAAAGGGTTCAACGGATTTGTTACTCTAGAGAATCTGAATACACGGCCGATTTTTCCATTTGGATCCTTCCGTGACATTCAGACCCGATTGGAATTCGGTCAAACGATCGCGACGTTGCAGGCGTTCAAGGGTAATATTGGCCGGGAGCCGATGACAATGCAGGGGCAGATCGACTTTCGGGATATAGATGACTTGGTCTTTGCCTTCACCATGAAGGGTGAAAATTTGCCAATGGTAAGGAAGGCGGGTCTTTTGCTTCGCTCGGATTTGGATGTCGTCGTCAGTAAAGAACTCGAAAGTGAAGCAAAAATCACAGGCACGATTGAGATGCGGGAGGGTCTTTTTTTGATCGATACAAGGGTTTTAACGGCTTCGGGCGGTGGAGGTCAGTCGGCGAAATCACGACCTCCTTATTTTTCGGTGGAAGTGGAGCCGTTTGCGGATTGGGAATTGGACATCGCAGTGAAGGGAGAGCGATTTATGAGGCTGCGAACGCCGGCCGCTACGGGAGCCCTTTCCATTGATATGAACCTGAAAGGAACATTGGAGGAGCCGTTAGCGATCGGGAGGGTCGAATTCGATGAGGGAAATTTGATGTTTCCGTTTGCCTCGTTTAATTTGACAGAGGGTTTGGTAGATATCCGTATTGAAGACCCTTATACGCCGATGATCAGTTTGCTGGGAGAAGCGCGACGCTTTCGCTATGATCTTGGCATCGAAATTACGGGTTCGGCTTTTGATCCGAGTGTTCGTTTTACCTCTAGTCCACCCTTGTCGTCCGAGCAGATTTTGTTGATGGTGATGACTGGGGATGTGCCCGATTCGAATTTTACCTATAGCACAACGCAACGCGCTTCTAAGATAGGCACTTACTTGAGCCAGGGTCTTTTGTCATCAGGTAGTGAAGGTGGTTTGGGAAGCCGATTCAGTATAGAGTCGGGCCAGAATTTATCGGAACAAGGGAAGGAAACTCTGGAGGTAGAGTTTAAGCTGGATGAGAGGTTTCAATTGTTGGGGGAATACGATGAGTATGATGAGTGGAATGGAGGCGTTCGCTGGCGGATATTGAGACGACAACCGAAGGAGAGGGCACCCAGTGAGGAGGAGGAATCGAAATGAGATCGACTTCGGCTAAAAAGATGTGGCAGCGTTGTCTCCTGGTCTTTTGTGTGATTTTGGTCTTTTCGGGGTCGGGTTTCGAATTGGAGGCGAAGGAAGAACCGGAGCGAGCGAAGTGGTCCGTCAAAAAGGGAGGATTTTTTAAGAACCGCAGTCTGAAGAAGCAGCTCGATCTGATTTTTAATGAAGAGAAGGCCGAGTTTACGGCATCGGATATTGAAGATGCTGCTTTGATTTTGATTTCTTACCTGGAGACGGAAGGTTACCTGGCGGCAAAAACGCTGGCGACAATTACTTTGGTGGATGGAACGGAAAAAACAGTGGAATGGGACAGTCATTTTGATGTTTTTTTGCCGCGTGATACGTCTGCGACCTTTGTTCGTTTCGACTTAATTGAAGGGCCTGGTTTCTATTACCAGGAGTTGGAGATAGTTGGGAATCAGGTTTTGGCAGTAGAGGAGGTAGAGGCATTCTTTTTTTCAGAGCCGTTCCTGTTTCAGAGTGAGAAGGCTCGTTTGTTTACGCCGGGGTTGTTGCAAAGAGGTGGTGGAAATCTGCAAGCGCATTTGAATCATTTGGGGTATAAGGATGCTCTGGTCAAAACTGAGGTCTTGAGTATGGACAAAGAGACCGGAGCCTGTCTGGCGCAGGTGGTAATCGATGAAGGGGTCAAGCATTACGTAAAAGATGTCACAGTCGTTATCAAAGGAGACCCTCCAAAGTCGTCGGTAGATGTATCGCCCTACTTGGGACAACCTTATAATCGTTTCATTGCTCAGGATATTGCAAAAGAGTTGCGCAACCGTTTTTTTGAAGTTGGTTATCCGGATACAGTTATCAAGTCATCGCTAAAGGTTGGGCCTGAATCAAAAAAGGGAAAGGGTGTTGAAATATCGATTGAAGTTGAGCCAGGGGTTCAGGTCTTTGTCAGTTCCATCACCTTTGTAGGATCTGAGGAGACAAAACCTTCGTTGATTAGATCGCGGCTGAAACTGAATGAAGGTGATCCATTGAACCCTTCGCTTTTAGAGGATTCGCGACTGAACTTGTCGCGCTTGGGAGTGTTTGATCGGGTGACTTACAACCTGGAACCTGTTGAGGAGAAGCTCCGATCGGTTGAGTTTAGTTTGACCGAGCGAACAACATGGAATGTGGACATGCTTTTTGGGTGGGGAAGCTATGAGCAGCTACGCGGTGGGTTTGTGGTGGAAAAGATGAATATTTTTGGACTGGGGCATCGAGCCCGATTGAAGACGATCGCTTCTATGAAGAGCTATTTGGGTGAAGTGGGTTATCTCGTTCCCGAAATTTTTGGAACCCCTACTTCGTTGTCCGTGAAGGTCTTTGCGTTAGAACGAGAAGAGATCGCTTTTGTGCGAGAGGACTTCGGATTGAATGTAGGTTTGTCGCGCCAATTCGAAAGAATGGGATTGGATGTGGATACGGTTTACTCCCTAAAAAATCTGGATTTGGGATTTAATAATCTGGGCGATGAGTTGGCCAATCAGGAAAGTGCGATGGTAGGGAGCCTTGAATTACGTTTGGGAAGAGATCGGCGTGACAGCGCCTTAAACCCAAGAGAGGGTTACCGGATTTTCAGTCGGACGGAGTGGGCGGCCAAACCACTCGGTGGTGAAGTGGATTATCAAAGGGCGGAATTTGGTGCTTCGATGCACGGTGAGATATCGCGTGGTCTCTTCTGGCATGCAGGATTGACGCATGGAGTGATTGGGTCTTTTGCGGAAGCAGAGAAGCAGGTGCCGGCGAGCGTGCTTTTTTATCCGGGTGGCGAGAGTTCGATTCGAGGGTACCAGAGAACGGAAGCTGCGCCAAGGGACACGGAGGGCAAGTTCATCGGCGCTCGTGCCTACACGCTCTTGAATCTCGAACTCGAGCAGTTGTTGTCCGATTCATTATCACTTGTTTTGTTTGTCGATGGATTGGGGACAGCATCGACTATCGAGAAGTATCCTTATAACGATACCTTAGCTTCTGTGGGATTGGGTCTTCGTTTTAAAACATTTATGGGTCCGATCCGCTTTGAGTACGGACATAATCTCAATCCACGTGCTTTGGATCCGGAGGGAACCTTCCATTTTTCGTTAGGCTATCCGTTTTAGGTTTTTTGGACAGGATTAACAAGGTCTAGAGGATCCTTTTAGATAGTTTAAAATGGAAATATGAGTGGCGGTTTGGTTTTTGGACAGTGTGTTCTCTGTGAAGGATCGTGAGAAGCTGGAAGAAGGTATTCGATAAGAAGTAAAATCAAAAAATAGGCTTGATAAAATACCTTACTATGTAAGGGTAATTAGATGTTCACTTTTATTGAACATCCTACGTTTACCAAACAAATCAATTCCTTGTTTAATGATGAAGAGTATAGACGATTCCAAAATGAACTTGCAGCTAATCCTAAATCTGGTGATGTCATCCCCAGTTTGGCAGGGTTGCGCAAAGTTCGTTGGGGAGCAAAAGGAAAAGGCAAGCGTGGAGGAGCGAGGATCATTTATCTATCCATCCCCCAATCGAATATCTTTTACTTGTTCTATGCTTACACTAAAGGTGATATAATGGATATGAACACAGACCAAAAGAAGCGGCTGCGTAAAGCTGTTGAAGATATAAAAAAGGAGTATCAGAAATGAAAAAGACCAAAATCCAATTTGATGCAGACGAATTTTTAAGTGCAGTCGAAGACGTGCGTGATCATGTGGCAAAAAAGAAGAAGGTTACACTGCGTACGACGAAGGTAAAGTTGCCAGACGTTGCGCCTGAGATTACTCCAGAGGAAATCGTAGCAGCTCGTGAGGCCCTTAATCTGAGTCAACCTGTTTTTGCCCGTTTGTTGAATGTTCCAACAGTGACGGAAGTCAGTTGGGAAAAAGGTCGCCGTAAGCCATCTGGAGCTGCCTTAAGGTTGCTGCAAATTGCTCGTAGACACCCTGATGTTTTACTCAAAGCTTAAGGCTGCAAAGTGATAGGTTTTTTTAAATATATGCCTACCTGTCTTTGTATTCTATCCTGTTAATCTTGTCTAAAATTTCTTTCGAATAGGAGGTTTGGTTTTTGCTCGCACTGTTGAGGGTTGTGACATTTTAAAACCACCGTGGCAAAAAAACCGTTTAATGATTTCCCCTTTTCCTATCATCAAGAGATTGAGCTGGAGATTACCACTCTGACCAATCTTGGGGTGGGCTTGGGCCGTGTCCCTTTGGGAAGTGAACCGGAGAAGAGGTCTGGTTGGGTGGTCATGGTGCCGTTTGCCCTACCGGGAGAGAAGGTGTTGGCCCGAATTTTTCGAAACCAATCGGGGCATTCTGAAGCGGATTTGATCAGGGTTTTGGAAACTTCGAAAGACAGGGTGGAGCCGCCTTGTTCTTTGTTTGGAAGGTGTGGAGGCTGCCAGTACCAGCATCTTAACTACGAAGCTCAATTGGAATGGAAGCGAACGCAGGTGCAGGAACTGCTTCTGCATATGGCAAAGATAGAATTTGAAGTGAGTTCGGTGATTGCGTCGCCGAAAGAGTATGGCTATCGTTCAAAGATAACGCCACATTTTGAGAGGCCGCGTTCAGATAAACCTTTGCCGATTGGGTTTCGCCAGCAGGGGAAACGTTTCGGGGTGGTGGATGTGCCTGAATGTCTCTTAGCAACGGAGGGGATCAATGAGCGCCTGACGACATTGCGCGAAGAGGTTCTTGAAAAGGCCGGTACGTATAAGAAGGGAGCAACGCTCTTGCTTCGAGATGCTGTGGAGGGGGTATCGACAAATCCGAAAGAGATTATCAGCGAGAGGGTTCAGGGTTTGGAGCTACAGTTTCCGGCAGGCGAATTTTTTCAGAATAATCCGTTCATTTTGGATACGTTTACGGAGTATGCCGGAGATCAGGCCAAGGGAGCAGGAGCTCGTTATTTAATCGATGCCTATTGTGGCAGTGGATTGTTTTGTTTAACGGCGGCAGGCTCTTTTGAACGGGCGACGGGGATTGAGATCAGCGAGCAATCCATTAAATGGGCGCGGGAAAATGCCAAACGAAACGGGCTGGAAAATTGTGAATTTATCCTGGGGCAGGCGTCTTCAATTTTTGAACAGGTCAAGGATCCGGCTGACGAAACAGCTGTGATCATCGATCCTCCGCGGAAGGGTTCTGATGCACTTTTTTTGAGTCAGCTGCTTGCCTATGGCCCCAAGACGGTGGTTTACATTTCCTGTAATCCGGCAACCCAGATTCGTGATCTTCAGCAGTTGGTTGAGGGTGGGTATCAAGTGAAGGCGGTGCAGCCGTTTGATCTGTTCCCCCAGACACGGCATTTGGAATGTGTGGTGACTTTGGGGAGAGTTTAATCCGTAGATTAAACAGCCAAAAAGACATCCTGTTGATCTTGTTAATCCTGTCTAAAAACCATCATTCCGTCGCAGTTTTTTTGATGAGAATTATTTTTGAGGATGCCACCAGACTTCGTTGCCGAGGGCGAGATCGTGTAGACCACTGCCGGCTTCGCCTTTGGTGAAAATGATACCGGGGATGTCCGGCACTTGATTGTGACCAGTGGTGCGTTCGATGTTGGGGAGCCAATGCGCGCGGGTGGAGTCGGGGGTGATGATTTCGCTTTGAAAGGTCTCCATGCCGTCTTCAGACCACAGGCGGACGATCTCGGTGTTACTGTGGCCCCATTCTTTAGCCAAGTTATTCGAGGATTCCCCGTCGGATAATTTGACTAAAGCCGTTATGATAGAAGCATGACCAGAACGGCTGAATGTTATGCCACCACCCATACCGAGTATGCAGCGATGATTACGCCAGTCTTTCGGTAAATAGGGAGTAAGATCACGCTGATTCCATTTAGCGTGACCATTAGGTGAGGCGAGAATCAATGACGAGGTTTCACCGCGATCACTGGTGTAAACGATCCAAGGTTTTCCGGATGGATCTACGGCGAGCGGACCTGAGCTGAGGTTGATGCCGTTGTCGAGCTCGCCCTTAGCGATCACATCAATGTTGTCTCCTGTGACTGGTAATGTGACTGGAGTGCCGTCGGATTTCGTCCATGTTTTTCCGGCATCGGGGCTGACCAGATATCCAACTGTGGTCAATGCAGTGTTTTCTTTACTCGAGAGCCGTTCGTAAATGCGGCAATTGAGATGTAAGGTGCGATGGTCTGGTCCCCAGGCCAAGGCGGTGGCGAATTGCGCATACTCCACAACGCGGGAAGCAATCAATGTATTCAGGTAACGCCATTCACCGTCGGCCGGTTTTTCCCAGAGCTCCTGGGTAAAGGGGTTCACCTGCGGGTCATTGTCGGGGTCGCCGCGTCGCGCCGTAAGAATGAGTGTATCATCTGGCGTACAGACGACGGTGGGGAATGACAACGCTTGGCCAAAACGGATTTCCGGTTCCCATGCTGAAACATCGTGTGGTCGAGTGGAACGTCGATGGCGGAATTGTTCGTGATGAGGATAAAAAATGATGTGAAGATGCCCTTGGCTGTCGATGGTCAGACCCGGACCGCCGTGATTGTCTTGTGCTTCACCGACGGTGACGGTAGCCGACCATTTACCGGTTGTTTGATCGAGGGTGCGAACCCGCACACGGAAGCCTTCGCTGCCGGCATCCAGCCAGGCGATGTAAGTTTTGCCGTTTGCCGTGATGATTTTGGGTTGCTCTGAATAAGCGGTAGCACGGCCACTGCCTTCACTGGAGACAAGAAACGGCGTGGGGTGAGAGGGGGTCTCTTTCACAGGTTTGGTTGGGTTGAGGAGTTGTTTTTATCTGCAGATTTGCGCAGATTGGCACAGATTTTTTAAAGTAGGGGGTGTCAATTTTTTAGACAAGATTAACAGGATTTTGTAATGTATGTAGCCCGTTAGTCATATAGAAGGTCAAATGGGTTGAGAGTTTTTATGATCCGCAGATTTGAAATACCATTAACGCAGATTAAACAGTCACTGACATATCCTGTGGATTCTGTCTAAAATTCACTGCAGCCTTGATTTCTCCTTTTTAGAAAAAATTCTGAAAAATAGAAATAGTTTTTAGTCTTTTGTTGTTTGGTTCAGTTTGTAGAGTTTGTTTAACCTTAATTGATGAAATCTGAACGCCCCGTAAAAGATTCCTGGAGAACGTCTCTGCATGAAATTATTTTCGAAGCAGAGACTCCGGCAGGAAAGGTGTTCGATGTTGGGTTGTTGCTTACTATCGTGTTAAGCGTGGTGGCAGTTTGCATTGAGAGTGTGACAGTTTATCGCATTACCTATGGTAGTTGGTTGAGAGCTTTTGAATGGGGGCTGACGATTTTGTTTACCATAGAATATGGACTAAGGTTGATGGCGGTTCGACGACCTTTTCGTTATGCTTTCAGTTTTTTCGGGATCGTTGATTTTTTGGCGATTTTGCCGACGTATTTGAGTTTGTTCATTGTCGGAACCCAATCGCTGCTGGTGATTCGAGCGTTGCGCTTGTTGCGGGTCTTTCGAGTGCTAAAATTGAGTCACTTTGTGGGAGAGGCTCAGATGTTACGTGCAGCTTTGAAGGCAAGTTTACGTAAGATCATTGTCTTCCTGGGTGCGGTTTTGACGATTGTGTTAATCGTTGGGACGTTGATGTATTTGATTGAGGGGGAGGAGAACGGGTTTACCAGTATTCCGCGAGGGATTTACTGGGCAATTGTGACGATGACAACGGTTGGCTACGGAAATGTAACCCCGCATACAGTGGCCGGCCAGACTTTGGCTTCGATAGTGATGATTTTGGGCTACGGCATTCTCGCAGTGCCGACAGGCATTATCTCGGTGGAACTCGCCGGAGTGACTCGTCAAAAGGTGTCGACGGAAGCTTGCCCGGAATGCAGTGATGAGGGGCATGCGGAAGGGGCTAACTTTTGCAAAAACTGTGGCTCCAAACTTTGATTGAAAGTTCCTTTTGACCCATTAGCTGTGTTTTACTCGAACAGATGGGCCATTTAGCCCAATCTGCCCAAGCGAGCCTTGCTGAGTGAATCAAAAGAGCCCTTCAATCATTATGTGATTTTTTAGACAGGATTAACAAAATCTACAGGATATGTCAGTGACTGTTTAATCTGTGTTAATGGTATTTCAAATCTGCGGATAAACTATTATCCTAGTTCTGAAAATCCTCATGCCACGGATGAGTATATTGGACAGGATGGGTTATTTTTCTATCTAGCGGGCTTCGATCCATTCGGGAGAAGCGTATTGATCGATGAGAGCCGTTTCTTCGTCGGGATCAAAATCCGGCCAGCCGGGGTATTCGATTTCGGCGTCTGCCAATTTGGCGAGGGAGGCGGGAAAGGCTTCGGCAAAACGCTCCCAGTCTAATCCGGGTAAAAGAGGCTTCCAGATAGATCCCTGGAAGAGGAGGCCTTTTTTATTCCGTTTCATGGCAGCTCCGGCGACTTTGGTCCCATTGGTTGCGAGGACGACATCATTGATTTCTGCTCGGGTGAAACAGATACCCATAGGTGTTTCGGGTGGTTGTTCTTCGAGGCAGACTCCGGCGCTTTGTTGATTGAGGGCGTCAACCATTGCGGCGTGGATTTGCCGGTAAACATTTGGCCCGGGGCGTTGGCAGAGGTCATGTTTTCTCGGAATGACAAGGGCATAAGTCCAATCTTCCCGGTGGTCCACCAGCCCGCCTCCGGTGGCTCGTCGTGAAATATCGAGCGTTTCTTCGGGTAGTTGTTGGCGAATGAAGTCGATTTTTTGACTGAGGCCAAAGGTAAAAGCAGGGCGACGCCATTCATAGTGGCGAAAGCGGAAGGCGTCTGCAGGGGTGAAGCGTTGTAGCATGAGAAAGTCGAGCGCCATGTTTTCGGCGGCATCACCAAGACGATCAGGGAAGATAAGGAACTTCATGGAGTGGTAAAGAAGACGGTGGTCGAACAGGTTTTTCCCGTTTCGGGTGTCTTACCAGAGGCCTTCTAGCGCCAGTCTGGAAGATGACGGGTTAATTCGGCATCTCTTTCTTCTTTTGCCAGGACTATTTTGGCCCGAATGATTTCACGTGTTTCGTCTTCTTTATCTTTCAAGTCTTGCTGCAGTTCTTCAATCTGCCGTTCATACGCATGTATTTTTTCCTGAATCTTTGGATGAAGATCAGCGAGTCGGGCTTCGAGTTCTTGGACCTGTGCAGTGGCAGAGGATTCATTGGAAAGCATCTGGCGTCGCTGAGAGACGAGGCCAACGACAAGTTTGTCTTTCAGTTGACGGGCCAGATGAGGAAGCAGGCGTTCACGCAGGTCTCCATTGGGATTGAGAGGCTCCTCAGATAGAGCGAGCTGTGAGCCGGCGGGGTGTCTCCTGTGACGGCGAGTCATCGAGAAAACAAGGAAAATGGAAAGAAGAACAGTGGCAGCGATCGCACTCCAAAACCATTTGGGGTCGATCGCTTCGGAGAAGGGTCCAGCGGGAATGGGCGCGGGTTGAGTGATGGTTAAAATGACAGGTTTGAGTTTTTTGAGATGGTCTATCGCAGCGATGGTTTGTAGCGAAACCAGATCGCCTTTGGCGATAATGAGTTGCCCGGGGTCATAGCGCATAGCGTTCCAGAGATCGGCTATTTCCAATGCGTGTTGCTGGTAGGTCAATTCTTCTTCAAACTGCAAGGTGGGCTCGACGAGAGACGAAATGAATTCTTTGAACTGCCATCTTTCCTGGGTGAATTTATCGGAGATAGCCGTTTTGATTTGTGAGAGGGGGATGAGATCGCTTTTGCCGAAGTATTCACCGGAATCCAATTCCAGAGCGCTGAGTTCCTGGTCGGAATGAAGTGGCGTAACTACGAGAATCCGGGGGGAACTGGCCAGTCGTTCTGAAAGCTCGCTATCATCGATGATGTGGCGTTTTCCGATAGCTTCGGCAATGGCGAACTTGTATTGCATCAGAACACGATTTCCGGAATCGCCTGTTCCCCAGGTTTTAGCCAGCGCGGGCGTAATGACAAACTCACTCTGGGTGGGTTTAAATCTTTTCTGGAAGAGTGCGAATTGGCTGGAGCTCAGCTCCATCTTGTCGAGTTTGCTGTGACCAAAGTTACTTTCCAGTTCCTTGATAAACTCGTCACGCGCCCGGAGGAAAGCAGTCGTCAATTTTGATTCAACTTTCTCTTTGGTTGCAGGATGATAGGAATAAATGGGAGCGAGTTGTCCCAGTCTTTCTTCACGTTCGGTTTCTGTTCTTTCAACATCCAGAACGACTAGCTGAACAGGCGTATAAAGATCGGCAATGGCAGTATCTCCAGGGGAGTAGTCGGGGATGTCCGGCCAGACAATTTCCTCCATACCCGACAGGCTAGCACCACTAATGAAGAGCAGGGCGCAGAAAAAATACCGTTGTAAAGGGGTCAATCGGATGGAGTTTTGAGCAGGTGTGAAGATCACGGTGAAGGGGAATCTTTATAAATAACAGCTTTTATCGGTAGCCGCGAGTAGCCGATTGTGCAATGAAGAAAATCGAAGGGATTTTTATTCCAGAGGCTGCCTAAAAAATTTTAGACAGGATTAAGAGGATCAACCAGCAGTTAAGCAGGTTCTTTTAAGGGAGGCTGTTTAAGAAAACTCGGAAAAGCTGAAAATCAAGTGGAATGATACCAGGACTGAAAGGGTTTGGGCACGTTTAGGAGTTCCAGTTGTTCTGAAAAGGTTTGCGGCGATGTTTTTAACTTTTGGGTGAGAGCATCGCATTTAAGTGAAAGCTTTGCTTGGCGTGGAGTCGTCTCTGAAACCGTCTTTTGCGAACTTTTTTCGATGAGTGTTTCCGGTAGTTTGAAGTGGTTGAGGATTTGGGTTCCAATTTCAAAGCGGGAAAGAGTTTCTCTGCCGGCCCAGTGAAATTTACCGGTCAGGTCGACTCTTTCGCATAATTCGACGATGACTTCGGAAAGATTTTCGGCTGAGCAGGGTTGACGGAATTCATCTGCAAAAAGAGGGGTTTTTTCCCCAGTGGACCATTGGGCAAAGAGTTTTTCGTGCAGACTGTGTTGCCCGGTGAGACTGTTGCCGGAAAGGAGAGGCACTCGAATGATCGTCGTTGTTTCCGGCGCAAAATTCTCGACTTGCTGTTCGGATACGACTTTTTGCTGGCCGTAAAGGTTGATGGGACAAACAGGATCTGAGGGGTGGTAAAACTCATTCTTCCCGTCAAAGACTTGTTCACTGGAGAGGTGAATCAGGCGTGCTCCGAGATGATGAGATATTTTGGCCAGGACTTCCGGAAGTGTCACGTTGATGGCTCTGGAGAGGACGGGATCTTTTTCGCAGGCAGATGGATTTGAAATGGCAGCGGCGTTGACAATGGCATCGGGAAAGTAGGCGAGTATTAGAGCGGTTGTTTCGTTTTCATCCTGTAAGTCGAGGCGGTGCAGATGATTGACGCCGGGGATATCTTCACTCCAGGAAGACGCAATACCGAGCACTTCATGTCTTCTGCGACTTGCCACCTTGGCGACGTTTGAGCCGACAAGTCCGGAGGCACCTGTTAGGAGAATTTTCATAGAGGTTTCGGATGGAATATGGCTATCAGGGAGAAAGGCGTTCGATTATCCATCGACCTTCTGCCTTCCGAGTGTAGCGGAGACGATCATGAAGCCGGCTGGGGCGACCCTGCCAGAATTCGATACTGATGGGTTCGACGCGATACCCTCCCCAGAAGGGCGGGAGGGGAATGGTTTTACCGCGATACTTTTCCATGAGTTCGGCAATTCGTTTTTCCAGGGCGAAACGATCGGGCACGACTTGGCTTTGATGAGAGGCCCAGGCGCCGAGTTGGCTGCCAACGGGACGGCTGTAAAAGTAGGCTTCGGTTTCTTCCCGGGAGACTTTGGTGACGGCCCCTCTTATCTCGACTTGTCTCTCCAGGGAAATCCAGGGAAAGAGGAGGGAAACCTCCGGATTTTGATCGATTTGCTGACCTTTGCGGCTGCCGTAATTGGTGTAAAAGACAAAGCCGGCGGCGCTGAATTCTTTGAGGAGAACTGTACGGGTAGCGGGTTGTGCGTTTGCTCCGACAGTTGCCAGAACCATGGCATTGGGTTCCGGGATTTTTACGTGAACGGCTTCGGCAAACCATTTTTCGAATTGTTTGAAGGGATCCGGATTCAGGTCAGCTTCCGTCAACCCGGCCAATTGATAGTTGCGCCGCATGTCCGCCACTTTAACGCCGGCTCCTTTGAAGAATTTCCAAATGGGCAGGGCAAAGGGGATATAGAAAAGATAGGAGGCAACTTTGCTGCGGGTGTGAGGACGCATTTTGATGTTAATTCAAATAGGTTTATTCTCGGGAGAGAGCCAGAATCAAATCGCTTCTAGCCGGATACTGGGAAATGAGATCTGGAGCGTTTGCCAGACAGAGGTCGGACTCTATCCAGCCAGGCGAGAGGGTGCATCCGACCAGAGCCCACTGACCACCTGCCAGAAGCCTGGATCCCTGCCAAACATTTGCCGGGATGAGAGCTTGAGGTTCCTGGCCTGCGAGGAGGTTGTTTCCCAAGATACGTGTTTTGCTGTGACCATCCGGAAAAAGAAGCAGTTGTTCGATGGGGTCTCCGGCATAAAAGTGATAGAGTTCGTCATTTTTGAGTCGGTGAAGGGCTGAAAAATCGGTGGGTGTTATGAGAAAATAAATAGCTGTGGCCAGAGGGCGGAGCTCTCCTGATGTCTTAAATGTGGCATCCGTCCGGTAGGTTTGGCGAAAGAAACCGCCTTCTCCGGGCAGGGGCTCCAACTTCAGAGATGAGATGATTTTCTGAATGTCCGGGCTCATGAGGCTTTCAATTAGAGCAAGGGCGATCTCTATAATCAAGGTTGCACACCTCATTTTGAAGCCTCCTGATCGGCTTGCATTTCTAGGTCTTCCGTGTTCATTTTCGCCAATCGTCCCAGCTTTTTCCTCCGTCACTTCAGGATTGTCTCGTATATGACGATGGTTACGTTGGTCGGTTTATACACTTATTTAGATAACCTTATAGATACTTTTTATCGTACTCTGTGCCTTGTTTTCAAGGAGGGGAGTCGAAGCCAAACCTAGACATTATGCCTAAGAATCTCAGTGAATTATCAGGACGGAAAGGGATTGTTGACAGTCTCTTCGAAAAGATGGGGCAGGCGGCTGTTGAAGAAGGAACGCCTTCTAAGGAAGAACTCGGGAAGTTGGCTGATGAGTTTCTGATTGGTAAGGCCAATACCTATGGAGCCGCGACATTTTATGATTTCATGAAGCCCGAGAACAAGGGCAAGAAGGTGTATGTCTGTAATGGTTCTGCCTGTCTCTGCGCCGAGACGCAGGATGGGGTCAAAAAAGAGCTGAAGAAGCATTTTAAAGAAGAAGAGATTGGGCACATGACGTGCTTGGGGCGTTGTCATGAAAATGCCGCTTTTCATCTCGGAGGTTATAATTATTCGGGCAAGGCGATCAAAGAGATCCGTTCAGTGATCGCGGAAAACCATAAGTCATCCAGAGATTCTTATGCGGTCGAAGCTCATGGGATTGCGGTGCTCACGGCAGAATACGACAAAAAGGAACTTTTCCATTTGCTGCGTAATGCTTTGCGCCGCGATTCGATAGAGATTCTCGACGAAATCAAAGGGTCCGGTCTTCGCGGTAGAGGTGGCGCAGGGTTCCCCATAGGATTTAAGTTGGAATCCTGCCGATCGGTGGAAAGTGACACGAAATTTATCATTTGTAATGCGGATGAAGGAGATCCGGGAGCTTACTCAGACAGGTATTTGCTGGAGGAGAGGCCTTTGGCAGTGCTTTTTGGCATGATGGTCGCGGGTTATGCTGCCGGCGCTAATTGGGGTGTTTTGTACATTCGTGCGGAATATCCGGATTCGGTGGAAATCATCGAATCGGCCATTGAGGAATTGAGGCATCAGAATTTGCTAGGAGAAGATATTCAAGGCTCCGGTTTTACTTTTGATTTTAAGATCATCAAAGCACAGGGCGCTTATATCTGTGGAGAAGAAACGGCGTTGATCAATTCGATCGAAGGACAACGTCCAGAAGTGCGCGCGAGACCTCCTTATCCAACCCAAGAAGGTTTATTTGGCAAGCCGACTGCAGTGAACAATGTGGAGACTCTGGCGGGATTGTTATATATTATTCAACATGGAGGCAGAGCTTACAAAGCGATTGGGACAGAGCGATCATCGGGAACGAAATTAGTCTGCCTGGATGGGCGCTTTAATCGTCCGGGGATAGTCGAAGTGGAAATGGGTACGCCGCTATCTGAAGTCGTCTATAAGTGGGGTGACGGATTTAAAGAACCGGTTAAGGCCTTGCATATTGGAGGTCCTCTGGGTGGGATCGTGCCACTGTCCAAGATTGATGATCTCACTGTCGATTTTGAGTCTTTCACCCAGGCAGGCTTTTTGCTGGGACATGCTTCTGTCGTGAGTATTCCAAAGACTTTTTCACTGATGGAGTATATCAATCATTTGTTTGATTTTGCCTCTTATGAAAGTTGTGGTAAGTGTTTCCCTTGCCGGTTGGGGACAAAAAGAGGGCATGAACTTACGGAGGGCAGTTTGAAAAATGGGATGAAGATTGATCGGGAACTTTTTGATGACCTTTTGCACACGCTGGCATCAGGGTCGCTCTGTGCGCACGGAGGAGGCATCCCTTTACCTGTGCGAAATGCGATGGAGTATTTTAATGACGAACTGAAAGCTTACTTTAATTGAGAGGAGAAACTATGGGTAAGACAGCATACATCAATGATAAGCCTTTTGAGATAAAAGAGGGAGAGACAATATTATCATTCATGCGGCGGCATCAGGGCGAGGATTCGGTCCCGACACTTTGCGATGCGCCTAATCTGGATCCGTTCGGTTCCTGCCGAGTGTGTAGTGTGGATGTGGCACTGGAGAAAGAGGGTAAGACGAAGGCGATGGCTTCCTGCCATACACCGATAATGGAGGGAAACTATATTTATCCGGACTCGGATAATATCACCCGACTGCGAAAAAACATCATTGAATTGGTCCTTACGGACCATCCACTGGAGTGTTTAACCTGTGAGGTGAATGGGAATTGCGAGCTGCAAACAGTGGCCGCACGCGTAGGCATAACAGAGGTGAGATACCCTGAGGGAGAGACCCATACAAACCGGGAGAAGGACAAGAGCCATCCTTACATGACATCGGATCTTTCCAAGTGCATAAACTGTTATCGATGTGTGCGCGCTTGTGATGAGGTGCAGGGTCAATTTGTGCTGAGCATGGCAGGCCGTGGTTTTGACAGCCATATTATCAAGGGAATGGACCAATCCTTTATGGATTCCGATTGTGTCAGCTGTGGGGCTTGTTCACAGGCATGTCCGACGTCCGCTATTTCGGATATTTTTATGTCGAAGTCCATTCAGTCGACCGAAAAGACGCGTACTATTTGTACGTATTGTGGTGTGGGCTGCAATTTGGATGTCGCGACACGTAATGGAGAAATTCTCTCCATTCAGGCGCCTTATGATGCGGAGGTGAACAACGGGCACACATGCCTGAAGGGGCGGTATGCCTTTAAATTTTATAATCATAAAGATCGGTTGAGGTTTCCCCTGATCAAACGCAATGGAGAATTTGAAGAAGCCACCTGGGACGAGGCCTACGATTTTATTGCGGAGAAACTGACTGGTTTTAAAGAGGAATTTGGTCCCGATTCGATTGCCGGCATTTCATCGGCCCGCTGCACCAATGAAGAAAATTACCTCATGCAGAAATTTATCCGTGCGGTGGTTGGTACCAATAATATTGATGGCTGTGCCCGAGTTTGTCACTCTCCCACAGCGCTGGGCATGCAGAGAACTTTCGGAACGGGAGCAGCTACTAATTCCATCAATGATTTAAATCATACGGATTGTATTTTGGTAATCGGCGCTAATCCGACGGATGGGCATCCCGTTACGGGCGCGAAATTAAAGCAGTTTGCCATGAAGGGCAAAACATCCATTGTTATCGATCCCAGGAGGATTGACCTGGCCAATTATGCGACACATCATGTCGCGCTGCGCCCCGGGACGAATGTGGCTGTCCTCAATATGATGATGTATTATATCATCGAGGAGGGATTGGTCGATGAGCAGTTTATCGAGAACAGGACGGAGGGTTATGATGATTTCGTAAAGCATATCCGAGAAATGGATATGGAAAAAATGGAGCAGGTTTCCGGGGTTTCCCGGGAACAAATGCGTGAGGTAGCGATTGCCTATGCATCGGCTCCCAATGCAATGAGTTTCCATGGCCTTGGGGTGACAGAGCATTCTCAGGGGACTTTCGCGGTGATGCAGATTGCTGACCTGGCTTTGTTGACGGGAAATATTGGACGAAAGGGTGTAGGGGTAAATCCACTACGCGGGCAGAACAATGTTCAGGGAATTGCCGATATGGGGGTCCAGCCTCACCAGGGCGCCGGCTATATGGACGTAACCCTGCCGGAAGTCCATCAACAGTATGAAGAGTTTTATGGGGCAAAGCTGCCGTTACATGTCGGCTACAAAATTCCGCAGATGTTTGATGCAGCGATTGAAGGAAAGTTGAAGGCTCTCTGGATTATCGGCGAAGACATTGCGCAGACAGACCCCAATACCAATAAGGTCATTAAAGCCTTGGAAAGCACGGATTTGGTAGTTGTGCAGGAGATTTTCATGACAGAGACGGCCAAGTATGCCGATGTCATCCTTCCGGCTTCTTCCTTCCTGGAAAAAAGTGGAACCTTTACCAATGGAGAGCGGCGTGTGCAGCGAGTGAATCAAGTGGTGAAACCACTCCAGGGAACAAAGCCCGATGGGCAGATCGTGGTGGATATGATGAATCGTCTGGGCTACAAACAGCCTGACTATACAGCGGCAGGCGTTCTGGAAGAAATTTCAAAAATCGTCCCATTTTTTGCCGGGATTAAATGGGAAGAGCTGGGAAAGAACGGAAAGCAATGGCCGGTAGGTCCCAGTGGGAAAGATACGAAAATTCTCCACAAAAAACAGTTCAGGCGAGGGTTGGGAAAATTCGAATTTAAGCCATTCGAAGAGA